>CAYLIM010000009.1:0-53990 GCA_964383805.1 uncultured Acetatifactor sp.
CTCTTTTAGCGATATTCCAATCAGTCTCCCCGTGTCTTGCAAGTAAAATACTCATCTCTTATCTCCATTCTCAGAATAGTATTCCAAATAGGATTTTTCATGCAGCATAAAGTGAAGAAAACAATTTCAAATATACTCTATCGGAATAATAATGCCTTATTTTTTGTGTCCAAAACAGCCTCTCTTCCAATAGGAAAAATTGCATGATTAGCTCCATGACCAAAATCATCACAATAAGCGACAGGAATATTATATTTTTGGCCAAATCTTTCGAGTATTTCAAATAAATACGGTGAAATATCATCCGAATAATGCCCAAATAACAACCCTGTAACTTGTTCCATTAACTTGCTTTGCCCTATACAGGTTAAAAACATACTGACACCTTGAACCGATTGGAATTTATCTAATTCTTCAATAAACAATATATAATTCTTGTCTGTCTGGTAGGGAAAAAATCTGTTTCCTAAAGTCAAAACAAAATTAAGTAAATACCCTCCAACAAGGTTTCCCTCACAGCGCCCCTCTGTTATCGTATGCCAATCGCTATTACTGATAAAATCAGTTACATTTCCTTTTATCAAATGTGAAATAAATTGTTCTCTGTCGTACTCACTGATCTTATCAAATAGTCCCGGTGTCTGACCATAATATGTCGTTATACCGGTCTGGGCATATATAGCATTAAGTATTGATGTTCCATCACTGTAACTCAGAAAAAGTTTTGGGGTTTCCTTTATTTTTCCATAATCTATATACGGAAGTAGATCAACACTTCCATAACCGCCGCCAAAGAATATCATCTTTACATTTTCGTCATATACCATCTCATTCAGGTCATCAACCCGTTCCCTGACACTCGCAGTGTATCTATAAGTGTCCTTATAAATATTTTTTCCAAATTTGATTTGAAATCCCAATCCTTCAATGCCTTTTGCATATTTTTCATAATCATTTTTATCTGCTACCCAGCTCGGTGATATAATTCCAATGGTATCGCCAGACTTTAACGTATTCATAAGTATTTGCTCTCCTTTAATTAGATACACATAAGGCAGAACACTTTATATGCTCTGCCCTGTTACACCAATCACCGACTTAAATATTTCTGTGATTCCTCTTTTGTCAGCAAAAACTTTTCCTGTAGCTTTTGCAATATCGTACTGTCTGGTATATCCAAATCCCTCAGGGCTGATATCATTCCCCAAATTCCCTGTTCTCTGCCTTTTTCCACATTCTCCTGATCTCTCATCAACAATGTCATATACTCATGCCTCCATTCTCTGTTCTTCCTGGCTTCCCTTACAGCTTCTTCAAGCTTCTCCACATAGGAATCCTCCGGCTTCTTCCCTGCCACATAATCCAGAAATGCCTTTAGCTCATCGCTGACATCATCCATTGTTCCGTCAGCATTCAGAAATATCTTTACCGCTTCGTCGCCCATTGAAATACTGTTGTCTTCTTTACAGATATTTTCAAAGGTATAGATATGCCTGCCTTTCCCATATGCATCAAAAGGGCAAATAAATATGATATAACTCCGGTTCAGTTTTTTATAATGCTGCCCCTTATCAATAAGCTGCAGGTCGATCATACTCTGGTAATAACGGCTTCTCTTTGGCAGTTCCTTTGTGTCACTTACCTGCATCTCTATGTCATAGACAATACCCTTATTATCCTGTACATATACATCCAGCCTGACACTCCTAGCATCCACATCCGGCTTAATGCTTTTCTGCAGTTCCGGGTATTCGATATGGTCTATCTTTAAATCCGGCAGAATCCTCTGCAGTAGTTCCTTACACAGTTCCTGATTCTGCATGATCTTCCCAAACATGAAATCATTGGATATGCTTAATTCTTCCCAGTTTGTCTTCACACTCTCTTTTATCGCCATATTTCCTCCTGTTCCTGCTTTCTACTACCATTATACACAGGATACCTGCAAAATACAATATTCACAAAGCCACAGCCCCAATATTTTTATCTAATCTCCTTTAATTAAAAGTTTCCCCAACTGTCGGACTATAGAAAAATGCCCTTAATGCGGCAAAATTGTTCCGTAACTGGCTTTCGTTCCGTTTAGCAAATAAGAATCTACCAGTTTTACCCCGTTTAGCCTGCTTTTTCGCTCAGATTCTTTTCGAGTTTCTTGTAAAACATGCCATAAACAATTATATATATAGTCCTAATAATGTATGATAAGACTATATAAATGAGTGGTTTTTACGGCAGTACCAGAAGATATCAGATCAGTTCCTAGACCTGTCAACACTATCATCGATGACAGCGGAAGAGACGACCCCAAAAGATATGCAAGTGTGGCACAACAAAATTGTTTTTAGAACTCTACTTTAACCATAAGCGTGTTTCTCTGGAAGAAATGTACGAGAATGTCATGTCCCGTTCCCGTGGAAGGAGGTCGTCCGCATAACTTCCTTAAATCCCATTCCTGTGGTATACCCCTTTCAAAGGAGGCCGTGCTTATGAACCCAAACCCAGAGAAACTACGCAAAAAATATATGGATAATCCACCAGAAGGCATGGCATCCGAGGACATTCGACACATGAGCGAGGATGACCTTCTGGATATGGATTATTTCTTAAATGAAGACGACTTGTTTGATGACGAGGCTGGTATGGAAGGTTTTTATATCTTCTAAACCGTGTCGTTCTGTTGTTGTTCCCAGACAAGAGTTTATCTAACATACGTTCGATAAACCCTTGTTCTTTTTCTGTTCCTTAAAATCGGAATTTCCTATAAAGCAAGAAATGTCTGCTGTCAGCAGACCTGAAATGAGAGATTTTGGAGTATGATAAAGAAAAAGGTGGTAGGAATTATGTTAGAGAAGAGAAAATGCTGTCTAACACTATGCGAGGAGGAATACATGATATTACATGGTTTACCCAGAGCAGATAATTGCGACTATAATGTCTGTGCATTTCGTATTCAGTGAGCTTAAGTGCTACCTGAACCAAGGGGAGGTCTGCCTGCCTTTTTTATCTAAGAACGCAAAAACTTTAATTCAATAGGAAGGAGGTGTAATTGATGGGCTTTTTTGATGATATTATTTCTGATGCCAAAAGTCAAGCGAGGAATCGACTTAGTAATTCGAATAAATGGAAGTGCAGTAAGTGTGGTAAAGTTATTGAATCTGAGTTTGAACCACGCAAAACAATTGTTTCGATGGCAAACGATCCTTGTCGCAATGCTACGTCCGCAGGCGAGTGGCATGATTATCGACCTCTGTGATTCAAACTATTTATGTTGATTTTTGGGGTTTGTCAAGCAAAGTGTGTATTTTTTTGTGGCGGCCATATTGACCGCCACATCTTCTGTATGGGGTCAATCAAACGGCAGTTCCTCACCGTTACAATAGGATTCATATAAAAGCAGCATATCATGTTCTTTCAGGTATCCTTTCAATTCCTTTCGTTTAGTGCATCGCAATTTATTTTACACTCCCACTATTGTGATTTATTTGGGTTTTAGATAACAAGCAAATTTCCTATATTTCTCCTACCATTTCGCCTGAACCTACATGCTCTTATGCATTTACTTGTGATATGGCTCCTCTCTGATGATCCGATATGCCCGGTAGATCTGCTCGCACAGAATCACCCGCATCAGCTGGTGCGGAAAGGTCATATCCGAAAAGCTGATCGCCTGGTCGGAGCGCTTTCGCACCTTTTCGTGGAGTCCCAGAGAGCCGCCGATCACAAATACAATATGGCTCTGTCCGCCCAGACCCACTCGATTAATAAGCTCCGCAAAGCCTTCAGAGGTATAGCGTCTGCCCTGAATCTCCAGAGTACAGACATATGCCCCCTCCTCCAGGCGGGCCAGCAGGCGGTCAGCCTCCCTCTCTCTGATCTGCTCCTCCAACGCCGCCGAGGCTCCGTCCGGAGTCTTCTCATCCACCACTTCCACAATCTCCAGCCTGCAGTATCTGCTCAGCCGCTTGACATATTCAGCAATGGCCTCCCGGTAAAAACTCTCCTTGATTTTCCCCACACACAATATTGTAATCCTCACAGTCTTTCACCTCTCTGTGGAAATTGCAGACCACGCTCGTATCTTTCCTCTACATGCATATCGCAAGCCGTGCTTGCGATACTGCACAAATCTGTATATGAAACGTTAGTTTCATACTTTCCCTATAAATCTGCCCGAAACCCGGGAAATACTCTCCGGGCTCCGGGCAAATCAAATCGTTCAAATATGTCCATTTTCCTCTAACCCTCGGGGAAAATGGAATCATACATATCGTCCACAAAGTGATCCAGGAATTCCTGGTCCAGATTCACAAACTGGCGGTTCAGCACCGCCTTGAGCAGAGCCGTCCGGTGGAAATACCACTCTGTCTCGGACATGGTGGACAACTGCAAACTTGCGTCTATCTTGGCGCCATCCAGATTCTCTTTACACCATTTCTCCATGGTATTCTTGAGAGAGTTCTCGGAGTCCGCCTCCTTGGCATACTGTTTGGAGTTCTTAAGGGAGACAAAGCCCATCACTATAAAAATCACGAACATGGCTCCCATGATGCCGCCGATCATAAAGCGGTTACTGCCCTGCAGCTGCAGCGGCAACACTCCCGTCAGCAGCAACACCAGCCCTACCAGCCCCACGCTGCCCACGATCAACAGCGTCCATGCAGAGGATTTGTTCTCCGCCGCCTGCTCCGACTTGTTCTGATAGCCCCGTGAGGACCTGCGCACAGGCTGTGCGTGGCGGACCGGCTGTTCCTTCGGCTCCTCGGTTCCCATGCCAAACCACTGCGGCTGAGGTTTTTCGGCCTCCTGACGGGCCTGCTCCTCCTGGATTCGTACAGCCTCCTCAGCCTGCCGCACCTGCTCCTGCTGCATATACACAGAACCCAGCTTGATAGCCTTCTGCCTGTCCTTTTCGTTGAGCAGAAGTTCGTGTACCGCCTCTTTCTCGTCATAGACGATCTCCATATCCTGCAGGCCGTTGTACTCAAGATACTCCTTCAGCCGGGTCAGTTCCTCCTCACCCCCGAAGGTCAGCGGAACCTTATTTATTATCTCCTTCTCCGACACCAGGCTGCAGCCGCAATCCGCACATTCGGTAATCCCGTCTCTGTACTCATTCCTGCACTTAGGACATATCAACATACTTACCTCTTTTCCGCATAGCGCAGACAGTGCCTGCGCTATGCAATCCCCCAGTCATTTGTTCTCTGTTTTACCCCGACAGTTCTTTTCATCCCACACTGGACAGATATTCGTCGATCCCCTTGGCGGCCGCTTTTCCCGCGCCCATTGCCAGAATCACGGTTGCTGCTCCGGTCACGGCATCTCCGCCGGCGTAAACGCCCTCCTTGGTGGTCTTGCCGTTCTCCTCCTCGGCCACAATACATTTCCACTTGTTGATTTCCAGCCCCTCTGTGGTAGAGGAAATCAGCGGATTCGGGGAGGTTCCCAGGGACATGATAACCGTGTCCACATCCAGCACGAACTCGGAATTCGGCACCTCCACAGGCCTTCTTCTGCCGGATTCATCCGGCTCACCCAGCTCCATGCGGATACATTTCATGCCGGTCACCCAGCCCTTCTCATCCGCCAGAATCTCGGTGGGATTGGTCAGCAGATCAAAGATGATGCCCTCCTCCTTGGCATGGTGTACTTCCTCCACACGGGCGGGCAGTTCCTCCTCGCTGCGGCGGTACACGATATGCACCTCAGCGCCCAGGCGCAGAGCGGTGCGGGCCGCATCCATCGCCACGTTGCCGCCGCCCACCACGGCCACTTTTTTGCCCCGCATGATGGGGGTATTGCTATTTTCGTCAAAAGCCTTCATCAGATTGCTTCTGGTCAGATATTCGTTGGCGGAAAATACGCCGTTGCTGTTCTCGCCGGGAATACCCATGAATTTGGGCAGACCTGCGCCGGAACCGATAAACACAGCGGAAAACCCTTCCTCGGACAGCAGCTGGTCGATGGTTACGGATTTACCCACCACCACATTGGTCTCGATCTTCACGCCCAGAGATTTCACATTCTCAATCTCCTTGGCCACTACTGCCTCCTTGGGCAGACGGAACTCAGGAATCCCGTACACCAGCACGCCGCCAGGCTCGTGCAGGGCCTCAAAAATCGTGACCTCGTAGCCCATTTTCGCCAGATCCCCGGCGCAGGTGAGACCTGCGGGGCCGGAACCGATCACCGCCACCTTCTTGCCCTTCTTCTCCTTGGCGCCCTCGGGTTTGATGCCCTGCTCCCGGGCGTAGTCCGCCACAAAGCGCTCCAGCTTGCCGATAGATATCGGCTCGCCCTTGATGCCCCGGATACACTTGCCTTCGCACTGGCTCTCCTGGGGACACACACGCCCGCACACAGCGGGCAGGGCGCTGGACTGGCTGATGGTCTGGTAAGCTCCCTCGATATCGCCGTTTTTCACCTGCTCCACAAAGCCCGGGATATTGATTGCCACGGGACAGCCCTTGATACACTGCGCGTTCTTGCAGTTGATGCAGCGGCCTGCCTCCTCCATGGCCTCCTCCTTGTTGTATCCCAGACATACCTCTTCAAAATTCCTTGCACGCTCCTGTGCATCCTGCTCTCTGACAGGTACTTTCTTCAATACGTCCATATCTGTTCTCCCTCCTACTCTATCCTCACCCGTTGCAGTTTCCGCATCCGCCATGGTGGGTAGCACCCTCCTTGGCTTTCAAAAAGGCCCGGCCCTCCTCCGTCTTGTAAATCTGCTGACGGCTCATGGCCTCGTCAAAATTCACCTGATGGCCGTCGAACTCCGGCCCGTCCACACAGGCAAATTTCACCTTGCCGCCCACAGTCACACGGCAGGCTCCACACATGCCCGTGCCGTCCACCATAATGGGATTCAGGCTGACAATTGTCGGAATGTTCAGTTCTTTAGTCAGCATACAGACGAATTTCATCATGATCATGGGACCTATGGCCACGCACTGGTCATACTGCTTTCCCTCCGCAACCAGATCCTTGATCGTCTGTGTCACCATGCCGCTCCTGCCGTAGGAACCATCGTCAGTGGTCACATACAGATTGCCCGCCACAGCCTCCATCTCCTTCTCCAGAATCAGGAGATCTTTGGTCTTGCTGCCCACGATCACATCCACAGCCACACCGTGCTCGTGGAGCCACTTCACCTGGGGATACACCGGCGCAGCGCCGACGCCTCCGGCTACAAACAGAATTTTTTTGTTTTTAAGGCTCTCCGGGGCCTCATTTACAAACTCGGACGCACAGCCAAGAGGTCCCACAAAATCATGGAAACTGTCCCCTGTCCTGAGTTCGGACATCATCTGAGTGGACGCGCCCACAATCTGGAACACGATGGTCACAGTGCCCTTTTCCCTGTCATAGTCACAGATCGTCAGAGGAATTCTCTCCCCCTCCGCATCCATCCTGACAATTACAAACTGACCGGGCTGACAGTATTTTGCCACCCGCTCCGCCTCCACCTCCATCAGATAGATGTTGGTGGTAAGTTCCTCTGCTTTCAAAATCTTGTACATACTCTCCTCCTATTTGAGGTTCTTTAGAACCTCTGTTCCGCATATACCCTTCCTGTGCACTGTCCGGGTATATGCTGTTTTGAGTTACGCATCTTTCCGATGCAAATTTATGGTATCTCAGCTATGCTGTAGGTATTGCTCTCGTCAATCAGCAGTTTGTAACAGATACAGTTGTATGCCTGAACCGCATAAAAGCTGCCTGTTCGGATGCTGCCTCCAGTTTCGTCCATATGCAGCTCCGCAAAAATATAGTAATCCTCCTCCTCGATGGTCAGAGGGTACTGGAACCGATACTGGTATACTCCGTTCTCTCCCGCATATCCCTCGGGGGTCTGGATTCGCCCGGTTCGCAGCATCTCATTATACACTGCTATGGTAGCCATATCCACCGTGATATCCGTGTGCAGCTGTAAGCTGTAGCTGCACTGGGTCACCTCCCCCACAATTCCGTCCTCCTCTACAATCGCAAAGGAGTACACAGAATCGCCCAACGGCATTGGAATAGCTCCTGTATATCTGGTGGACCTGTCCGTGGGTACCGTGCCGTCTGTAGTATAGTAGATTGCATCACCGTCCTCACAGTTGATCCATATCATGGTGGGGCGGCTGTACTCGCCGCTGGCGGTCTCCACATCCGGCGCAATGGGAATCTGCAGCTCGATCTGGTATGTCTTCGTCACCACATCGCTGACCAGTCCATATTGATTCACAAACACCGCCTTGATCGTGTGCTCACCGTTGTCCAGAAAGATTGGCGCAGTGTAAACCGTACTGCTCTCGTCAGGCTCGGACCCGTCCATGGTGTAGTAGATGGTGCCCGCCGTGTTGGAGCTGAGTTTCAGAGGTATAATCTCCTGATAGTACCCCTCCTCAAATCCGAATTCCGGCGCCTTGGCCTGGAGGTTCTGGTAGCTGCTCCTGATAACATCATTATCACAGTTATTCAGCAGACTGTCAATCGTCTGATAATCATTTCTGGCCCGATAGGACTGTATCAGTCCCGCATAGGCTCTCTCCAGCTGATTCTGATTCAGCAATCCGCCGTCGATCAGCTCCAGCAGCTGGTTCTCGTAGCCGCCCACATTGTCCATGGCATAATAGCAGTCCGCCAGCGCAAATCCCACCTCCTGGTCTGTACTGCCCAGCTCCAGCGCGCGAAGATAATAGTCCACCGCCTGCTCATACTTCTGCTCCCTGGCACACTGTACAGCCCGGGACAACTGATATTCCACAGAATGCTCCATATGATACCATGCGCCGACAATCACGCCTGCCAGAACAAGGATAACCAGGAAAAAAATACCTGCCAGCCATCCCAGATAACTTTTTTTCGGTTTTTGAGGTTTTTCCTCCGCGTCAGTCTTCCGGGTATCCTGCAGTTCCTCCGCTATCTGTTCCATGGTGTCCTGCATACTCTGCTCCACCTCGGACTCAAAATCGGGAACTATATGGATATCCTCTCCACAGACCGTACAATAGAGAGAGCCCTCTTCTATTTCCGTTCCGCATTTCGGACAGTTCATAAGAATTACTCCGCCCTTTCATCAAATAAAGCTGCCTGAATCGACACGCTTTCCACACAGTTTTTCATCAGCATGGCAATAGTCATAGGACCTACGCCTCCAGGAACCGGGGTGATGGCGCTGCAATGGGGCGCCACGGAGGTATAGTCCACATCTCCGCACAGTTTGTTGTTCTCATCCCTGTGTATGCCCACGTCAATGACCACAGCGCCCTCTTTTACATAGTCCGCTGTGATCATTTGCGGCCTGCCCACCGCCACCACCAGAATGTCAGCCCGGCGGGTTACAGCCCTCAAATCCTCCGTCCGGCTGTGGGCCACCGTCACAGTACCGTTCTCCCTAAGGAGCAGCAGCGCCATAGGCTTTCCCACAATGTTGCTGCGGCCTACCACCACGCATTCCTTTCCGCTTATGGAGATACCGGAGCGTTTCAGCAGCTGTATCACTCCGGCGGGAGTACAGGATACAAAACCTTTCTTTCCGATACACAGAGCGCCCACGTTCATGGGGTGAAAACCATCCACGTCCTTCAGCGGACTGATGGCGTTCAGCACTTTTTCCTCATCTATCTGCCCCGGCAGAGGGAGCTGTACCAGAATACCGTTCACATCCTCCCTGGCATTCAGCTGCTCCACCAGAGAGAGCAATTCCTCCTCCGTGGTCTGAGCAGGCAGCTCATAGGACAGAGAATTGATTCCTATATACTCGCATGCCTTTTTCTTGTTGCGCACATAGACGCAGGAAGCCGGATCATCTCCCACCTGTATCACAGCCAGACATATCTCTTTTCCCTGTTCTCTGTAGGCCGCCACCTGCTCCTTCAGCTCGTTTTTGATTTCCTCGCTAATCTTTTTTCCGTCAATAATCTGTGTCATTCCTACCTCTTTCCCTCGCTCTCTTCTAAAACAGTCCGGTAATCATCCCCTCGTCATTTACGTCAATCCCATAGGCTGCGGGACTCTTGGACAGCCCGGGCATCGTCACCACCGTACCTGTCAGCACCACCACAAATCCTGCCCCGGCAGACACATATGCCTCCCGGATGTTCATCTCAAAATCCTTTGGCCTTCCCAGCAGTGTGGCGTCGTCCGACAGAGAGTACTGCGTCTTTGCCATACATACCGGCAACTGTCCATAGCCCAACTCCTCCAGACGTTTAAGCTGCTTTATCACCGCAGGGGCAAAATTAACTTTACCGGCTCCGTAAATCTCCTTTGCCACACAGATGATCTTTTCCTGCAAAGACAGACTGTCCTCATAAAGCAACCGAAAATGGCTCTCCTTCTGCTCCAGAGTCCGCAGAACCTTCTCCGCCAGCTCCACGCCGCCTTGGCCGCCCTGTTCCCACACTCTGGCCAGGGCAAACTCACAGCCTCTCTCCTGACAGAACTGTTTCACATAGTCGATCTCCGCCTCCGTATCCGCCGTGAAAGCATTCAGGGCCACCACCACGGGCACTCCGTATTTCTGCAGATTCTCAATATGTTTCTCCAGGTTGACAATCCCCTCCTTGAGAGCTGTCAGATTCTCTGCGGAAAGCTCGCTCTTAGGAACGCCGCCATTGTATTTCAATGCCCTGACGGTAGCTACCAGCACCACTGCATCCGGTGCCAATCCCGCCTCACGACATTTGATGTCAAAAAACTTCTCCGCACCCAGATCAGCTCCAAAACCGGCCTCCGTAATACAGTAATCCGCCATCTTGAGCGCCGCCCTGGTGGCGATAATGGAGTTGCAGCCATGGGCAATATTGGCAAAGGGACCGCCGTGTACCAGTGCAGGCGTATGTTCCAGGGTCTGAATCAGGTTGGGCTTGAGGGCATCCTTTAGCAGCGCCGCCATGGCTCCCACGGCCTGCAGCTGCCCTGCCGTCACCGGTTCTCCCTCATAGTTATATGCCACCACGACCCGGGAGAGCCTCTCTTTCAGATCTCTCATATCCGAGGCCAGACATAAAATAGCCATGATCTCCGAGGCCACCGTAATCACAAAATGATCCTCTCTGACTACGCCGTCCGCCTTGGTCCCCATTCCCACTACAATATTGCGCAGTACTCTGTCATTCATATCCAGACAGCGTCTCCAAACCACCTGCCGGGTGTCGATCTGCAGCTCATTGCCCTGCTGGATATGGTTGTCCAGCAGCGCCGCCAGCAGATTGTTGGCGCTGGTAATGGCATGAAAATCTCCGGTGAAATGCAGATTCAGGTCCTCCATGGGCACCACCTGGGCATAGCCGCCACCGGCGGCTCCGCCCTTGATTCCAAAACAGGGGCCGAGGGACGGCTCACGCAGAGCAATCACCGCCTTTTTCCCCAGCTTTCCAAATGCCTCGCCCAATCCCACCGTGACCGTGGTTTTTCCCTCCCCTGCGGGAGTGGGATTGATTGCCGTCACCAAAATCAACTTGCCGTCGGGCCGTTCCTGAATCTGCCTCAGATATGTATCAGAAATCTTGGCCTTATATCTGCCGTACAGTTCCAGCTCTTCCTCCGGAATGCCCATGCGCTCCGCAACCAGAGTGACGGGTTCCAGCGCTGCCTCCTGCGCGATCTGAATATCCGTTTTCATTGTCTGTCTCCTTCTTCTATCGCATAAGCTCTGCTACTCTTCCAGCAGCTGCTCAAACTCCTCTGCGCTCATCAGAATCTTGCGGGGCTTGGTGCCCTCCTCCTCGCCCACAACGCCATAGTCGTGGAGCTGCTCCATAATCCGGGCTGCCCGGTTAAATCCGATCTTGAAAGCCCGCTGCAGCATGCCGATGGACGCCTTGTCCTTGTCGATGATAAAGCGGCCCGCCTCCTCAAAGTACTCGTCTCTCTCGTCGTCGCCTCCTGCCCCACCGCCGGAAGAGCCGATACTCTTGAGCTGTTCCTCCACATCGGACGCATAGGTATTGCCCAGAGCCTGATTTTTCAAGAAATCCACCACATCCGACACTTCCTTGTCAGACACGAAGGCGCCCTGAATTCGGGCTGGTTTGGAATATCCCTGAGGATAAAAGAGCATGTCGCCCTTGCCCAGCAGTTTTTCGGCTCCGTTCATATCCAGAATGGTGCGGGAATCCACGCCGCTAGACACGGAAAACGCCACCCGGCTGGGCATATTGGCCTTAATCAGGCCGGTGATAACATCCACACTGGGCCGCTGGGTCGCAATAATCAGATGAATGCCTGCCGCTCTGGCCAGCTGTGCCAGACGGCAGATGGACTCCTCCACCTCGCCGGGAGACACCATCATCAGATCCGCCAGCTCGTCCACGATAATCACTATCTGCGGCATTTTGGCCGGAGCCTCATCGTCGCCGCCCTCCCGCATGGCCTCCACCTTTTTGTTGTATCCCTTCAGGTCACGGACGTTGTAGTCCGCAAACTTTTTATAGCGCTCCGTCATCTCCGCCACGCCCCAGTGCAGAGCGGCGGACGCTTTCTTGGGGTCCGTCACCACCGGAATCAGCAGATGAGGAATGCCATTGTACACGCTCAACTCCACCACCTTGGGGTCAACCATTATCAGTTTCACATCGTCCGGGTGAGCCTTGTACAGAATACTCATTATCAAAGTGTTGATACACACGGACTTGCCTGAACCGGTGGCTCCCGCAATCAGCATGTGGGGCATCTTGGCTATGTCGGCTACCACCGTCTGTCCGCCGATATCCTTGCCCACGGCAAATGCCAGGTTGGAGGAAAAATCCTTGAACTCCTTGCTCTCCAGCAGATCCCGCAGCGCCACCGCCATGTTCTCCTTGTTGGGTACCTCAATGCCAATGGCGGCCTTGCCCGGGATCGGCGCCTCGATACGGATGTCCGTGGCCGCAAGATTCAGTTTGATATCGTCGGTGAGTCCCACGATCTTACTGACCTTGACTCCCTGCTCCGGCTGCAGCTCGTACCGGGTCACGCTGGGCCCCTGACTGATGTCGGTGATAGTGACTCTGACGCCAAAGTTCTCCAGTGTCTGCTGCAGGCGCATGGCCGTCTCTTTCAACTCCTGAGTGGAATCGCCGCTCCCGCTCTTGCCCTTCTGAAGCATGGACAGGGGGGGAAACATATATTTCTTCGGCGGCTTGGCCTCCGCGCTCTGTATATCTCTGTTGATCTGCTGTGTCACAGCGTCCTGGTTCCCTGCCGTCTCCTTTAGACGGGCAGCGGGTCGGCTGCGCTGCTGGGACGGCTCCGAAATATCCTCCCTGTGAATCCTGATATCCTGCTCCGCCGTCTCTCGCATGCTTTCGTTGCGCAGAGGACTGGCCGCATCCGAGAAACCGCCGCGAAGAGGGTTCATCGGCGCTGCGGGCTCAGGCTCCAGAGTGGAATAGTACTGTTCCGGCTCCTCTTCCTCCGCCGCCTCGTCAATCGTAAGCTGATGCATGCTGCGAATGCGGATATTGTCAAAATCAAAAACACTGCCTGCAGGTTTTTTCTCTGTCTCCCCCGGCTGCTGTTCCACACTGCCCGCCGTTTCCAAAACGCTGTACTCCTCCGCGTCCTCGTTCCACATGATTTCGTGAATATCGTCGCGCCTGCGCTCCTCGTTCTCGCGGGAAATAGCCGTGTCTAAAATCACGCCGGACACCTTTCTGTCCATACGCAGAATCTTTTCCGTCTCTTTCTCCTCACGGCGCTGTTGTCTGCCGCTCTCCTTCTCCAATGCCTTCTGCCGCCGTTCCTCCTCGCGTCTGGTCCTGGCCTCCTCCTGTTGTTCCCGGCGGAGCCTGTCCGCCTCACGGCGCTGCTCCCTGCGGCTGAGATAAGCCTCCTCCTGCTCCTCCCGACGCTGTTTCACATACTCTCTCCTGCGCTCGCTGTCCTCTCTGGTGCGCTCCAGCATTCTGGAACCGCCGTTTTTGACGCCGCTGATCAGGGAGCGCTCCGTCATCAGAATAAAGCTGATTGCGCCGCAGAGCAGCACCACCAGCACCGTGCCTATGGTCTCCAGATAGTGGTGCAGCAGATAGGCCAAGCTTCCGCCGATTACGCCGCCGCCAATCCGGCTCTCACGAGCCGTCTCGAAAATCTGTTTCAGATCATATTTTTCCATGGACAGAATATTCTTTGCAAAAAGCTCGCATACCACGCCGATCATCAAGAACAGCACAATACCCGATATCAGCTTGCGCAGAGCGTTGGGATTGCCGGAATTGGCGTACCAGAAAGACACCGCCACAAACAAAAGCACCGGCACCGCATAGGCCGTCAGGCCGAACAGACCGAACAAAAACCCGCTGACCGCATTGCCAACCGGACCGATAATGCCAAAATTGCACAAAAACAAAATCACCATAGCGATGAATAAAATAATCAGACCTATCTCATGCAGCAGTTCACTTTCCTTCTCGTAATCATATGTAGGGGCATTTCCCTTCCTTCCGGAGCCGGACGTCTTTTTGCCGCCGCGTCCGCCCGCCGAAGAGGATGTCCTTCTGCCTGATGAATTTGCCATCTCATCGTACTCCTTTTTCCTGTCGGGGGTCCGGAGCCTGTGTTTTCGGCTCCGAACAATTAAATAATATTATAGCATTTTCTGCCCCGCTTGTCATCCTTTAATTTGTCTCATCTTTATTTTTGGCATCCCTCTCTCTCATCAGTTCATGGAGCTTGCCCACTGCTCTGTCTATGCCGCCCACCTCGTTGATAATGCCCATTTTGACTGCCTCCTGTCCCACCAGTATGGTACCCACGTCCTTGGTGAGCATTCCCGTCTCCATCATCAGCTCCTCCAGACGTTTCTTGTCAATTCGGCAGTGGCTGCAGACAAAGCCGGTGATGCGGTCCTGAATCTGCTTAAAATAGTCGAAAGTCTGAGGCACCCCGATAACCGTACCATTCATGCGCACCGGATGAATCACCATGGTGCCTGTGGGCACGATAAAGGAGTACCTGGTGCTGACGGCAATGGGAACCCCGATGGAATGGCTGCCGCCCAGCACCAGAGACACGGTGGGTTTGCTCAGGGAGGCCAGCATCTCGGCTATGGCAAGCCCCGCCTCCACGTCCCCGCCCATGGTGTTTAGAATCACCAGCACACCGTCGATCTCCCGGCTGTCCTCTATGGCCGCCAGCTGGGGCAGAATATGTTCATATTTTGTGGTTTTGGAATTACCGGAAAGATTGTCGTGTCCCTCGATCTCACCAATTATGGACAACAGGTGGATATTTTTGTGATCCGCATTCTGGTTTAGGGTCAACTGCCCTGTCTTCTCAATGCGTTCATCCCGATGCTCTTCTTCCTCAATGCGTTTGTTTTCGTCGCTCATAATGATCCCCCAATCTCTGGATAACTTAAGAAAAGAACCATCACGGTTCTTCTCTTATCGTAACCAGATATGCGGTTTTCATTCTTCCGAAACAAAGTTATCGTCTGCCCGCGCCAAATACTATGTATGCTAAAAGTCGAAATTATCCTTAGGATCCACCTCAATGTCATAATGCATCTGGGACGGCTCTGGCTGTATGGGATAGTCCATAACCTTCTTCACATGCTTTTTGGGCAGGGGCAGCGGATTCTCTATAAACTGCACCTGTTTGGGAGTTTCCTCCTGCTGCATTGTAATCTCTTCCTGCTTTTTCTCGGTCATATCTTTTTTCACCTCCACTGCGGGAATCTCCGTTTCGCTGTGCTCTGCCGCAGGCTCCTGCGTCAGAGATTCCCATACCGGCACATCTGTCTGCTCCTGTTGTTTCTGCTTTCTCAGCAATTTACGGCGGACGGGCTCTTCGGGTTTCCCGGACCGCTCCACCTCCTCCATAACGACCGCATCCGCTGCAGCCACCGGTTCCAGAGGCGGCCATGTGTCTATCGCAGGCTGCTTGGACCTTACAGGCACATGCTCTGTATGCTCCTCATCCAGATCGTCCACCACCGCCTCGGACATATCGGCAGTTTCCGCAGAAATGCCGCCATCCCTGACAAAAAGCTCACTCAGCGCCACACCGGCCAGCCCTGTCATGGCAAAATACATTTGATAGCTGCCATTCATGTTGGGAGTCACAACTCCCAGTATTCTCATCAATGTAATTGACAGTACTGTCATTATCCAGGGTGAGAACATTTCTTCGTTTTTCCGTCGCATAAAGGTAAATAATCCCAGCGCTATCAACACCATCAAAAGGATCGTCTCATAACCGCCCTCCCGGAAAAAGAAATCGTAATCCGCTCCCTTAAGACCGTAGGTGGCTCCCCATGCCCCCAGCACCCGCTCAAAGCTGGAGCCGCTCATAACGCTGTCCATCTGCACCAACAGACAGAAAACGCCCGCCATCGTCAGTATGGAAAGCAGAAACTGCGCCACCCACAGCGCCATGCCTCTCTGCTCCCGTTTCAGCGTGGGCAGACCGCACAGTGGAATTGCCAGCGTGAAACCAACGATATCCGTGTACCCGGCAAAGGCCACCAACGCACCGCAAACCACCGCCAATATCCAGGTGAGAACTCTGCCTCCCGGCCGGGTGCTCCTCCACAGATACTGTGCAATAATCAACAATATCAATACATACATACAAAAATACAACATCTTGGGTGAGTAAGTGATCCCGTCCCTGACAGAGCCGGGTGCCATTGTCAGAAACGCCAGAGACACCAGGGCCGGTCCCTTGCTGGAGAGACGCCGCACCGCGAAATAGGCAATCCCTATTCCTATCATCTGCAGCACGATCTGCAGCACGATTCCCGCCATCCACTTATTTCCCACCAGACGGAAGAGTCCGTTCAGCAGACAGAGATAGTAATAGATACTGCCCTGCACCAGCTGGACCTGCATCCCGCTCTCCGTCACTTTGGCTACCTCGTAGTAGGCTGCCTCCTCCCCTGCGCCTCCGATCATCAGGACCCGCATCGCAATTCCCGCCAGCAGAAACAGAACCACCAGAATCCCCTCTACCAGGGCCGCTCTGCCGGAAGCCATCTTCTTGACCTGCACGCTGTCCACAATCTTTTTCGCCAGATAATAAACCAGAAAAAGGATTCCGAAAGCCAGCGCCAGGAGAATCAAGGCCATATAGGGAACGCCTGTATTCTGTCCGCCGACAACCATGCCCATAAAGGACAGCACAATGCCGACCACCATCAGATACAGCGCCCATATTCCATAGCTTATCGCATTCTTCTTACAACTCATCCTACGTTTCCTGCTCCTGTTCCTCTACCAGACCCTCACTCCAATATCTTTTCTATATTGTACCGGGGGCGCTGTTTCACCTCCATATATATCTTGCCGATATACTGTCCAACCATACCCACAGCCATCAGCTGCAGTCCCCCCAGGAACCAGATGGAGAGAATCAGCGAAGTCCACCCCGGCACCACTCTGCCGGTAAAATAAGAGATAAGCGCGTACACGGCTGCCAGCACAGAACAGACGATAATGAAAAAGCCAAGTCCCAGTATCATGCTGATGGGTTTTACGCTGAAGGAGGAAATCCCGTTAAATGCCAGCGCCAGCATTTTCTTAAACGGATACTTGGATTCTCCCGCCACTCTTTCCTTTCTGTCATAGTAGACGCTGTCGGTCTGATAGCCGATCAGCGGCATCATTCCCCGCAGAAAAAGATTGGTCTCCCTGTACTGGGAAAACTGTTCCACCGCCCGCCTGGACATCAATCTGAAATCCGCATGGTTGTATATGGTCTTCACACCCATCAGGGCCATCAGCTTATAGAATGCCTGCGCCGTAGTGCGTTTGAAAAAGGAGTCGGTCTTCCTCTCCTTGCGAACACCGTACACAATATCATTCCCCGCGTGAAATTTGTCTATCATCTCCTCGATCACAGCCACATCATCCTGCAGATCCGCATCTATGGAAACTGTCACATCGCTGCGCTCCATAGCAGTCAAAAGTCCCGCCGTCAGAGCAAACTGATGCCCCACATTTCCCGCCAGTTTCACCCCGCGAACCCGGTCGGGATACAGGCCGTGTTCCTCCTCGATCAGCTCCCATGTCCTGTCTCTGCTGCCGTCGTTGACAAACAGAATAAAACTGTCCGGGGCGATCTTGTTCTTGGCCGTCAGATCGTCCAGCACCCCCCGCAGAGCCTCGGAAGCGATCTTCAACACTTCCTCCTCATTATAGCAGGGGACAACAATTGCCAGTCTGTCCATCACCAATCCTCCTCGCGTCTACTCTTACTCATCCCAGTTGTGATACACATTCTGCACATCGTCGTCATCCTCCAGAATATCCAGAATTCTGGTGAGGTTCTTGATGGCTGTCTCGTCGGACAGCGTCACATAATTCTGGGGCAGCATGGTGACTTCCGCGCTGACCATGGGCACGCCGGCCTCCTCCAATCCCTTGCGCACCGTCTCCAGCGCGTCCGGGTCGGTGAGTATCTCAAAGCTGTCCTCCTCTGAGATATCGTCCGCTCCCGCGTCCAGAGCCATCATCATCAGATCGTCAAACTCCATATCGCACTCTTCTCTGTCAATAATAATCTGTCCCTTTTTGTCGAACATGAAGGACACGCAGCCGGGAGTTCCGATATTGCCCTGGCCCTTGGTAAAGGCGCTCCTCACGTTGGCGGCGGTGCGGTTCTTGTTGTCCGTCAGTGTGTCGACTATGATCGCCGTACCGCCCGGGCCGTAACCCTCGTAGGTGATATACTCGTAATTCACGTTGCCCACATCTCCGGCAGCCTTCTTGATTCCTCGCTCAATGGTATCATTGGGCATATTGTTGGACTTGGCCTTGGCGATAACCGTTGCAAGCTTATAATTATTGTTCGGGTCAGGGCCGCCCTCCTTCACCGCCACGGCGATCTCTCGCCCGATAATGGTAAAAATCTTACCCTTTGCCGCATCATTTTTCTCTTTCTTATGTTTGATATTTGCAAATTTAGAATGTCCTGACATATTTTTTCTCCTTATCCTTTATTGTCTTGTATTACTGTGCCTCTTCCTCGGCGGCTCCCTCTTCCTCCTGCGCCGCAGTCTCCTCCGGCAGCTTGGTCACCAACACACTGTGAATCATCTTGTTCTCCACGGACAGAACCTTGAAATGATAGCCGTCCACGGAGATTTCAAACTCCTCGTCCTCGTCCGGAATCTTGTCCATCTTGGCGATCAAAAAGCCGTTGAGCGTCTCGAAATCCGTCTCAGGGAAAGCGATGTGGAATCGCTCTTCCAGGTCCTCCAGAGGGGTCTTTCCCTCAATGACATACTCGTCATTTCCCTTTTCCTCGATGAAATCCTCCTCCTCGTCATACTCGTCCAGAATGTTGCCCACGATCTCTTCCAGAATATCCTCCATGGTTACCAGTCCCGCAGTTTGGCCGTACTCGTCCACCACGATCACCATCTGCAGCTTATTTGACTGCATCTGCCGGAACAGCTCGTCGATGTTCCTTGTCTGCGGAATGTACACCGGCTCCCGCAGCAGATCGTCCAGCTGCCCGATACTGCAGTACAGCTTGTCCTCCGTATGATGATACCGCAGCGCGTCTTTAAGATAGAGAATACCCACAATATGATCCATATTCTCCTCATATACCGGGTATCGGCTGTTTTTGCCCTCCGCCAGGAAATCCAGAGCGTCCTTCAACAGCACTGAGCCGTCCAGCGCCAGGATATTGTTTCGATGCGTCATGATATCCTGAGCTTCCTTGTCGCCAAACTCAAAGATATTGGATATCATCTCCGCCTCGCTGGCCTGAATAATGCCCTGCTCGTGACCCTCGTTGACCATGTTGATGATCTCCTCCTCGGTCACATCCGCCTCGTCTCCCACATTTTTCGCGCCGAAAAGCCTGAGCACTAAATTGGCGGATACCGTCACCAGCCCGGTGAAAGGAGTCAGTATTTTCATCACCACATACACGACATTTATGCTGGCATAAGCCCACTTCTCCGGCAGACGCCTGGCGATTTTCTTGGGCAAAAGCACGCCGAAGGTCAGCAATATGTACAGCAGGAACAGCATGGTGAGAACCGCGGAAAGAACAGTTATCACGACCAGCGGAACCGACACGATACCGGCAAGGCTGCGCTCTGCAAAACCTGCCAGAAAATCCCGCACCGCCCTGAGCCAGATTCCCAGATATACTCCGCCCATGACCACATTGTTCAGGGTGATGACCAGCTGCATGGAATTCACATACCTGGTGGGGTCCTCCAAAATCTTAAGCAGCCGCTGGGAGCGGCGATCCCTCTCCTCCCCGGCCTTTTTCTCCACATCCTTGGGGTTGAGCTGTTCCACCGCCGCGCCAAAGCCATGGAAAAACATATCAATCAATACAAGAATCACAAAAATTATACTGGCAGTGGGCCCACTGTCGTCCATTTCCCAATCACTCCTTTGTCTTGTTTGTATCAGATGCTGTTAATCATACCATCATTAGCTCTATTCGTCAAGGAACAGTCTATTTTATGTATCCAGTTCCAGACTGATCCTGAGCCCCCTGTTTACCTTCTGCATGATTTCCCCCTCCAGGTGGCACACCTTGGTCTTGAGCCGCTTTTTGTCGATGGTGCGCAGCTGCTCCAGCAAAATCACAGAATCTTTGTCCATATCGTATTCCTGTGCGCTCAACTCAATATGTGTAGGCAGTTTCGCCTTATTCATCTTGGAGGTAATGGCGGCGCAGATCACCGTAGGACTATGTCGGTTGCCCACATCGTTCTGAATAATCAACACCGGTCTGATTCCTCCCTGTTCCGAACCTATCACCGGCCGCAGATCCGCGTAAAAAATATCTCCTCTTTTCATTTCCTGATACCTCTCGAATTTTTCATTTACTCTGAGTATTTCCATTTCTTCTCAAGGTATTCAAGCGTGGGGAGAACTTCTTTTCCGGACGCTCTGCTGCTCTATGGCAGCTGCAGCTGCCCCTTTCGGAGATAGACCCGTGGAACTCTGGGACTTAGATCACACATTAATTCATAGTTGAATCTGCCCGACAGATCCCCCAGCTCCTGGGCCGTTATCTCCTCCTGTCCGTCCCGTCCCAGCAGCACCACAGGCTCCCCCTCGCCCACCTGGGGCAGGGCGGTGAGATCCACCATGAACTGGTCCATGCACACTCTGCCCAGTATGGGAACCCTCTTTCCCCGAATCAGAACGCTGCCCTTTTGCGACAGGCTCCTGGGATAACCGTCTCCATAGCCCACGGGAACGGTTCCCACACGCATGCGCTCCGCTGCCGTAAAGGTACCGCCATAGCTGATGCTCTGTCCCGGCTCCATCTCCTTGACATAGACCAGGTGGCTGTGCAGAGACAGGGCGGGCTGCAGCCAGCAGACCTCCTCTGCCAGCTCCTCGGAGGGGTATAATCCATACAGAATGATTCCCGCCCGCACCATATCCAGGTGCGCCTCCCTGAATCTGGCGATTCCCGCGCTGTTGGAGGCATGATGACAGGGAATCCTTATCCCCAAATGTGCCTCGGTCATGTCTACAAATGTTTTGAAACGTTCTATCTGTTCCAATGTATAGGTCGTATCTCTCTCATCCGCCTTGGCAAAATGTGTAAAAATGCCCTCCAACTCCAGATGGTCGGATTCTGCGACCCGCCGCATAAAATCCAGGCTCTCCTCCCCGGGCTTTATGCCGATCCTGCCCATTCCGGTGTCCACCTTCACATGCACAGACGCCTTTTTGCCCACTCGCAGAGCCGCCTCCTCAAGCTGCTTTAAAGTGTCGGCCCGAAACACCGTCATCCGCACATCCCTGCGTATCAACTCCTCGTAGGCATAGGGAAATGTGTAGCCGAGAATCAATATGGGTTTTTCGATTCCCGCACGGCGCAGTTCCAGCGCTTCCTCCGCGGTGGCTGTTGCATATCCCCCCACCGCCTCCATATCTTCTATAGCCCTGGCAATGGGGACGCTGCCGTGGCCGTAGCCGTCGCATTTCACCACTGCCAGCACTTTGGCCCGCTCCATCCGCGCGCCAATATGTTCTACATTGGCCCTTATGGCGTCCAGATCGATCTGTGCATACACTCTGCTGTATTCCCATTCTCTGCTATCCACGCTATCCATAACATCCTCTTTCCCGCATATCTGTAGTTGGCAGAGCCAACTAAAATGCCCTTATCTCTATCTATAATATCCTCTGCCTCTGCATGTATTCCGGCCCGGCAAGAATCTCCGTTATGGCCTCCGCCAGGTTCCCGGCGGTCATCCCATAGCTGCTGTATTGCTCCGCCGCCGATTCCCCGGCCAGCCCGTGCAGATACACTCCCACGCTGGCCGCCGAGAAGGCATCCGCCCCCTGGGCCAGCAGGGCGGCTATGACACCGCTCAGCACGTCGCCGCTGCCTGCGGTTCCCATGCCGCTGTCCCCCGTCAGATTCACACAATTTTCTCCCTGTTCCCTGCAGATCAGTGTTCTCGCCCCCTTGCACACCAGTACGCAGTGCAAATCCTGGGCCAGAATCCCGGCGGCGTGCTCGCGATCCTCCCGTATCTGGGAAACCGTTTTGCCGCTGAGCCGGGCCAATTCTCCCTCGTGGGGCGTCAGAATCATACCTCTCCCCGTTTTTCCCTGATCGGCAGTCAAAATCTGTAGACTCATATCTCCGGCAATCAGATTCAGGGCGTCCGCATCCAGCACCAGCGGCAGACTGCACTCTCTCAAGACCCCCGCCAAAATCTCCTTTACCCGGCTGTTTTTGCCAAGTCCCGGACCAATGACCACCACATCCGCCCACTCGCAGCCCTGCCGCCAGTTTTCCGGCGCCCCCCACAGCGCCTCGGGCACCGCCGTCTGCACAATACCTCTGTTTTCCTCCGAGCATATCACCTTCACCATGCCCGCACCGGTGCGATACGCTGCCAAGGCCGCCAGCACCGCCGCCCCCGGCATCTGCTCAAAACCCGCAATCAACAGCACCTTGCCGAAACTCCCCTTGTGTCCGTCGGGCTTTCTGGGAGGCAAAAGCTCTCCCACCGGCTCGTCATAACAGAACATCCCCGGCCTCTTCCCCGCGGCGTCAAAACAGGTTTCGTTGATGCCGATCTCTCTGACAGTCACCCGTCCGGCATACTCTGCACCCGGAAAGAAGAGCAAACCCTTTTTTGCCCAGCCGAAGGTCACGGTCACATCCGCTCTCACGGCCTCCCCCATGATCTTTCCCGACTCCGCATGTACGCCGCTGGGCACATCCACAGACAGCTTATAGCCCGGTCTGCGGTTCAACTCCTTCACGATATCCGCATACTCTCCCTGTATCTGTCTGGACAGCCCTATACCGAAAAGGGCATCCACAATTATAGTATATTCCTCCTGAGGCCAGTTGCTGACCATTCGCACCGGATAATATCCGATAATTTTATATTGTCTCTCCCACTCCCGGGTACTGTGTCCGGCGGGACCTGTCTGGTACACCGTCACCTGCCAGCCCTCCTGAGACAGTATTCTTGCCACCGCCAGGCCGTCCGCTCCGTTGTTGCCGTTGCCTGCAACCACCAGAACTCTTTTTTCCGCCGCCCGCAGCCCTTCGCTCTCAGCCCAGTGACAAATCTCCTCCGCCACTGCCATCGCCGCTCTCTCCATCAGCACCAGAGATGGCATCCCCATGGTGTCGATCACCGTCTCCTCATACTGTTTCATCTCTCGGGCGTCCACTACATACTTCATATATTCCTCCATTATGTATGACTTTTACCTCAAAAAGAGGACCGTCGCAGCATGGCGGTCCCTCTCCCTCTGTTTCTATTCCTTACCGGTCTCCGATCCGTTTCCGTCCGCCTTCTTCTGTTGGTCAGTGGCCAGGGGATCATACTGCATGTCGAACAGATCAATGACGTCCGCCCCAAACAGATCGTGCATATAGGAATATATCTGCCGGTTTTGATACTCCATTTCCTGCTTGCGGACAAGATTTTTTTTAAGTTCAATGCGAATGTATTTCACCCACTGGGCTATCTCCACAATCTGCCGCGTGTTCTCCTGCATACTCTCATAGCAGTATTTCATAGTAGACAGCATAAGGGCATGATTGATCTGCTCGATCTGTCCCGGTAAATCCAGCAGCTCATCCTGATATAGCTCCAGTTTCTCGTTGCACTCCTCAATCAGGCGTTTGTGGTCATCCAGCTTTTTCTCCAGTGACTTGTTCCGCCCCTGCTCCAACTCATTTGCCATGGGCACGATCTCATCCATCAGTTTCTTTTTCAGCTTTTTGATATTCTTGGAGTCCACGTTCAACTGACCCTGCCGCTGTATCAGCTCATTGAGCCGTTTCTCCAGCTCCTGAATCCTCGGCAGCTCGGCCAGATTAGTAAACAGCTTATACCACTTGTTGTCCAGCGTCAGCACCGGCACCTTTTTTCCGGCCAATGCCTGCTCATAAAGCTCCGACTTGTCTCCCACCACACATCCGTCCTTTCACATACTCCGTCAATGACCGTTTTCCTGAAGATATCTGTTGATATTGTAGGATAACTTCATCAGACTGTCCGACAGGTGCACATTTTCCACCTGAATCCCCTCCGGCACGTTCAGATCCACATGGGCAAAATTCCAAATGGCCTTGATTCCATTGCGAACCAGGCATTCCGCCACCTCCACCGCACTGGTCTTGGGAATCGCCAGCACCGCAATGTCCACATCATTGTCTCTGATAAACTGCTCCATCTCCTCCATGGGCTGTACCCGGATCCCTCTGACTTCCCTGCCCGCCAGCGCCGGATTCTTGTCAAAAATCCCGCTGAATATAAAGCCTCTGCGCTCAAAATTCAGATAACCTCCCAGCGCCTGCCCCAGATTGCCCGCACCGATAATGATAAAACGATGGGTCCGGTCCAGCCCCAGTATTCTGCTGATCTCCTGATACAGGTATTCCACATTGTATCCGTATCCCTGCTGACCAAAGCCGCCAAAGTTATTAAGATCCTGTCGAATCTGTGAGGCCGTCACTTTCATTCTCTCGCTGAGTTCCTGCGAGGAAACCCTCTCCATGCCCTCGTCCCTCAGATCCCCAAGATACCTCAGATATCTGGGCAGCCGCCCGATTACCGCCTGGGAAATCTCCTTCTCTTCCATTATACCTCTCTCCCGCTGAGCCTGTGATATTGCATAAATTCGTAGATAATTTTATTATATCTGAACGTTAAAAATATGTCAATGAATTGCAGGAAATATTCAACACGAAAACAGGGCTCCGGACAGGGATATGCTCCCATCCGAAACCCTATTAAGACCATTTGAAAAACCGCCGGAAAGCGTCTGCCTACAGCAGGCTGTCCAGAGTCTCCCTGATTGCCCTGATAAAGTCCAGACTATTAAGTACCACCGGATTCTCACAGGTGGAAATAGAGGCCAGAGATTTGGTCATTTTCCCATTCTCCACGGTCTTGACACACGCCTGCTCCAGCTTTTCTCCAAAAGCTGTCAGCTCCGGAATATTGTCCAGCTCTCCCCTCTTCTTCAGCGCGCCGGTCCATGCGAAAATCGTAGCGATACCGTTGGTGGAGGTCTCCTCCCCTTTCAAATGCTTGTAGTAATGCCGCTGCACCGTGCCGTGGGCCGCTTCATACTCATAGACACCGCTGGGGGATACCAGCACGGAGGTCATCATGGACAGATCCCCGTAGGCCGTGGCCACCATGTCCGACATGACATCTCCGTCATAATTCTTGCAGGCCCAGATAAATCCGCCCTCGGAGCGTATTACCCGCGCTACCGCGTCGTCGATCAAAGTATAAAAATACTCGATTCCCAGCTTCTTAAACCGGTCTGCGTACTCCCGGTCATATATTTCCTGAAAGATATCCTTGAAAGTGTGATCGTATTTTTTAGAAATGGTATCCTTGGTGGCAAACCACAGATCCTGCTGAGTGTCAATAGCATAGTTAAAGCAGGACCGCGCAAAGCTGGATATGGATTTCTCTGTGTTGTGAATACCCTGCAGAATGCCTGCGCCGGTAAAGTCGTGAATGGTCTCCCGAATCTGAGTGCCGTCCTCCCCGGTGAACACCAGCTCCGCCTTGCCCGGGCCGGGCACCTTGATCTCGGTATTCTTGTACACATCCCCATAGGCATGTCTGGCAATGGTGATGGGCTTATCCCACTTACTCACATAGGGTACGATTCCTTTGATCAGAATTGGCGCGCGGAACACGGTGCCGTCCAAGATGGCGCGGATGGTTCCGTTGGGACTTTTCCACATCTCCTTCAGATTGTATTCCGTCATTCTCGCCGCATTGGGCGTAATGGTAGCACATTTCACAGCCACGCCATATTTCAAAGTGGCGTTGGCGGAATCTACAGTCACCTGGTCGTCCGTCTCATTGCGATGCACCAGGCCCAGATCGTAGTATTCCGTCTTCAAATCCACATAGGGCAGAATCAGCTCGTCCTTAATCATCTGCCACAAAATCCGAGTCATCTCATCCCCGTCCATCTCCACCAGCGGGGTCGTCATCCTAATCTTTTCCATCTTATAGCCTCCTATTTAGAGTTCCGCATCCTTCCTTCAGCACCTCTCCGGCAGAGCAATTTCCGGCTGCTTAGGCATCCGGAAATTCTCTGGGCGCTGTGCGGACGGATGCTGTTTTAGAGTTCCGCATTTTCTTAATTATGCTTTTGGTCATGATACGCCTCGTGCAGGCCGTTTTTGACCATATTGTCATAGGCGTTAATCATGTGCCGGTTAGCCAGCTGCTCCGCTCTGTCCGCATCCCCAGCCTTGATAGCCTGCAGAATCTCCTCATGCTCCTCATTGGACTTGGGACCACGATTCTTGCTCGCCAGAGTCTTTCTGCGCACCCGCAGCACATACTGGTGAAAATCCTTCAACTGATGCTCCAGAATCTTGCTGTTGCATGCCTCATACATAATATCGTGAAAGCGATTGTCCAACTCTGCCAGCTGCTCCAGATGTCCTTTCTGAGCATGAAACTGAGACAGATAGACATTCTCCTCCATCTCCGCTAACTGCTCCTGAGTGATATGCTCCGTAGCCCAGCGTGCGCAAAGCCCCTCCAGCAGAGAACGTATCATATAAATGTCTTTTACATCCTTTTCCGTGATACCAGTCACATAGGCGCCCTTGTTGGGAATAATCTGTATCAGTCCCTCCAGCTCCAGCTGCCGAAAGGCCTCCCTCACCGGAGTGCGGCTGACGCCCAGCTCTTCCCCGATAGCCACCTCCTTCAACTCCTCGTTCTCCTCGTATTTGCCACTCAGAATATCGTCTCTGAGCTTGTGAAACACTCTGCCCCGCAGGGAGTACTTGTCCGTAACCTCCTGCTTAACATCATAATTACTGCTCATCTCCGCCTCCAATGGTATAACCCTTTTCCGCACATATACGCTCCAGACAGGCCACAATCTCCTCGTCCGTCAGCACGGTCACACGGCCTCCCGCGTACTCTTCGTCCACCCAGGTCTTGATCTCCTTTACCAGGGGAGAATTCTTTTCCACCTGACGCTCGCCCTTAAGCTTGTAATAGGTATTGATCCAGTGAGCGATACCCGCCAGACCGGAGGTGTTGGATATGGCGCATAGCACGGGCCGGTTTAAAAATTTCTCCGTGTCGAAAATATTGTAAATCTCCTCGTTTTTAAGCAGTCCATCCGCATGGATACCCGCTCTGGTCACATTGAAATTCTTTCCCACAAAGGGCGTTCTGGGTGGAATCTGATAACCGATCTCCCTCTCATAATACTCCGCCAGCTCCGTAATCACTGTGGTATCCATGCCGTTTAAATCGCCCTTTAGCTGGGCATACTCAAATACCATGGCCTCCAGCGGCGTGTTGCCGGTTCTCTCCCCGATGCCGAAAAGGGAAGTGTTGATACCGGAGCAGCCGTAGAGCCAGGCTGTGGTGGAATTGGACACCGCCTTGTAAAAATCATTGTGACCGTGCCACTCAATCAGCCCATGGGGCACACCTGCATGGGTATGTATGGCATAGATAATACCCTGTACACTCCTGGGAATAACGGCGCCGGGATAATTGACGCCGTAGCCCATAGTGTCGCAGGCCCGCACCTTAATGGGAATCTGGTACTCTCTCATCAGTTTCATCAGCTCCAGACAGAAGGGCACCACATAGCCATATATGTCCGCTCTGGTGATGTCCTCCAGATGACACCTGGGACTGATACCCTCCTCCAGACAGTCCCTTATCACACTTAAATAGTGATCCATGGCCTGTCTCCTGGTCATCTTCAATTTCATAAAAATATGATAGTCGGAGCAGGATACCAGAATGCCAGTCTCCTTCATGCCGATCTCCTTAACCAGCTTGAAATCCTCCTTGCTGGCCCGTATCCAGCTGGTGACTTCCGGGAACTGATACCCTCTCTCCATGCACTTATATACGGCGTCCCTGTCCTTCTTGCTGTACAGGAAAAACTCGCTGGCCCGTATCATGCCGTTGGGGCCGCCCAGCCGATGCAGATAATCGTAGATCGTCACGATCTGCTCCGTGGTGTAGGGTGCCCTGGACTGCTGGCCGTCTCTGAAAGTGGTATCTGTGATCCAGATATCCCTGGGCATATTGTGAGGTACAATTCTATCGTTAAACGGTATCTTGGGAATCTCCGAATAGGGGAACATATTGCGGAAGACATTGGGCTTAACCACGTCATCCAATATATACATATGCTCCTCGATCTCCAGCAGATTGTTGTGCTGGTTCATAGTCACCGGCCGATTCTGGAAGGTTTCATCATCTCTCATGCTTTCTCCTCCTGTAGTTTTGTTCCGTTGCCTGTATAAGTGTATACAATTATACCGCAGATGTCAATAGAAATGTAGATAAAATTACAGCAGACTCCTCAGATCCACCATCCCCCACCCCTGCTGATTCCAAGGAGCGCCCAGATCCCGGGCCGAGTAAATCAGTCTCTCACGCACCTGGTCGTTGGACAGATAAGGCTCTTTCTGCAAGAGCAGGGCCACGGAGCCCGTCACAATGGGCGTCGCCATGGAAGTTCCGCTCTTGACCACATAGTACTCCGGTCTCCTTCGTCTCTGATAGAAGGCATTGCAGGACATGATATCCGTTCCCGGCGCTACCAGGTCCGGCTTGCGGATACGTCCCCCCTCCGGTCCCCGGCCGGAGTACAGACTGCAACTGCCGGGATCTCCCTGGCGATAGCTGCCGTCATGACACCCCACCATGATTACCCGCTCGCCCGTATCTATGGCAGAGATCGTATTCTCCCCCGGCCCCTTGTTGCCCGCCGCGCAGACCACCACCAGCCCCTGTTTCCACAGGCGCTGTACCGCCTCCGCCAGAGCGGAAACCTTCTCCCGATCCCTGAGCTGTCCGATTCCCACCGAGATATTGACCGCTCTGATATCATACTGTTTATAATTTTTTTCCACAAAGAGAAGCCCCTGCAGCATATGTTCCATGCTGCCGTCTCCCTGATGGTCCAACACCTTACACACCACCAGACGGCTGTCCGGCGCAATCCCCCTATATCTGCCGTCAGACATCCTGCCGTTGCCGCACAGAATACCACACACATGGGTTCCGTGGCCGTTATCGTCATAACATGCCGCCTCCCTGCCCTTCCCCCGGACAAAGTCAAAAAATGCCACCTGCCGCCCCTCCAGGTCAGGATGCGCGGCCATGCCCGTATCAAAAACCGCCACCGTGATTCCATGCCTCTGCCAGGGTTTTAAATTAATGTGACCTGCCCCTATCTCCTCTCTGACGCGCTGCATTTCCGCCCTTCCCCCGATTCTGTCTCTCTATCGGACAACCGCTTGATCCCTCTATACAATCGCCCGCTCATCTATAAGATATGCCGCCGGAGAGGAATCTGCGATATATGAACCGCGCCGCAAAAAAACAGCGTGACTTTCGTCACGCCGTTCTCCTCTTCCGTTGCATCAATAATATCGCCAGGCCTGCAGCCAAAAATCCTGTGCCAAGTATCCATTTGGGGTGAATGGTGTCCCCTGTGTCCGGGGAGTTATCCCTTGTGCCATAGCCGGTGATCACCACTTGACCATCCACCACGTTGCCCTGGGCAAAAAGCGTTCCACTCCCATAAATACCATAGACAGACAGATAGTCCGTGGAAAACTGGATCTGCCGCCCATCATTTACGGCTGGCAGAAATTCCAGCTGACCATTGCGATCCAGTGTCACCACCCGCAAATCCTGTCCCTGCATCTGCGAAGGCAACGGCAATGTCACCTCCAGCGCCTGCTTACCCAGACGATTGATGCTGGCACCGCTCGCGCCCTCATAGAGTGAAAGTGTGTAGCATATGGTACTAAGCGGCAGCTCCTGCTGATAGATTCTTCTATAAGCCTCATTCAGTTGCTCTGCCTCACCCACGCCGTTCAAATGCTGTACCTTCAGCAGGTCTCCTGACTCCTGAGGGGATAGACTGGCCTGCAGCTCCGTGTCTCCCACGATGGTCAATCCCTCTCCCTGAGGAACCAGCCACTTAGGAACAAGATACTGCACCGTTCCCCGCTGTTCATAGCTCTCTTCACCGATCTGAATCTGCTGACTCCAGGCTCTGCCCTGTACCTCATTCTCTGTCAGATAGGTGTATCCATTCACAAAAACAGAAGTTTCCAGATGTCCTATGATACCATTATACACTGTCTGGTCACTGTCTAGCACCGTTCCTTCCAGCTCCTGGCTGGAATTTAAGACATGAGAGACCAGCACATACTCCACACCGTCAAAGGCATTGACCCGATAACCCTCGTTGGATCGCCTGTCTGCGGAATCCTCCTGCCCTCTGGCCGGTATCTGTCCCTGTATCAACACTACGCCGCCCATACTCTCTCTGGCAAAGGCACCCAGTCCCACGCTCTCCACCGTGTCCGGCAGCACTACCCAATTCAGCGGACAATGGTAAAAGGCCCTGTCCCGAATGATCCGCACCCCGGACATACCGGTAATCTCCGACAGACCTGTGCAGTCCGCAAAGGCCGCCTCGCCGATAATCTCCAGGGAATCCGGCATAGACACGGATGTAATCTCCCTATGTCCCTGAAATACCTCGGGACCGATCTGACGAATCCCCTCAGGGATATCCACATTGGCGGCATTGCCTTTGTAAGCGATCAATACTCCATCGCCCGCCACCAAAAAGTCGGAATCGCCCGTCTCATAAAACTGCTGCACCCAGCCAGTGTAGTCAAAGGCCTTGGGAGCAATACATGTAATCGTGCTGGGCAGCTGCACCCGTGTCAGACGGTCACAATGATAAAATGCGCCATATCCAATGTCGGTCACTCCCTCGGGGATGACTACCTCCTGCAGACTGCTTCTGGCAAAGGAAAACTCGCCGATTTCCTCCATACCCTGGGGCAGCTCCAGGCTCCCCAGATTCTGGTAACCGTAATAGGCCCTGTCCGCCAGTATCCTGCCGTCTATCAACGTGTATTTCACAGTTCCCTTGCTCTTCTCTGTGGTGTATTCCGACATGGACTGGCCCGTCTGCGCGCTCTGTCCACTGGGCGGCTCCATCCCTGCATCCGTCACATTAGGCTGGGTATTGTCCATGAACACCACCGCCATATTGCCCACCACTGTGGTGGACCCCAGCTCTCTTCCATGGATATTCTGGGCGGGTCCGTCCGTGATGCCGGCAATGCCGCCCAGAATATTTTCCAGCATATTCCCCAGGCCGTCCACCTGAGAGTCCGGCTGCGGCGTGGGCGATGTCACCACCTCCTCATACTCCGCAATGTCTTCGTACTCCGGCATTTCTTTCTTTTTCTCCGCAAAATATGCGGCAAAGCGCTCCCCCTCCGTACCACCGTCATAGTCTATCACCAGCCGGTAACACCCGTCAAAGGCCGTGTCATGCACAGAGTGCACGGTATATGGAATTTTGACATTTCTCAGGGAGACACAGTCAGCGAAAGCCATAATGCCTATGCGGGTGATATTGTCCGGAAAATAGATTGAGTTCAGGCCGGGACAGTTGGCAAAGGCGTAATCTCCCACCTCGCTCAGTCCCCCTCCCAGGCTCACCTGTTCCAGATTGTCACATCCCCAGAACGCATATGGCTCTATTGTTTCCACACTCTTAGGTATCGTCACCTGTGTCACTGAGGTATTGTTCTGAAAAGCTCCCTCTCCGATCACTTTTACGGTAGACGGAATAGACACGTCACTCTCCGTGCCTGTGTAGCCGATCAGCGTATTTCCATCCATTTTAAAATCGGAAGCGGATGACGCTGCATCCGCCTCCGGTACGGGAATCTGCATGATCAGGACCGCCGTTATAATAAGCATTATCCCTATCACATTCCATTTAATTCTCATAGTAATCCCCATGTATATCACAGAATGTATCTGCGTTCAGGTTATCTTGCCGCCACCTTCACAGGTACTGGCCGTCTATCCTTTTTGATAAACAATATGAAGGAGATACATGCCAGACCTATAGCCAGGAACCACTTGGGATGGATTCCATCACCTGTCTTGGGCGTGCTGTCCGGATTATATCCCTCGGACAAATCCGTGGTGTCCACATAGATCACATAGGGCGAGAAATGCGTCGCCGTAAAGCTGATGCAGGGAACACCGGATATGGTTTTAAATTGGGGTGACAGTCTATCCAGTCTGCCGTCCACCACACCCGCAACCTTGTTGTTGCCGGCATAAGGTATCAGCGAGTCCGGAATCGGCAGGGTGATATTCACTGCCAGTCCTGTGGTATCGGTAATCTTGGTCGTTCCCGTGGAATCATAGAGACTGATATCCATGGGGAAGTAGGCGAGTTTCGATGTATCTCCGTACTCGCTCATCAACGCTCTAAGCACTGCCTCTGTGGCATTGCTGTCCTCAGAAATCTTTACCACAAAATTGTCGGATGAACCATTCACCGTCACAGAAACCACACCCGTATTGGACAAACCGTTCTTGTTGATCACAACTGTGGTGCCATTGCTGCTGCCCGTGGTAGTGCCGTTACCGGTACTTCCATTGCCGGTGCTGCCGCTGGGCCGCCCGGTGGTACCGGTGCTGCCCGTGTTGGTCTTCGGCTTGTAATTGGCCGTCATGACCACATTGGACTCAGGCATAATCAGTACGGTTCCCATCGCATCCTTGCTGGCTACCACCGCAGTGGCAGGCTCCACCGTCCAACCGCTGAACTCCGAGTTGTTGTCCGGATTATCCGCAATTACAATAACCTGCGCCCCTACTATATAGCTGCCGGAACCGGAACCGTTCCTGACCGTCAGCGTGTAGATACCCGGTATAGCTGTGGCACCGGGATTCGGCGTCGCGGTAGGCGCTGGCGTCCCGTTGGGACCCGGTGTTGCAGTGGCTCCCGGTACAGGCGTGGGCGTTGCGTTGGGATTCGGCGTCGCATCGGGATTCGGCGTAGGCGTAGGCGCCCCCGGTCCCGCATACACATATTGAGCGCGAGCATCCATATCCCTATTAATATTTGTAATATCCTGATCCCAGCCGATAAACCGCCACTCAGACCGTTCAGGTACACTTGGCTCCGTAACACTATCCCCTGCCCCAATGCGCTGAGTCGAAATGAGCTTATCAACAAACCCGGTATCATCATTATAAACATAGAAACGTACCGTATACTTGGTCTCATCGGAGTCCACTCTCTCGTACCTCGCATATACTGTCGCGTCCTGCTTAACCGCAGTATAGGAGGGCACCCAGCCAATAAAACGGTAACCGTCTTTGTTCGGCGCTGCGGGGGGCTTAGCATCCTCGCCCGGGAATACACGATCCGTTCCCAGCACAGTTATGCCGTCCTCATCCATAAAGGTGACTGTAAACTTGGTATCCTCCAGATTTTGGGCCTTATAACGGGCCTCAATGGTCACATCGCCGCCAATAGCCTCATAGCTGGGATACCAGCCCGCGAATACATATCCTTCAAACTCGGGAATCTTATCTGTGGGAGGAACCGCGTCCTTGCCGAGCAATACCGACTGGATATCCAAAGTCCTCACATCATTGGCAGGATCCTCAGGATTGATTGCTGCAAACGTCACTTTAAATTCCTTCGCGATCTCATCACCGATCGTGATATTTTTAGTATTGTCGGCAAAGATACTGGCCGCGCTGTTGGTCTCGCATACAAACTCTATGGTATGCTCTTTATCCCTCCTAATTCCATCGTCCTCTTCATCTTCATCATGCGGACTGTTCAGATTGGTGTTAAATGCGTTTGGATCTATATAGGTAACACTGCCGGGAATCTCTATAGCACTGAGCGGGCTGTTCTTAAACGCATTCTTCTGGATCTGCTGACATGTCTTGGGCAGATACACAGCAAATAATTTGCTATTCTTCACATTACCGTTTTCATCCGTCGAAACCATAAAGGCTTTCTGCGGCACCTTGTCAATGCTGGATTCCCTCAGATCCACAATACCCACACCGAGGGCATCGTAGAATGCCTCCTCGGCGATCCCTGTGATACCGGCCAACTCCTCGGCCTTCACAGTTGTGGAACCGACAGAACTTCCTCTGGCCTCCAAACACTCTATCAGCGTCTCCTTCTTGCCGCCGTTCAGACCATAGATGATCGAATCGGAGCAGACATAGTTGGACCCGCCCTGGAAACTCACATAGCTGACCTTGGGGCAGCCCGCAAAGGGTCTCACACCCATGGAGTTCACATTGGAGGATATCTCCACCGTCTCCAATTCATTACAATCCTTAAAGGCATAATCGCCGATTGAGGAGGTAGCGCCCCAAATATACAACTCCTTCAGGTTTTTGCAGCCCACGAAGGTCCTCGCGGGAATCTCCGCTATGCCCTCGGTGGTAATGACCTTATTCACTCTGTCTTCATTAGCCTCTTTGACTGCAAATAAACTCTGCCCAATCTCATCATTTGCATCTTTATAAATTCTCTGCACGGCCTCGATGCCCTGGGGCAGCTTGATGTCAAGCGCAGCCTCTATGACTGCACGCTCGTCATCCGTCTGCGGATGTGATGTGTTAGTACCCATATGGATACCCACTGCGTCCCTTGCCGCATCCGCATATTCTTTCGTTATATACGGATAGTTTTCTTCCGTATATTTTGTTCCGCTTTTCAAATCTTCAAATGTCGGATAGTCGATCAGTTCATTCTTTTTCGTAACCGGATTGTACTGCACAGCCAGGTTGGTGGGCCAGCCGCTGTAGAATGTGATATAAGTGCGCTCCTGGCTGCCCGAATTGATATTGTTGTTTACATCCATTGCGTAGGCAAATGGACCGCTGGCCGGTGATATCTCGCCGGTAAAGGTCAGTTTCAGTTTATCGCCTGTAAGCAGATCCTGATGACTGCCCGTACATGTTCTCTGATGGACTGTCACATCCTGTGTCTTGAACGCATTGGCGCCTATGTCTCCTGCTCTCAGACTGATGGGAGACTCAAAAATCACATCCGTCAGATGATGGCATCCGCGGAATGCATTTGCCTCGATCTTCTGCACAGAGGAGGGGATTGTGACCTTCTCCAGGAAACAGTTACCGCCAAAGCTGGTAGAACTGATCGTCCTAATATGTGCAGGTCCTATGGCAGGGGGGATGACTACATTCTTCATGCCCTCATCAATACTGCAATAAATCAATTCATCATTGGACGCAACACGATAGATCGCTTTATTATTATTGGTAGCAGATCCCGGCTCCTCCTTTATGACTATCTCATAGATATCATACTGTCCGGCATATTTCTCCCCATAGAATTTGAAAGCAATGCTATTGTCGTTGGCGGTGGCATGCAGTGTACCCGGAGCCACATCGCCGTTTCCGTTCACGCGGCTGTTCACACCTTCAAAGTAGAACGTATCCGGCTGTTTCAGTGCCGCCTTAAAATTTTCAAAGGTAAAGTCGGTGCTGGAGTTCGGAGTTTTGCTCTCTGCAAAATTCGCCTGCGGGTTGACCAGCGTGACATACTGAAGAGCCGTACAGCCCTCTATCATATTGAGCTGCAAAGTATTTCCCTTGCCCTTGCCGCCATTGGCGTAGTTCGAGTTGTCTTTCACACCCTCCGGAATCACCAGGCTCTGCAGGGAACGGCAGTTTCTGAAAGCATGGTCGCCGATCGTGTTCAGCACCAGCGCGTCATGCAGATCGATCTTCGTCATCGCGTAGCAGTCCTCGAAGGCGCCGTCCCCTATGGAACGCACCGACGTGGGCATTGCAAAGGATTCAAGATTCTGGCACCCATAAAAGGCATGATCTCCGAGAGTAGTCAGACGGCAGGCCTCCGGTATATCGATCTTCCTTATCTTTGCGCAATTGTCAAAGGCATGGTTGCCGATGACCTGAAGACCATCTCCCAGGGTGATCTCCTCCAGCGCGGTGCAGTAGTGGAACGCATAATCGCCGATACCCACAAGTTTTGAGGATATCACCAGCTTTTTGATGTTACCGTTGTCGGCAAAAATTCCGCTGGCTTTACCTTCATCCACATCCTTTGCAGTGATCCAGGCACCCGCGTGGAGATCCTTATTTGCATCCTCCGTCAGGTTCTGGTTGCCAATATAAGCCACATCAACATCTGTGATCCACTGTTTATCGGGGTTGGTAGTCTGCTCATAAATTCCGCCGGTGACAGCCGCCCCATTGTATTCACCCAGACGGTCATAGGGGTATAACTCACCCTTAGTGGCTGCGCTGGGATTTTCCTTTAGTATGTAAAGTCTGTCCTTGCCCAGCTTTTCCCAGCCGTTATCCCCGTCCTTGGAGCTGTAATAACAGGGATAATACTCCGGATGAGTTTTCGGTCTGCTCAGATCGTCCACCTTCACGGGTCTTGTCTCTGTCTCATAGATAATGTTCCCCTGCGTATCCTTCTCATAGATAAAGCTTCCATCCGGATTCGTCATCGGATTGCCATCGGCACCTATCTGCTTTTTCGGAATTCTGACACCATCCGCATTGCTCTTCCATTCCGCAACAGGAATCTCCGTGTCTCCCTCCAGCTTATAGTAGGTCACATTCTGTTCCATCTGCTCATACAGCGGTCTGCCATATGCATCCACATCCTGAACATCCTGTTTCCAGAACAGGAATTTCAGTTCCTGGTTCAATGCCACATATCCGCCTTGGGTACCTGCACTTGCCGTATACTTGCCATACACGTCTACGGTCTCAGGGATCGTCAACACTCCCGACGCTCCCAGCGATCCGCCGTTATAGCGCAGTATCACCGCCACCTTGTCGGATTGGGAAGTGCTGCCCCGGGGCGGCACATAGGCAAATGTAAAATCGCCGTCAGCGTAGATAGGCTCACTCGGGTCTACAAACGGAATCATGCTGAGAATCCCGCCGCTTGTATTATCATTTGTCAGCGACACACTCATCTTATAATCTGCCGGTGACTCAGCCTGCAGATCGTCCACCGGGATCGCCGCCACCGCAATAGCGGACGCCAGAAACACTGCTCCCAGGGTCTTTCTCACTCTTTTTCTTAATCTTCTGCTCTTCATCGTCTTTGCCATCTTAACAACCATTTCCTTTCCAATGACTGTCTATTTTAATATCTGTATGTCTATCAGCTCTCTATCCGCCTGGCCACCACCACGAAACGTCCGTCGTCCACATAGTAGTCGCAGGTGGACAGGGTAAGCAGGCGATCTCCGTAGCTGGCCGTCACCCCCGTGTCATACAGGGACATGGCCGCCATCTCTTCCATGTTGGAGTCGAACTCCTGCTGGCTCAGGGCGTCTATAAACTGATAGTACTTAAAAACCACATCTTCCTCGTTAAAAATCCTTGAACGGAACACATACATGATCTCGTAGGTGCCCTTCTCATAGATCGAATCAAACTGTATCACCGGATGTTCCTTATAATACTCCTCCGAGCTGTATTTGTCCAGTGTCCCGAACATATTACCGCTCCTCATATGATGCCCGTAGATAATCAGATTGGTGCTGGGTTTCAGCACATCGCAGTCCTTATCCAGGAAAAGCGCCCCATTCCGGTCTTTCTGCTGGTTGATATTGTGCGTCAGAAAGTACTCGTTGTTGGTAGTCTGCATGACGGGGTAATCTATATTTGTATCGTCAATTTTTAGCCATCCGATTAGTCTTTTATTGCTGTTATATAAATTTTTGTATTCGTCCAGAATCTCCGGGATCACCTGCTCCCCATCCTCCGTGTAGTGAATCACGGGACTGACGGCGACCTCCGGCACCGGCAGATCCTGCCTCTCCCGAAAAGCCGCCATGCGGGCAAACTCCTGCTGGGTTCTGACCGCCTGATAGGTGTATATGCCAAAGTATCCCAGGCAGCCCACCGCCACAACGCCGCAAAGCAGAGCCAGCCGTTTCCGTATCTTCTCACGGCGTTTCAGCTCCTCCCGCACGAACTTTTCCATCTGTTCGTCCTCGCCGGGCCCTGTGGTTTTTTGAGGAGAGACCATCATCTCCTTGCGGGAACTGCTTCCGGCAGATTTGCCGGAGACCTTTTGGCCCCGTTTCCCTCCTGCAGAGGAGGGGGATTTAATCAGCTGCTGCAGAGCATCCTCCGCTTCCTCCAGAAAATCCTGTCCCAGCAGAGTGTAGAAAGGATACTTTTTTTGTTGTAATGTCTTGACCAGCTGTGATAGCTGACTGCGATTCTGAAAGTCTATCTCCTGCCGCAGTCGGTCAATGATCTGTTTGTCTCGGAGAGCTTTGCGGTAGTCAGCTTCTGTCCGAAACTGCCTCCCCTCCAAAATATAAACTTTCTGTGCCATAATTCAGTCCGGTCTGCTCCTGTACTCCTCAGAAACATATGTAGCCACACTTATATCATATCACTTCTATTTTACTATATGTTCAAATTTATGCAAGTGTTTTTCGCAATATCTTGTAAAGAAATCTGGCAAATTTCCATATATAGGAAAAAGCCACGAGACAATCCTGTCTCGTGGCACTGTACATTCCTATTGCTCCGTAGCCTTCTCCACACGGCTGATTGCCGACTTCTCCATAGGAATACGGCAGTTTTTATTGCTGCCAAACTCCACAATAACAGTAGTGTCATCCGGAATATCAATTATCACGCCATAAAAACCCGCTGTCGTCAGTACGCTGTCGCCTATCTCCAATGCCGCCAGCATAGACTGCATCCTCTTCTGCTCCTTTTTCTGCGGTCTGAACAGTATAAAATAGATAACTACAAAAAACAGGCCGTAAACAAGAACCATACCGAGCAGGCCTCCCATGCCGCCCTGCGCGGCCACTGTCTCATCACCGTTCAATAAAATACCCATATATATTCCTCCTAAATTAATATTTCGCTGATCACCGCATTCACACTCATCCTAATACTATACACAATATTTCCGCCCAGGACAAGTGCTTTCTGTGAAAATTTAGAAAAAGTTTATATCCTTTCCGGTGTGGCCATTCTCTCCAGCTTATCCCTCTTGTACGCGGCAAAACGGCCCTGATCCAGCGCATCCCGTATCTCCGCCATCATCGTATTGTAGAAATACAGGTTGTGCAGCACACAGAGACGCATGCCAAGCATCTCCCGGGCTTTCAGCAGATGCCGTATATACGCCCGGCTATACCGTCTGCAGACAGGGCAGCCGCAGCCCTCCTCAACAGGTCTGTCGTCCAGCTCATACTTGGCGTTAAAGAGATTGATCTTGCCATGGTTCGTATACAAATGTCCATGTCTTCCATTCCTGCTTGGGTAAACACAGTCAAAAAAATCCACCCCTCTCTCCACACCCTCCAGAATGTTGGCCGGAGTTCCCACGCCCATTAGATAAGTGGGCTTGTCCGTGGGCAAATAGGGCACTACCGCGTCCAGAACACGATACATTTCCTCGTGGCTCTCCCCCACCGCCAGACCACCCACAGCGTAACCATCCAAATTCAATTCCCGTATGCGCTTTGCATGCTCGATACGGATATCCTCATAGACTGCTCCCTGATTGATGCCAAAGAGCAGCTGGTCTCTGTTGATCGTGTCCTCCATCTGGTTTAGCTGCCGCATCTTGTGCTTGCATCGCTCCAGCCATCTGGTAGTGCGCTCCACGGACGTCTGCACATAGGCCCGGTCCGCCTTGCTGGGCGCGCACTCATCAAAGGCCATGGCGATGGTCGAGGCCAGATTGGATTGAATCTGCATGCTCTCCTCCGGTCCCATGAATATTTTGCGCCCATCGATGTGGGAGTTAAAATACACCCCCTCCTCCCTGATCTTGCGCAGTCCCGCCAGAGAAAACACCTGAAAGCCACCGGAATCCGTGAGTATGGGCTTATTCCAGGACATAAACCGATGCAGTCCCCCCAGCTGTTTCACCACGGTGTCACCAGGCCGCACATGCAGATGATAGGTATTGGACAGCTCCACCTGGGTTCCGATACTCTCCAGATCCTCTGTGGATACTGCGCCCTTGATGGCTGCCACAGTGCCGACATTCATAAAAACCGGGGTTTCTATCACTCCGTGTACGGTGGACAGACGCCCCCGTTTGGCTCTGCCCTCCATTTTCAGTATCTGATACATAAACCTCCCATGCTCAATCCAGCTGATCCAAAAACTCCTCCAGTGTAAGATCCTGCTCCATGATAATTGTGGCGGCCTCCACTCCCACATAGCGGAAATGCCACGGCTCGTACTCCACGCTGGTGATGTATTCCTTGCCCTTGGGATAGCGCACAATAAATCCGAACTCCGCGCAGTGCTCCTCCATCCAGATTCCCGCCTCCGTATCTCCAAATCCCTGGGTCAGGGAATCGCCCCGGTTCAGGGAATCATAATAATCAGACACAATATCCAATGCCAAACCGATCTGATGCTCACTGGAATTCGGCACCTGCACAATCTGACTGCCCAGTTTGAAAGCGTCCATATAGGACATACCCTTTCCCATGAACAGATTTATTTTTCGGTCAAACAACAGCTCCTGTCTGGTGTCACTCCGGTAGGGGGACTTTATCAGCAGATTAAATCCCGCCTCCCTGGCTGCCTGCATCATGGCCAGCAGATCGTCTATGATTCTCTCGTCACACTTCTGGCTGCCCTTGATCGTCGCAAGGGTAAAATCATAGTCCTCGGGTATGGGGTGCTGCTTGTTTATCAGGATAAGCCGCCAGTCGTCAGCGGAAAAATCCAGCGACTCCTCCATCTCCTCAGGCGTGTCCGCAGCGGGATTCGCATACAGCTCCTGCTCCCTGCGGTAGCTCAGAATATCCTCCAGGACGATCTGATCCTCATCGTCCTCCTCCGGCAGTTCTGTCTCGTCCTCCTCCAGGAGCAGTTCCTCCTCCCAGCTCTCCAGGTCCTCCAGACTGACCTCCGCCTCCTGTACCAGCGATACGGAATCATCGCTGACCAGCGCCGCCAGACGCTCATCCATTTTGTATTCCTCGCCGTCTGCAAAAATCGGGAAGGAAAAGCTGGCATAGGCGGCAAACAGCACCAGGGACATCATCACCATGGCCAGACGCTTTTTATTATCCCGCAGATAATGCAGGAAATGGAAGACGGAGACACAGACACACATGCCGACAATAGCAATCGCCCTGCGTATCGGCCCCTTTTTGCTCAGTTTTAGTAATCTGTATCTTATTATTTCCTCAACAGTTGTCTTCATCGTTACCTCGGTTCTGTAATGCCATATATATATCCACACTAAATCAACTTTATCATATCACAGCTTTTTTTAAACTGCATCATTTTTTTGCGAAAAGTTGCTATTTTTTTTAAAATTAGCTATAATCAATAAAAATGCTATGGAAAAAGGAGAACTTGATATGGCTGGATCAACTTTCGGCAATTTGTTTCGCATCACCACCTGGGGAGAATCCCACGGACCTGCCCTTGGCGTGATCGTTGACGGCTGTCCCGCGGGACTGGCTCTGACAGAGGAGGATATTCAGGGCTATCTGGACCGGCGCAAACCCGGTCAGAGTCAAATCACCACTTCCCGCAGCGAGGCTGACCGGGTGGAGATTCTGTCGGGAGTCTTTGAGGGGCGCACCACCGGCACACCCATCTCCCTGCTGATACGCAACACTTCTCAGATTTCCCGGGACTACAGCGATATCGCCTCCTACTACCGCCCCGGACATGCGGACTACACCTTCGATCAAAAATACGGTTTCCGGGATTATCGGGGCGGCGGGCGCTCCTCCGGACGGGAGACCGCCGGACGGGTGGCGGCGGGAGCCATCGCCTGCAAAATTTTGAGGCAGCTGGGCATAGAGGTCTGCGCCTACACCCTCTCCATAGGCCCCATCACCATAGACCCGGAACATTTTGATGCCCGTGCCATCTGTGAGACCCGCACAGCCATGCCTGACCGGGAGGCGGACGTCAAAGCCGTGGCCTATCTGGAGGACGCCATAAAACGCCTGGATTCCGTGGGCGGCGTCATGGAGTGCAGGGTGAGCGGAGTTCCCGCCGGAATCGGGGACCCTGTATTCTGCAAGCTGGACGCCCTGCTGGCTCAGGCCGCCATGTCCATTGGAGCGGTGAAAGCCGTGGAGATCGGTGACGGGACAGCCGTGTCCACACGCTATGGCAGCGAAAACAACGACGCTTTCCGCATGGAGCAAGGTCATGTGGTGAAGGCCACCAACCACGCCGGAGGTATTCTGGGCGGCATCAGCGACGGCAGCGATATTCTGCTGCGCGCCCATGTGAAACCCACTCCCTCCATCTATGCGCCCCAGCAGACTGTGGACAACTCCGGTCACAATATCGATATCCAAATCAAGGGCCGCCACGACCCCATCATCGTTCCCAGGGCCGTGGTTGTCCTGGAATGCATGACTGCCATTACACTGTTAGACGCCATGATGACCAACCTGTGCTGCCGCATGGAAAGCCTGGAACGTTTCTACCGAAACTCCGATCCCTCACAGGACTGAGCGCTCACAACACAAAAGCCGATTCCTTTTTTAAAAATTTAAGAAAGAATCGGCTTTATACTGACTATAGTTAGTACAATTCACTTTGCCTCACGCCAGCTTATGAAATACAATGCAATTAGGCGCCTCCAGTTTCATCGGCGCTCCATTCATGGTCATCCAGCCATTATTCACATCGATCTTAAAAAATGTCAGCGTAGACGATTCATGATTCAACGACACCACAAACTTATTGTTGGGAAAGAAATCCGCATCCTTGGGGAATTCCCCGCTGATGGGCAGACAGAAATTCTTGGTCAGCGTACCGTCCGCCTTGTTCACATTGTACAGGATCACCGAATTATCTCCCACATTAGAACTGAGCAGATAGTTGTAATCCGCAGAGAAACTCAGAGCGTTCGCAGCACTTCCCTGGGGAGCATATTCATTCAGGGTGGAGATGCTCTGTACCCTGTTAAAATATGGTACATTCCCCTTCTCCTCATAGGAGTAGACGTCTATATTACACTCCCACTCATTCACGATATAGACAAAACGGCCATCCTGGGACATCTTGACATGCCTTGGCCCCGCCTCCATATCACCGCGGATCACATCGGCAAGCCGCAGCTTACCGCTTTCCAAATTAAAGCTGTACACATTTACATGATCCATTCCCTGGTCAGCCACCAGCAGGTATTTGTTGTCGTGGGTCATCCGGGCACAGTTGACATGCGGCCGGGAATTACGCCCGGATTGGCTGCTCATGCCCTTGTGGAATATCTCATCCGTGATAGCGCCGATGGAACCGTCTTCCTCGAGCCGCAGCACGGTCAGTTTCCCATCATGGTATCCGGCCACAAAGAGATATTGATCTGTATAGTCTGTGGACAGATAGCACCCTCTCATTCCGTTGATGGAAGCAAAATTCAGCAGTTGAAGGCTGCCATCCTTCAGAATGTTATATGCCTCCACACCGAAGTCTGTGATGGAATACAGATATTTGCGGTTGTGGGAAATCGCCACATAAGAGGAGTTGGTAATCTCCACCTTGTCCTTCTCTGTAAAACGCCCGTTTTCCATGTCTACATCATACACTCTGATACCATGGCTGTCTCCCATCGTGTAGGTGGATACGTATGCAACATATTTCTCTTTCGCCATAGCCATATACCTCCTCCCAGTCGTCTCTTACAGCGCTTTATCCGAATTATAGCACAAAACCCCTTTTTGTTAAATACCTTTTTGGAAAAAAGGTCCTGACAAAAGCCCGGCCTTTTACGTCGGGCTTTTGCCTGCTATTTCCTATGACATTACTCCGCGTCGCAGCCGCAGCTCTCGCCGCCGGAAATGCTGGGAAAGCTATTCCACGCAGCGGGGCCGCCCTGCCTGCGGTCGTGGTCATGGTGGTCGTGGTGTTCGTGATGCTCATGCTCCTCATTGTTTCCGGGGCATCTCACAGACCCGCCGCGGCCCTCTCCCATGCAGGGACAGTCGTTGTCGCGGTCATCGTCCCTCTGACAACATGCATTACCACTCCTCATATTTCCGCAGCCGCAGCTCTGACCGTTGCGGCATCCTCCGCAGGCCAGCAGCAACAGGATAATCAGACAGTTCATACGCCATGTTTCCTATCCTTTTTGTTACTCTATCCTATGCGGCATATCCGTTAATGTGACTGTTTTTCGCTACAATACAGGGCAATGCTCCTGGGAGCCATCCGCACGACCTGTCCCTCCGGGGCTGCGCTCTGCTGGGCCTCCCCATTTCCCGCCTCCGTGGTAAGCACCCTGCGCCAGATTTGCCCTTTGGGGAGTCTGGGCATTGCGAAATCGTGACTTTCCCAGTGCATGTTGATGGCAATATACCAGCAGCTCTCCTCCTCTTCTCTGCCGTAAGCTCCGTTGAGCATTATGCCGATATGGCGGTTGTAAGGCTCCCAGGCGGGCCGCCAGGCCTCCGTTCCGTGATAGGACATATCCGGACTCCCACAGGAGCGGTAATCCATCAGCCGGCACTCCTGCTCCAGATGAAAGATACTGTGCTGTCTGCGCAGCCGGATCAACTCCCGCACATAGTCATACAGCTCCTCTCTCTTCCCCATCTCCCCCCAGTTCACCCAGGTCACTGCGTTGTCCTGACAGTAGGGATTGTTATTGCCCCTCTGGGTCCTCCCGAACTCATCTCCCATGAAAAAATAGGGGGTTCCCTGAGACAGCATCAGCAGGGTAAAAGCGTTGCGCAGCTGTTTCATACGCAGTGCCTGTATCTGTTTTTTGCGGGAAGGTCCCTCCACGCCGCAGTTCCAACTGAAATTGCAATCGCTCCCATCCCGGTTGTTCTCCCCGTTGTCCTCATTGTGCTTTCTGTCGTAGGACACCATATCCATCATTGTAAATCCCGCGTAATCCGCAAGATAGTTGATCACGCCCTTCTGCCGGGGATTGCAGCGCATCCTCTGCGTCACCGTCTGCAGCATGCCCTCGTCCCCCTTTAAAAAACGCCTCGCATCCTGCTGGAAACCCTCGTTATAAACGGCCAGATTGCGGTAAACCGGAACCTTCTCATAGCCGTATATCTGCTCTGCCGGGAAATCATAGTACCAGAGCTTGCGGTCACTGAGGGCCGGGTCTGCGGCAATCGCGTGAATATGCAGCGCCCCTCCCATCAGGTGGAATCCGTCCACATGATAGGCCCAGCTCCAGTACCGCAGCACGTTTAATATCTCGTCCGTAGGTACATGGTCCGGAAAATAGAACTGCAGGACAATCTCCATCCCCCGCAGATGCAGCGCCTTCACCAGCTCCCGCAGCTCCGTGGCCGGGTCCGCCGTGGCCGCATAGCTGCGCTTGGGAGCATAGTAGTATCCCTCCTGATAGCCCCAGTAATTCAGCCTGGGAACCCGGGGCTGCTGATATTCCCGATACCTCTCACTCAGCGTCTCCCCACTCTCCATTTCTATCCGCTCGTAGACCGGCTGCAGCTCTATCGTGGTGATTCCCAGCTGCTGCAGATAGTCCAGTTTCTCTCCTATCCCCGCAAAGGTGCCCCTGGCCCTGACGCCGGAGGAACTGTGCGCGGTAAACCCTCTGACATGTATGCCATAACAGACGACATCCTCATAGGGAACCTTCGGGCACACATCCTCCCCCCAGTCATAGGGAGCGTCGTCGAGCACCGCCCGATAATCTCTGGGGCTGTGAGGAACACCAAATTTGCCCTTAATTTCATAGGCCCGCGCCCAGCGGTCGGGAAACACTCTGTCCCCGCTGTAGAACAGATAACTGATCCGATCGGCACAGACGCCTGATATCACTCCATATCGAATGCTGCCCAGTCTGTCCTGAGGCCGAAACGCCTGCTTTTTCAGCAATCTGCCGCTGCCTCTCTGATAGATCAGCACCCCGCAGTCCTCATCCTCGGAAGGGAAAGATACTCTGATGCCATCTATTTCCTGTCCGAGGGAATATGCCCCATAGGGAAACGGAAAATTCTTATATGTCATTTTGCCCACGTCTTCCTTTCCTTAAGTACAAAACTATTATAACAATGATTATATCCTTTTTTCATTCATCTGTAAATCTTATTGCAATAAAAAATACAATATTGTACAATAAAAAGGTAAAAACATATTTTAAAGACGGAGGATACTCTTATGGCAAAATACGAAGAACCCGCAGAGGAAATGACCGTTGAACTGTCTCTGGACAACGGCCAGGATGTGACATGCGCCGTCATTACGATTCTGGAGGTAGAAAAGCAGGACTATATCGTGCTGCTGCCTCTGGATGAAAAGGGAGAAAACCATGACGGCGAGGTATGGTTCTACCGTTACAGCGAAAATCCGGATGACCCCAACGAGGAACCGACGCTGGACTATATCGACAATGACGAGGAATATGAAAAGGTGGCTGACGCTTTCGACGAATTTCTGGACGATCAGGAGTTTGACGAGATTCTGCAGGACTCGGAGTAGTCGCCAAGCAGCGGCCGCAGAAAGGTAGAGGGCAGTCTGGGACGCTCCCTGGTCCCGGTCTGATACAGCAGTTCCAGACTGTCCCTGGCGCGGGTCATTGCCACATAGAGCAGACGCCGTTCCTCCTCCAGCAGAGTCTCCGTGATCTCCTGCCCTCTCCTGCATCTGGGAATGTTTCCCTCGTTGACATCCATCAGAAACACCCGGTCATATTCCAATCCCTTGGCGGCATGCATGGTCAGTATGTGGATGCCTCTGGAGGGATTTTTTCGGTTTCTGTGCTCCTGTGACGGCCCGCAGGACGCTCTCCCCTGTCGGCGCACCCACTCCTGCTGGGAACCGCAGCCCGCGCAGGCCCCCTCCAGCCAATCCAGCACTTCCAGCCAGCTCTCCAGCAGTTCCCGGTTGTCTCCGGCCCTCTGCCGCAGATATTCCTCATATCCGAATCCTCTGCGGACAAATGTGACGCCCAACTCCGGGGAGAATTTGCGCAGCTGCTCCAGCTTTCTCTCAAACTGCTCCACATCCCGGACAGCTGCCGGATTCTCATAGGGCGCCCGGCTGTAAAACTGCCGTATCCGCCCAAAATCCACCTCCGGCCCGTCCAGCGCCTCCCGTCCTATGCCAAGCCGCGGCCGGTTCCATATCCGCAGAAAGACGCTACGCTCCCTGCAACCGCCTGCCGCCCTGAAATAGTCTGTCACGTCTCTCACCACAAAATGTTCATATATGCTGCCCACCTTCTCCCCCGTCACAAAGGGGATTCCCGCCTGGACCAGCTCCGCTCCGAAAACGCCCAGCAGAGCATTGGTGCGAAACAGAACGGCCCAGCGGTCCAACTCTCCCGGCGATTTCCCCTGGCACTGGGACAGCACGTAGCGCCTCTCCTCCCGGCCCCCCGCAAAACCCTTTAGCCGCACACTGCCGACTGACTCTCTGGCGGAGACCAGCTGCTTGGACTCTCTCTGCAGATTGCAGGCAATGACAGCGGCGGAGGCATTCACTATCTCCGGCGCGCAGCGATAGTTCCGGCCCAGCACCACATGGGACATGTTCTCCGGGGCGCCGTCATCCACATACTCTCTCTGAAAGCGCCGCATGACACCCGGGTCCGCCCCCCTGAAACCGTAGATAGCCTGATCGTCGTCCCCCACGGCAAAAAGATTTTTTCCCGGAGGATAGAGCATTTTCAGAATCTCGTACTGCATCGGATTGCAGTCCTGAAACTCATCCGCCAGCACATGGCTGTACCGATGCTGCCAGTACCGCAATAGGCCCTCGTCCCGGGCCAGCTCCCGGAGCGTCAGCGTCAGCAGATCGTCCAAGTCCAGCTGTCTTCGCTGCTCCTTCTGTCTCTCGTAGCCCCGCAGGATTTCTCCGCAGTGCTCTCTCCATGGCTCCGGCATTCTTTCAACCGGGGTTTGGCCCGTATTTTTACCATAGCTGACGGCCGACAGAACACGGCTCACCTCCTCCTGTCCCACGGGATCAAAATACGGAGATATGTCGCCCTGTCTGACCCTGATCTCTCTCAGCAGAGGGTAGAGAATCTTCTGTCTGTCTGTTTCACCGATAATGCGATACTGGGTATATCTCTCAGAACTTCTGAGAATCTGATAAAAGAAAGAATGAAAGGTCCCGAAACTGACCTGCCCGGAATGGACATCTGCGGATATAGGGAACTTTTCTGTCATATCAAGAAATCTGTTTTGCATGGTTCTGGCTGCTTCTCTGGTAAAGGTTATCACCAGAATCTGACCCGGAGGTATCTGCCGCTCCCGTATCAGGTACAGGATACGACTGGTCAGTACATGCGTTTTGCCGGAGCCGGGGCCTGCTGTCACCAGCATGGGCCCCTCCCCGTGCGTCACTGCCCTGCGCTGCTGTGCGCTGAGCTGACCGTATATCTGATTATGCATTCTGTAACAGCTCAATGCCCTTGCGGATACGCCGCAGGGACTCCTCCTTGCCCAGAATCTCCATGATCTCGGTGGCTCCGGCGGGAGTCATCTGTTTGCCGGACACGGCGGTGCGGATAGGCCACATCACATAGCCGTTCTTGCAGCCTTTTTGCTCCACATAGGCGGATAACGCCTGGTATAGCGCATCGTTGCTGTAATCCTCCTGAGCCTCCAATATGGGCAGCACCTCCCTCAGCACCTCCAGCGAGGAAACGGCGTCCGTCTTCATCTTCTTGTGAGTATACATAGCCACGTCATACTCCGGCAGTTCCCGGAAAAAGTCAACCATCTCGGCAATATCCGGAAATACCTCGATGCGGGTCTTGACCATAGCCGCAATCTTCTTCAGGTCAAAGTCTCCGGGCAGCGCAGACCGCAGATAGGGCTCCGCCATCCCATAGAATGTGTCAAACTCCATGGCCTTGATATACTCGCCGTTCATCCAGCGCAGTTTCACGATATCAAACACCGCGGGGGACTTGCTGATACGGCGGTAGTCAAAATTCTCGATCAGCTCCTGCAGACTGAAAATCTCCCGGTTGTCCTCCGGACTCCAGCCCAGCAGCGCGATATAGTTGATGATGGCCTCAGACACAAAGCCCTGCTCCAGCAGATCCTCAAAGGAGCTATGGCCGCTTCTCTTGGCCAGTTTCTTGTGGTTCTCGTCGGTGATCAGCGGCAGATGGATATACGTCGGCACCTGCCAGCCGAACGCGTTATACAGGCGCTCATATTTGGGAGAGGAGGACAGATACTCGTTGCCCCGAACCACGTGAGTGATATTCATGGTATGGTCGTCCACCACATTGGCAAAATTGTAGGTGGGGAACCCGTCAGACTTAATCAGGATCATATCGTCCAACTCGCTGTTCTCCACTGTGATATCGCCATACAGCTCATCGTGAAAGGTGGTAGATCCCTCACCCGGGATATTCTGGCGGATCACAAAGGGCTTGCCTGCATCCAGATTGGCCTGCACTTCCTCTTTTGAAAGCCCCAGACAGTGTTTGTCGTAGACACTGATCTCCTTGCCCTCCACGACCTCGGTTTTCAGGGAGGCCAGGCGCTCCTTGTCACAGAAACAATAGTATGCTTCTCCCTTGTCGATCAGTTCTTTTGCGTACTTCATATAAATGCCGGTCTTCATGCGCTCGCTCTGCACATAGGGACCATAGCCGCCGTCCTTGTCCGGCCCTTCGTCATGTATCAGCCCCGTCTTTGCCAAGGTGCGGTAAATGATCTCGATGGCGCCGTCCACAAAGCGCTCCTGGTCTGTGTCCTCAATGCGCAGCATGAAATCCCCGCCCGCGTGTTTGGCAATCAGAAACTCATACAGCGCAGACCGCAGATTCCCCACATGCATCTTCCCCGTGGGGCTGGGGGCATATCTTGTTCTTATCTTCTCCATATCTCTCATTTTCCTTTCTGAAATTTAGAGTTCCGCATATCCCCTACCAGTACATTTTACTGGATATCAACATTCAGCCGCTTTCAGACGTCTGAATATTGATCTATGCACTGTCCGGGGATATGCTGTTTTAGCGGATTCTCAGTTCTGTATATCTCCTGCTATTTCTGGGGCACCTTGTGGTGAGCCTCCTGCTTGAACTTGTTCAGTTCCTTAGCCGCCTGGTTCAGCGCAATGTTCGTGCCCGCTCCGGCGATACAGCCGCCTGGACAGGCCATACCCTCGATCAGGCAGCCGTTCATCTTGCCCGCCTTGGCCAGCAGCAGCGCCTTCTTACACTCGGAAAGGCTCTCCGCATGTTCGATGTGTACCTCTGTACCGGGATAATATTCTTTGATACAGTCCTCAATCGCAGATGCCACACCTCCCGCCACACCATAGCCCCGGCCTGCGGCAGTGGCGTCCTCCATATGATCCATGGCCTGAATCTCTTCAACCAGAATTCCCCTGGCCTCAAACATTCCTGTCAGTTCCTCAAAAGTGATGACAAAGTCCACATCGGACCGCACGGTGCGCCGCATAGCCTCCAGCTTTTTGGAAGCACAGGGACCGATAAACACCACCAGAGCATCCGGGTGTTCCTTCTTGATTTTGCGGGCCGTTGCGACCATGGGGGTCAGCTCCGGACTGATCTTGTCGATCGTCTCCGGGAACAGATGCTTTGCCATCATGATCCAGGAGGGACAGCAGGAAGTCAGGCTGAACGCCTGATTGCCGGTGGCAACCTCGTTCACATAATGCTCCGCCTCCGCCATACAGCCCAGATCCGCGCCGATGGCAGTCTCATACACGTCCTCAAATCCCAGCTCCTTCAGCGCCGTCTTGAACATGTCCGGCGACACTTTCGGTCCAAACTGTCCCACAAAGGCCGGAGCAACCTGGGCAATCACGCTTTTCTCGGACTGCATGGCGCGGATCAGTTGGAATATCTGGGATTTGTCCGCCACTGCGCCGAAGGGACAGCTGACCATGCACTGCCCGCAGGACACACACATATCGTTGTCGATCACCGCCCTGCCGTGGGTGTCGCTCTTGATAGCTCCCAGGCCACAGGCCGCCTTGCAGGGCCGCTCCCTGTGGGTGATGGCGTCGTAGGGGCATATTTCCTTGCATTTTCCACATTTAATGCATTTTTCCTGATCTATGACGGACTTCCCCTTTTCAAAGTGGATGGCCCCCTTAGGGCATACCAGCTGACAGGGGTGAGCCAGACAGCCCATACAGGTGTTGGTCACTTCGTACATATTTTCGGGACAGGCATTGCAGGCCGACGGAATCACCTGCATCAGAGGAGGTTCATAATATTTCTCCGCAATATTGCTCTCCTCCACACCCTCAGTCAGATGGCCGGGGCGGTCTCTGTTCTCCGGCCGCAGACTCATACCCATGGCCAGACGTATCCGCTCCCGAATGATGGCACGGTCCCGGTACACGCTCTCCCAATACTGCGATTCCTCATAATCCACCAGCTTGTAGGGCAGGGCCTCCATGTCATCCTTCAAATTGGTGGAGTTGTACGCCAGATTGGCCACCTCCCTGAACACCATGCGCCTGCGCTGCCGGATCGGAGTGTCGATTCCTCTCATACTGCTCATAGACAGTTCTCTCCTTATATTTCAGGCTCTTTACAGCTTTTCTTCAAAAACATCTTAAATCATTCCCTTTGCAAAAGCAAGAACTTCTTAGTATAACAGGCTGCCCACCTGATACACCAGAGTGGTCACTGCCCAGGCCAGCACCAGTTCAAAGGCGATCATTTTCAGCGTGAATATCCAGGAGCCGCTCTCCTTTCTCACGGTGGCCACGGTGGCCACACAGGGCACATACAGCAGACAAAACAACATCAGGCAGTAGGCGTTCAGAGGGCCAAAGCCGGGATAAGCCGCCTGCACATTGGCTACAATGGTCTCCATGCCCGCCGCGGAGTTGGCGCCTGATACACCGAACAGCACTGAAAAGCTGGAGACCACCACCTCCTTTGCAGAGATGCCGGACAGGAGCGCCACCCCGATCTGCCACATGCCCAGTCCTGCCGGAGCCAGCACCGGCACCAGCAGCCGTCCAATCACGGCACCAAAGCTGTCCGCCGGGTTATCCACCATGCCGCTCACGCCGAAATTCAGCACAAACCAGATTACTATGGAGGCTAAAAATATAGTGGTTCCAGCCTTCGATAAATAATCCCTCACCTTGTTCAGCACATAGATGCGGATGGTCCGTGCATTGGGCCTCTTGTACTCCGGCAATTCGATCAGCAGGGAGTCGTTGGCTTTGCCCTTTTCCAGCCTGTTGATCACCATGGCGGAGACGATGGCCGTCACCATACCCACCACATACAGGGAGAATGCTGCCAGCCCCGCACAGTTCGGAAAAAACATGCCGGAAAACAACACGTAGATGGGAAGTCTGGCCGAACAGGACATAAAGGGCGTAATCAGCATGGTCTTGCGCCGGTCATGTTCCGTCTCCAGCGCCCGGGTGGCCATGATGGCCGGCACGGTACAGCCAAAGCCCAGTATCATGGGCAGGAACGCCTTGCCGGACAGCCCCACTTTGCCCATGATGGAATCCATCACATAGGCCACTCTGGACATATAGCCGCTGTCCTCCAGAACCGCCAGGGCCAGGAACAGGATGAATATATTGGGCAGGAAAGTCAATATGCCGCCCACTCCGGCGATAATGCCGTCCACCACCAGCGACTGCAGCCATCCCGCCACATGCATGGCGTCCAGCAGACGGCTCACAGAGTCGGAAAAAATCTCCAGCCCCTGCTCGAACACCCCCTTTAACAGATCTCCCACTGTAAATGTCAAAAAGAACACCAGACACATGATCAGCAGGAAGATGGGAACCCCCAGCACCGGATGCGTCAACAGGCGGTCCGCCTTGTCGGTGTTGGCGGCCTTTTTCTCCTTATGAAACAGCGTTTCTGCCACTACATGTTCAATGTAAGCGTATTTACACTGGATGATCTCTTTCTCATAGCTGCGGTCTACCACATGGGCGGTCTGTATGGGATGTTCCTCCCTGACCTCCTCATCGTCCTCCAGCAGCTTGATTGCATGCCATCTGACGGAGGAATGGGTGGGGTAATGGGCCTGCATCATCACAGACAGCTTGGCAATCTTGTCCTCGATCCCCTGAGGGTAATCCAGAATGTACTCCTCCGCTCCCTCCTCATAGTGGTGGATCACCGCATGTAGCAGAATATCCAGCCCGGTGCGCTTGGCGGCGGACACCGGCACCACCGGGATGCCCCCCAGCAGCTCCGGCAGCCTGTGCAGATCGATCTCCATGCCCCGCTCCTTCACGATATCCATCATATTCAGGGCCAGCACTACGGGCTTTCCCAGCTCCAGCAGCTGCAGTGTCAGATAGAGGTTGCGCTCCAGGGAGGAGGCGTCCACAATATTGATAATCACGTCGATATCATCGTCCATGACACAGCTGCGGGTGACTTTTTCCTCTATCGTATAACAGGTCAGGGAATAGATGCCCGGCGTATCCACAAGCCGGATTCCCATGCCCTCGTACTCCGTCTCTCCCTCCACTTTTTCCACCGTGACGCCGGGCCAGTTGGCCACCTTGAGCCGGGACCCGGTCAGGGCGTTAAACAGCGTGGTTTTGCCGCAGTTGGGATTGCCCACACATGCCACATGAATGTATTGTTTTTCGGGTGTATGTTGTTTATCCATAGTTTCCTTTCTATATTTAAGTTCCGTCTCTGCGCTGCAGTGCCCCACAGAGGGGAAGTAATTTTCAGCTGCTTAAAACATGCATCTGAAAATTCTTCCGGGGCACTTCCGCTCCGAGACTGTTT
>CAYLIM010000009.1:54090-56329 GCA_964383805.1 uncultured Acetatifactor sp.
GCTTAAAACATGCATCTGAAAATTCTTCCGGGGCACTTCCGCTCCGAGACTGTTTTATATTTCCATTTTAGTTCCGTCTCTGCGCTGCAGTGCCCCACAGAGGGGAAGTAATTTTCAGCTGCTTAAAACATGCATCTGAAAATTCTTCCGGGGCACTTCCGCTCCGAGACTGTTTATTTTTCTTTGTAGGCTATATGTCCTCCTGCGGGCACTCGCTGACTTCGATATTGGCGGACAGATGCCTGCCCAGAGCCAGCCGTGTCCCTCTCACCTGAATAATCAGCGCCCCCCGCCTTTTGCGGTTCAGCACCCTGATTCTGGTGCCGTCGTTAAGCCCCAGGGCCTGCAGCCGCCGTGTTACTGCCTCCTCCACAAACAGACCCTCCACCATGTATTCCCGGTCTTTCTGTGTCTCATACAATGTCATACATTTTCCCTCTTCTCCATATCCTAAGTATGCTGTTATTTGACATGCTAATTATAGTCCTCCGCCGCTAACCCGTCAACAAAAAAGCGCACAAAAAAAGATGCCTTTCGGCACCTTTCAAGATATGCTGCTGTCACGCAGTGCCAGCTTGATCTCCTCGATCATCTGAGCCACTTCATTCAGTGTTTTCACAATGTCATTCATGCGCACCTTTTCCTCATCGTCAATAATGCCGTCCCGCATGATATTGACCAGTTCTTTGGATATCCCGTCCATATCTTGGGCATACCCCAGAAACTGCAGCACCAGACGATCCATCTTGACACCCTCCTGTGAAGTGCTCTGGTCTTTCAGCAGGTAATCTGTGGTCACATGAAACAGGTTGCTGATTGCCAGCAGCTTATCAATCTCCGGATAGGATGTTCCCAGTTCCCATTTTGACACAGTCTGTCTGCTGACCTGCAATTTCTCCGCGAAAGACGCCTGGGACATGCCTGCCTGAGTGCGAAGTGCATATATTTTTTCCGAAAAGCTCATTGTGTCTTTATCCTCCTGTACTAGTATGAATTACAGTATAGCATCTTATACTGCGGATGAAAACCAACCCAGACATACATTTTTTTCCACAGGTAGCAACCTGCGGTTGCCCCCACAAAAGAGAACTTGCTGCCCCTGGAAATCCCGCTCATTATAAACTATTCCAAAGCCCACGGTCAATAGCCTTACATCACTTTCCAAAAGCATTTCACAAATATTTTTCTTCATCATACTATAATATCAACCAAACCTGCAAAATATGAAAGGAGCAGCATGAAAGATTTTGGCTTTGACGGAAACTGTGACAAATTCCCGGTGGGCATGGCCTATGTGCCCTGGCAGCAGTTTGACAAAATCTGTGAGAATCTGGAAGACGGCTTCCGTGACGGAACCATATTTCCTGAACTGAATAAACCCTTTACAGGAAGGAGATGTGTGAAATGCTGAGTCAGGAAGGAAAACGTATGCTAAACGATATCAGTATCGTTGGCTTTGTTCTGGTGGATCTGTCCCTGTACCTGGACACCCACCCTTTTGACCAGGAGGCCATGGAATACTTCAACCACTATGCCAGAATCAAGAACAAGATGACCCGTGATTTCTCCATGAGATATTTCCCTCTCACCACGGATCTGGCGGAATCCAATAAAGAATGGAGATGGGGCGCCGCTCCTCTTCCATGGGAAGGAGAGTGTTAATTTATGTGGTATTATGAACGCAGACTGGAATTTCCTGTAAACATTAAGGAGCCAAACGCTCGGCTGGCTCAGGCCATCATCTCCCAATACGGCGGTCCCGATGGAGAGATGGGGGCCAGCATGCGGTATCTGTCCCAGAAATTTGCCACCCCTTATAAGGAAGTCGCAGGGGTTTTGAATGACATTGGCACCGAGGAGCTGGGACACTTGGAAATCGTGGGAGCCATCGTCCATCAGCTGACCCGCAACCTCTCCATGGAAGAAATTGAAAAAAGCGGCTTTGACAAATACTATGTGGATCACACCCTGGGAGTCTGGCCCCAGGCAGCGGGTGGTGTTCCTTTCACCGCCACCCAGTTCCAGTCCACCGGAGACATCATCACGGACCTGTTTGAGGATATGGCCGCCGAGCAGAAAGCCCGCACCACCTACGACAATATCCTGCGCCTGGTGGATGACCCCGATGTGTGCGCTCCCATCCGTTTCCTGAGAGAGCGTGAAATCGTCCATTTCCAGAGATTCGGTGAAGCAAACCGGGAACATTGTAGTAAATCGGAACACATAAAATACAATCACT
>CAYLIM010000010.1:0-54709 GCA_964383805.1 uncultured Acetatifactor sp.
CTACAATCTCTAATTTGAGTTCCGCTGAGTAGATTTTTCTTCCAGACATAGAAATTAACCCCTTTCGTTAGACTTTGGCTTTGTCTAACAAAAGGGGTTCACTTCACGTTGTAAAGATGCGGCCATTGCTGTAACTTGATAATCGGGCTAACCGTCTATCGGTAACTGCTGGGAGCCGCCTGTTTGCGTCAGGTGGCTCTCTTTGTACATATTATAACTCAAGCAATCCAATGTTTCAAGCGTTTCCAGATATCTTTCTGATATTTTCTGTAGAAAGTTGACTCTTCATATATATTCGCCTTGATTTAAAAAGGCATATAATAGATAATTAACAAATAAAAGTATCTGAATGTTGAATATATATACAGAAGGCAAAATAATCCCCCAAATTAAGCGAGGTGGATAAACTATCAAAGAAAAAGTGTTTATTGCCTTGTCATTTTTGCACTTAATGTCGGTATGGCATATGAAGGGCTGATTGCTAAATTTTCACAAAACGCTGAATAAAATGTGATTATTCCTGCCCAGGGAAAATCAGTCATTGAAAATGTTTATTTGATACTCTATATGCGGGAGGTGAAACAGATGAATATGCTAAAACAATTGAACGCAGCCATTGAGTATATCGAGGCGAATTTGTGCGCAGAGTTCGATCTTGATACAGCAGCCGGAATTGCCTGTGTAACGGCAGACAGCTTTATTCGTTTCTTCAGTTATATGACCGGAATGACACTGACTGAGTATGTGCGGCGCAGACGTCTCACTCTCGCAGCACAGGATCTGCAGCATGGCAGGGCACCGATTATTCACATTGCCATAAAATATGGATATGACAGTGCGGCAGCTTTCTCAAGAGCCTTTGCGAAACAGCACGGCATTACTCCGTCTGTCTATCGTAAAAACGGCGGTTCTCTCAAGGTATATCCACCTGCTTCCTTTCACATTATAATTAAAGGAGCAAAAGAAATGGATTTCAGAATTATTGAGTTGGAAGATACCGTGGTGTATGGTGTATCAAAACAGTATGAGGGGCAGGGATATAAGGACCGCGAAGAGCTGCGGCACTCCATGTGGGCAGACGATTGCGATGACGTTCCCGAAAAGCTTGCCGAGGGCCGATGGAATCAAGCCGGAAACACGTCTTATGACGGCGTATGGTACGGAGTCTGGCAGGACGGTAAATATATGATTGCCCGCGACGGAGCAGATACCAAGACGGATAAGCTTGAGACGCGTAAGTTCCCTGCAGGTACCTATGCTGCATTCAAAACTGAATGTGGCGGGCTTGCCTGGGAAGAGTTTCCGAAACTGTATGAGTTGATTTTCGACTCCTGGCTCCCTGCATCTGAGTATAGGCAGAAGTATGACCTTATAATAGAGGTACTGCATCTCTGGACAGACCACGATCTGAGGCAAAAAAACCGATATTATGAAGTATGGATCCCAGTGGAACTGAAATAACTCGATTGTACTCCGCACGGAATACCTAGTTATAGAGCGATGCTCCCTTCTTGTTTCAGGGCACAAAAAGGGAGCTATTGCGGTAGATTTTTAGCTACTTGCAACAGCCCCTCTCTATCTTGATCCATATTCACATAAATTATTCTTCCTCGCCATCCGGTTCGGCCAGCGCCTTCTCATAGCTCTCCAGAATCACATTCTGGATATGTTCCCTGGTGGCGGAATTGATCGGGTGAGCTATATCTCTGTGCTCCCCGTCCGCCGCTTTTTTGCTCGGCATGGCGATAAACATACCCTTTTCCCCTTCAATCACCTTGATATCGTGTACCACGAACTCATCGTCCAGAGTGATGGACACGACAGCCTTCATCTTTCCTTCTTTTGTAATCTTGCGAACCCGTACATCTGTAATCTGCATCAATATAACCCCCTTAGCTAAATGATCCTAATGTACTTTGTGCGCTACGCGCATTCCCTTCTTACATCATATGACATATCTGTCATTTTTCTCCACTACCACCTGGATGCCGTTCTCACCCACAAAACGGGAACCGGCCCGTATGGTATCACGGCTCTCCACTATGCAGTTTTCAATATATGAATTATCGCCTATATAGACGTCGTTCAAAATAATGGAATTCTTGATGATACAGTTGTTGCCTATATAGCTCTTCTTGAATATCACGGAATTCTCCACCACACCGTTGACAATACAGCCGCTGGAGATCAGGCTGTTGCGCATCTCCGCTCCCGGATTGTACTTTGCGGGCGGCAGGTCGTCCACCTTGGAGTAAATATCGGGGTACTGCTTGAAGAAATAGTCCCGCACCTCCGGTTTCAGGAAATCCATATTGGCTCCGTAGTAGTCCTCCACCGATGCGATATTGCGCCAGTAGTCCTTGATCTTGTAGGCGTATATCCTCTTTATATCCTTGTAGCGAATCAGTATGTCGCGCACAAAATCGTACCGATCCTCCTCCGCGCACTTTTCGATCATCTCTATCAGGCTGCGGCGGCGGATTACGTAGATGCCGCAGGAGATGGTGTTGCTCTTGGCCTGCAGCGGCTTTTCCTCAAACTCCGTGATACGGAAATCCTCGTTCATCTTCATCGTGCCGAAACGCTCGATCTCCGTGCTGGGATCCATGTCCTTGCACACCACGGTAATGTCCGCCTTTTTATCGATATGGTACTCCAGCAGCTTGTTGAAATCCATCTTGTACACGCAGTCGCCGGAGGCAATCACCACATAGGGCTCATGACTGTTCTTCAGCCAGATCAGATTCTGGGCGATAGCGTCCGCCGTCCCCCGATACCAGTTGCTGTTGTTCATGGTGACTGCCGGTGTAAAGACGTATAAGCCGCCCTGCTTACGTCCGAAATCCCACCATTTGGAGGAACTTAAATGTTCATTCAAGCTCCTGGAATTGTACTGAGTGAACACCGCAACCCTCTGGATATGGGAATTGGACATATTGCTGAGCGTAAAGTCAATGCTCCGGTAGCTGCCCGCCACCGGCATGGCACAGATGGCCCGTTTCTGTGACAACTCTTTCATTCGGTGGTTATTGCCACCTGCCAAAATGATTCCTATCGCTCTCACTGTTATCTCTCCTCTGTCTTAATTAATGTCTTGCCGCTTGCCAGATAAGCGTCCGGATAATCCGCAGCCGTGGTCACTCCGGCAATCACTGTATTTTTTCCTACGCTGACTGAGTCGGGAATCACGCTCTTCTCGCCCACCGTCACCAGACCGTTGCTGTAAATATGGGGAGCGGTATCATTCTCTGCCTCATCGCCCACTCCCAGCTTTACATTGCTGCCGATCTGTACATTCTCCGCCACTATCGCCTTATTGATCTCACATCCCGCGCCGATAGTGGTGTTATTCATGATAATGGAATCGCGAATAACCGCGCCCTCCCCTATGGTCACACCGCAGCCAATTACAGAGTTGTACACCTGCCCGTAGACGTCCGTACCCTCTCCTATGATGCAGCGCTGTACCACACTGTTTGGCGACATATACTGAGGCGGCAGAATATCGCTCTTGGTGTATATCTTCCAGTACTCCTCATAAAGGTTGAACACGGGTACGATATCGATCAACTCCATATTGGCCTCCCAGTAGGAACTCAGGGTACCCACATCCTTCCAGTAGCCGTTGAATTCATAGGCGTACAGCGGCGCTCCCTTCTCGTGGCAGTAGGGAATCACATGCTTGCCAAAATCCAGAGCGGGCTGATCCGCCATGGTCAGCAGCGCTTCCTTCAGAGTCTTCCAATTGAAAATATAGATACCCATGCTGGCCAGGTTACTTCTGGGCCGCTCCGGTTTCTCCTCAAAATCGGTGATACGCCGGTTCTCGTCAGTGATCATAATACCGAAACGGCTGGCCTCCTCCATGGGAACGGGCATCACCGCAATCGTGACTTCCGCATTGTTCGCCTTGTGGAAGTCCAGCATCACCTCATAGTCCATTTTATAGATATGATCACCGGACAAAATCAGAACGTAATCCGGATTGAAACTCTCCATGTAATCCAGATTCTGGAAAATCGCATTGGCCGTACCGGTGTACCACTCGCTGTTTGCGCTCTTCTCATAGGGGGGCAGCACGGTCACGCCTCCAATGTTCCGATCCAGATCCCAGGGGATACCAATTCCGATATGGGTGTTCAACCGCAGAGGCTGATACTGGGTCAATACACCCACCGTATCGACACCCGAATTGATACAGTTGCTCAGGGGAAAATCGATAATGCGGTATTTCCCTCCGAAAGCCACTGCAGGCTTAGCTACCTTGGATGTGAGAACACCCAGGCGGCTGCCCTGTCCTCCAGCCAATAACATGGCTATCATTTCTTTCTTGATCATGTCATCACCTCAATCTAGCATAATATACAAGGCGCAGCAGGGCCTTGTCTCGTACATATTATAGCATACCCAGATAAAATTGTGAATATTTTTTACAAAAAAAAGTTATTTTTTGGGATTTTTTCATTCATTTTTAACAGATTTTTGTCTGTGTAAAAATGCATTTGTTTTTTGTACCCACAAAGTATATAATAAGGAATATAATAATCTAGAGTATTTTGCAAAAGGAGTTATATGCCGTTATGTATCAGATAGATTTTGACCACCCTGTTTCCGTGTATTTTGTAGGCATTGGCGGTATCAGTATGAGCGGTCTGGCAGAGATTCTGCACCGGGCGGGCTTTACCGTTTCCGGCTCCGACTGGAAATCCAGCCCTATCACTCAGGCGTTGGAGCAGAAGGGCATCCGGATTTCCTATGGGGAGGACGCCTCCCATGTCCCGGAGGATATCGACTGCGCCGTGCTGACCAGCGCCGTGCATGAGGATAATCTGGAGTTCATTGCCATTCGTCAGAGAGGGATTCCCTACTTGTCCAGAGCGCAGCTCCTGGGACAGATTATGAAAAACTACGAGACTCCCATTGCCGTCAGCGGCACCCACGGCAAGACTACCACCACCTCCATGCTCTCGGAGATTTTGCTGCATGCGGGCACAGATCCCACCCTGGCCGTCGGCGGCATATTGAAGTCTATAGGCGGCAACATCCGGATAGGCAACTCCGGCTATTTTCTGGCAGAGGCATGCGAGTACACCAACAGCTTCTTAAGCTTTTTTCCCAGGATCGGTTTGATTCTGAATGTGGAGGAGGACCATCTGGACTTTTTCAAGGATTTGGAGGATATCCGCCACTCCTTCCGGCGCTTTGCCCAGCTGCTGCCTGCGGACGGCACTCTGGTCATAAGCGGCGATATCGACCGCTATCAGGAGCTGACAGATGGCCTGTCCTGCGCCGTGGTCACTTACGGCCATAGCAGGGACTGTGACTACTATGCCGAAAGCATTACCCACGACAGCCAGGGAAATGCCTCTTTTCTGTTATGCTGTCCCCAAGGAGAGCCCCAGCAGGTGACGCTGCAGGTCCCCGGCCTCCACAACGTCCACAATGCCGTGGCCGCCATTGCCACTGCGGACCTGCTGGGCATAAGCCGCAGGGATACTCTGGAGGCGCTGAAGAATTTCCACGGGACGGACCGCCGTTTTGAGTACAAGGGCACTGTGAACGGTTTTACTATAGTAGATGATTATGCGCATCACCCCACAGAAATTACAACAACCTTGCAGGCAGCACAAAATTATCCTCACAAAAAGCTGTGGTGCGTATTCCAACCCCACACCTACAGCCGGACCAAGACCTTTATGACCGAGTTTGCCCAGGCGCTGACGCTGGCGGACCATGTGGTGCTGACAGATATCTACGCCGCCCGGGAAAAGGATACTCTGGGGATCAGCTCTTGGGATCTGCAGGCAGCCATACGGTCGCTGAACGGACAGTGCGATTACTTTCCCACTTTTGAGGAAGCGGAAAAATTTTTATTAAAAAATTGCATAAACGGCGATCTGTTGATAACTATGGGGGCCGGAGACGTGCATAAAATCGGAGAATCTCTCCTGGAAAAATAGTTATCCACACTATCCACATTTTTTCTGCCTTTCTGCAGGCGAAAAAATGTGGATAGCTTTTTAAAAAAGGTGGATAAACTACCCTTTCACTCATCCGGCCAAAGCGCTGGATTTTCCGGTGTTTTTCCAACTGCTGCTGCAGTATTTATCCACAGTTTCCACAGTTTCCACAGTTTTTACCGTCCTGAAATGCCGTTTTTCTTTCTGGCAAAATGCCTATTTCTTTTTTGGTTTTCCTGTGCTATACTTTGAAACACTGACACATGAAGGGGTGGTATTTCGTGGCTCGTTTAACGATTTACAAGGATAATTATATAGAATCAACTGCTGTTTCCAACTGCTTTATCGACGAATATATGAAGGATGCCAATGATGCCCAGCTGAAGATATATCTTTATCTGCTGCGCATGATGCATGCCAATATGTCTTTCAGCGTATCGGATATCGCGGACAAATTCAACCTCACGGAGAAGGACGTACTGCGCTCTCTGCGCTACTGGGAAAAGCAGAAACTTCTGACCCTGGATTACGACGAGGACAGGAATCTGGTGGGCATTCACCTGCGCGAATTGAACCACGGCGAAAACAACACGCGCCGCACCGGCGCCACCGCAGGGGCGACCTCTTTTGCGGGAGCCGTCCCTGTCGGCACGGATTCCGTTGTCAGAGGGACGGACTTTGCAGGCGCAGGCATGGGTTTTGTCAGCGCCGTGACAATGCAGCCCCAAGAACCCGAGCCGGATCCCTATGCCAAGCCCACCTACAGCGCCGACCAGCTCCGCAGTTTCAAGGATCAGGAGAATACCGCGCAGCTGTTGTTTGTGGCCCAGGTGTATGTAGGACGACCCCTGACTGCGTCAGATATGAAGACCATTTTATACCTGTCGGATGTGCTGCATTTTTCCGATGATCTGATAGACTATCTGATACAGTATTGCGTGGACCGGGGTAAAAAGGATTTCCGCTATATGGAGAAGGTGGCTATCAGCTGGGCACAGCAGGGAATCACCACTCCCAAGCAGGCGCAGAGGGCGGCCCTCAAATATGACAAATCCGTCTATGCGATTATGAACGAGCTGGGCAAATCCTCCTCTCCCACTGCCAAGGAGTTGGAGTATATCAACCGTTGGATCAGAGAGTATGGTTTCAGCCAGGATATTATTTTCGAGGCCTGCGAGCGCACGGTACTGGCGGTGGACAAGCACCGTTTTGAGTACGCGGAGGGAATCCTGAGCAGCTGGCACAGGGAGAATGTGCGCCACAAGGCCGATATCAGACGGGTGGACGAACAGCACCAAAAACAGAGGACCGTTTCCCACAACGCCTCCGCAGGCAACAAGTTCAATCAGTTTAAGCAGAATACATACAATTTTGAAGAACTGGAAAGAGAACTTATCAGCAACTAAGGAGATTCGCCGTGGCATTGACCAAGACACAATATGACACAATAAAACGCTGCTATGAAGAGAGACAGACCCGCAACATGCGGCTGCTGGCTCAACGCAGACAGCAGATTTACGCAGAGCTGCCGGAGTACCGGGAGCTGGATACCTCCGTGGGGGCCACCTCCGTGGCCCACGCCCGTCTGCTGCTGGACGGGGACGAGACGGCGATGGAGGAGCTGCGACAGGAATTGGCGCAGAGCGCGACACGCCGCAGGATGCTGCTGGCGCAGGCCGGCTATCCTCTGGACTATCTGGAGCCATTTTACGACTGTCCCGACTGCCGGGACACCGGCTATATCGGCAGCGAGAAATGTCACTGTTTCCGTCAGCAGGAGATTACTCTGCTGTATGAACAATCGGGCATTCAGGAAATGATTGCCCGGGAGAATTTCGATACCCTTTCCACCGCCTACTACGAGGGCGAGGATCTGCAGCGTTTCGAAAACGCCGTCGCCATCAGCCATAAATTCGTGGATGATTTCAAAAAAAGCTATCAAAATTTGCTGTTTTATGGTACAGTAGGTACGGGTAAAAGTTTTTTATCCGGCTGCATTGCCAGGGAATTGCTCTCCCATGGCTGTGCCGTGATTTATTTCAGCGCCTGCGGCCTGTTTGAGACTCTGGCCCGCTACAGCTTTGACACAAAGGCCAAAGAAGAGCTTTACAATTTCTACAAAGACATTTACAATAGTGATCTGGTGATTATCGACGACCTGGGAACGGAGGTTACCAACAGCTTTGTGACGTCACAACTGTTCTCCTTACTCAATGAACGACACCTGCGTCACAAGGCAACCATCATTTCCACCAATCTGAATCTGGAGGAAATGCGCGACCGCTACTCCGACCGCATTTTTTCCCGCATTACCAGCAATTATTCGCTGTGTAAGCTGACCGGTCCGGATATTCGTATGTATAAGAAAAGATTTTCAGGAAAGTGAGGATACCATTCATGCCAAACCGTGAGGAGAAACGCAACTTAGAGACCATCCCCGTAGGTTCTCTCGGAATCATAGCCCTGGAGGGCTGCAGGGTGCTGGGCGATAAGGTGGACAAATACCTGGTCAGATGGAGAACAGAGCGGGAACATGAGCACAAAGATTCTCTGGCCTTTTCAGGCTATCAACGAGACTCCTACCTGCTGAGCGCCAAGGTTCCCCGTTTCGGCTCCGGAGAGGCCAAGGGAATGATTCTGGAATCTGTCAGAGGCTGTGACCTGTATCTTCTGGTGGACGTCTGCAACTACAGCCTGACCTATTCCCTCTGTGGTCATCAGAACCGTATGTCCCCTGACGACCACTATCAGGATTTGAAACGCATTATCGCCGCTGTGGGCGGCAAGGCCCGCCGCATTACTGTGATAATGCCCTATCTGTACGAGAGCCGCCAGCACAAGCGTACCTCGCGCGAATCCCTGGACTGCGCGCTGGCGCTGCAGGAGCTGGTGAGCATGGGAGTGGACAACATTATCACTTTCGACGCTCACGACCCCCGAGTACAGAACGCCATTCCTCTGAACGGCTTTGAGACCGTACAGCCCGCTTATCAGTTCATAAAAGGACTGCTGCGGCATGTAAAGGATCTGCAGATCGACAGCCGCCATATGATGGTCATAAGCCCGGACGAGGGCGGCATGAAACGCGCCATCTATATCGCCAATGTGCTGGGACTGGACATGGGAATGTTCTACAAGCGCCGTGACTACACCCGGATAGAGAATGGGCGCAATCCCATTGTGGCTCACGAATTTTTGGGGTCCAGCGTGGACGGCAAGGACGTGATTATCATTGACGATATGATCTCCTCCGGTGACAGCATTCTGGAGACTGCAGCGGCTCTGAAACAACGCAAGGCCGGTAAAATCTTTGTATTCTCCACCTTCGGACTGTTCACCGGCGGTCTGGAGAAATTTGACAGGGCCTACGAGAGCGGCCTGATTACCAGAATCCTGACCACGAACCTGATTTATCAGACGCCGGAGCTTTTGGAGCGGGAATGGTATATCAACTGCGATATGAGCAAATATGTGGCTTACATTATCGATACTCTGAACCATGATTCCTCCATCAGCGATCTGTTAAATCCCAACGAGAGGATTCAGCAAATCGTGACCAAATACCGCAACGGAGAACCGCAATAAAAAACATCCCCCGAAAATCAGACCCTTACGGCCTGGTTTTCGGGGGTTTTGTCTTATATTATTTTCTTTTGTCCAGATACAGTAATACTTATATTTATTCTTTTATGTTCTATATTCCGTTTCAAAATGTAAACTTGTTCATTATATTAGTTGACATTCAAGTCTAATAATTGTATACTTTCTTTGTGATATGGTTTACATTTTGCGTTCACAAACTGTCTGAATGGCAACAAAATACCAGATGAGGAGAACAAAGACATGAAAACAAAGAAAATTGCGTTAATTGGACTGATGACCGCCGTTATCTGCGTACTGGGACCCGTTTCCCTCCCCCTTCCTATAAGCCCGGTGCCCATCTCCCTGGGGGTCTTGGGAATACTGCTGGCCACCTATCTGCTGGGAATGAAGTGGGGCACTGTCAGTTGTATGATCTATCTGTTGATCGGTCTGGTGGGCCTTCCTGTATTTACCGGATATTCCGGCGGCGTGGGCAAAGTACTGGGACCCACAGGAGGCTACATGATCGGTTACATCTTCCTGTCTCTGATTGCCGGTTTCTTCATCGATAAATGGCCCGCCAAATGGGGGATGCATCTGGCGGGCATGGTGCTGGGCGCAGCGGTTATGTATCTGTTTGGCACCCTGTGGCTGGGCTACCTGATGAAATGCTCTTTTCTGGAGGCACTGTGGCTGGGCACGATCCCCTATATCCCCGCCGAGCTGGTCAAGATTGCCATTACCCTGGGACTTGGCGGCCTGATCCGAAGACGGCTTATGAAAGCGGGGCTGATTGTCTGAAACGTCCCTTGCCATTCCTCAAAAATTGTGTTACACTGTCTTTCGTTGCAGGAGCCTCCCTGACCAAAACTGGCAGGCTAACTAAACCGAGTGTTCGAGACCTTCCACTCGTTAAAAAAATACTAAAGGAGATTATTACAATGAAAAACAGCAAAGCACTTTTTGTCGCTCAGGCAGCGCTTATCGCTGCCCTCTATGTGGTATTGACACTATTGGCCAACTCTCTGGGCCTGGCCAATTATGCCATCCAACTTCGCTTTTCCGAGGCGCTTACCATACTTCCCTTTTTTACCCCCGCCGCCATACCCGGCCTGTTCCTGGGGTGCCTGATCAGCAATCTGCTCACCGGCGCCATTGTCTGGGATGTGGTCTTTGGCAGCATTGCCACGCTGGCGGGAGCCATCGGCACTTATCTGCTGCGCCGCTGCAAGTGGCTGTCCCCCCTGCCCCCCATCGTCGCTAACACGCTGATTGTGCCGCTGGTGCTGTATTTTGCCTACAGGATTCCCGGCTCTATTCCCTTTTTCATGCTGACCGTGGGCATCGGTGAGGTGCTGTCCTGCGGCGTGCTGGGAATGCTGCTGCTCTTTGTGCTGCAAAGATACAGAAAATACATTTTTCCCGTGGCTGAAAAATAGAATAAACCTTTTTGCAATGGAAACGGCTCCTGCAACACCGTTTCTGTTTCTCACCTACAGCGGAATCTCCCTCACATCGTCCTCAATCAGATAGCACATCTCCTCGTGGACGTCCACACCTTTCGCTATTTTGTCCACATCCAGCTTAATATAGGTAACGTCCGCGTTGACCAGCAATATGCCGTTTCGGCTGTAAATCTCCGACTTCATGACAGAGAACTTTGGGGTATCCTTTATCACGATCCCTCTTCCCACCAGCTCCTCCTGATAGGGTACAGGTTTGCGGTATTTCACCTCCATGGACATGGTCACGCCGAAAGTACCCTCCCCCTGCTGCGCCCACAGCGCTCTGAAACCCAGCTCGTCCAGCATAGTTGCCGCCAGGCCGCCGTGAACTCTCTGTGGAAAGCTCTGATGCTCCTCCTTATACCGGAACAAAGTCATGACGCTCCCATCCTCCATATTGTAAAACTGAGTTTTCATGCCCATCGGATTGTCCATGCCGCAGATAAAACACATTCTGCTGTTCCTCTGTTTGCTCATTACCTTCATTTCCGTCTCTCTCCTGTGTCTATTCCTCTGCTCTGATATAAGTAATAAAGGGATTGCCGTTCTCCTCCATCCACTCTCTGGTGTCATTCATTCCTTTTTTGTAAAGTCTGCCCGTGGAAGGCTCCATAACCACTATATTGTACTCGTTAAAGCCGGTGAGCAGCACCGCCTCTCCGTTCTGCAGCACAGCCAGCACCGGAATATCCTGATTGAGAAAATACAGCATGGCGTCCAGACTGCAGCCTCCGAGATCCAGCACCTGCGCCTGCCCCTCCAGATTCTCTTCCAGTATCTGTACAGCCGATTTGCCCCGTCTCAACAGATCGTCGGAATTTCTCACAATTCCCTCCAGGGACAGCATGGTATCCAGACACACGGCCAGACTGCCCTTTTCCTCGGTGACCTCCTGCGCCGTGATAGCCATAATCTGATTGCGCAACACCCTGTTTCCTCTGATCCATATGGTTCTGCCCCTGTCGTCCACCACCACGCCGGAGCAGTCGTTGGCCTGATTGATGGCCATGGCCGGAGTATAGTATATCCCGGCCGTCCGGCCCTTATCGTACACATAATAACGCTCCTGCTCGCTGTCCGAAGACAGCAGCACGTTTCTCCCCCCCTCAAATACTACTTCCTTGGGAGTCAGCACCTGCAGAGCTTTCACATTAATCTCTTCCCTCACCTGAATCTGCACCAGCTTTTCGTAGGTATCCACAGCCGCTACCACCAGCTGATTTTTGCCCACGTCCTGGATGACGCTGTGCAAAATCTGATCTCGAGTGGTACTCACATAGCTGCCGTCCTCCCGGCGCAGGAGCCGCTCCAGAATGATCTGATTCTCCTCCACCTGGCAGGACAGCGCGTAGATATTTTCCTTCTTATAGGCCTTCAACAGCTTTCCGGAGGCATCTCGGATACAGACTAGATACATGGGAAAAAGCTGCCGACCTGCCGCGTCGCTCACCACATCCTCCTGCCTTGCCACGCCGTAGATAATGTCCTCTCCCATAAACCCCAGGGGGCGGGCCATCTCATCTGCCCCCACGTCGATCGAAATGACCTGTTCCGTTCCCAGATTCATGATCTGCAGCCCCTGATTCTGCCGCCACACCACAATCTTGTGACTATCCGATATCTCTATGGCCTCATCGTTCTCCACCAGAGCGATTCGCTCTCCGGTGCGCTCCTTTGTATTCACCTCATAGATGCCGTGATCCAGATACAAGTACAGCTTTCCCGCCCGGTTCAGGTACAAAAGCTGGTCCAGCTCGCGTTCTAATATCTCATAGGATTTGTCATAGGGAATATATACCAGCTCCTCGATAGTGTTTCGGTCACTGTTATAGGTATAGATCTGAATGCCCACCTCTCCCTCGTGGCGTCCCCTGTTCATATACCCATACACGGCAAACTGCACATTGTTTCCCTCGTCCACGTCCAAAATCTTTAACTTGTAGCTCTGATACAGATTCCGGGCGTCCCACTGCGCTCTGGCATTTTGAGAATTGTCCTCGTAAAAGGAGAACAGCAGCGCCAGTTTGTTGGTTGTCACATTATAGCTGCACAGCCGCCCCGCCGCCTCAAAGACCACGATATTGCCGTCTTCGCTCTCCACCAGAGCCATGTCCTCGCCCACAATGCCCAGCATAATCTTGTCGTTGCCGTAGATATCTCCTTTCACCGCGGGAATCTGATCCATGGTCCGCTCGTACTCCAGCAGATAGACCCGCTCCGGCGTATATCTTATGCGGTATAATTCCTCCACCAGATAGCAGGTTTGATTCCGGCTGTCGCCCGTGGCCACCAGATAGTGCAGTTCCATGGATGCAGTCTGCGTGGCCAGCTCCACCAGGTTGACGGCAGGCTCCGTCAGACGCCGCACATCCAGATCTCCCCAAGTGATCTGATTAAAACTGCTGTGAATGTCCACCCTGTGAAAGGTGGTGTTGTCCCCCTGGGAATTGCTCTCCAGATATTTGATAAGGTCCTTAGCTGCCTCTTTGTCAAAGGTTTTCTCGTGAAAATCCTTCACATAGGCCAACTTTTCATATCCCCATGTGTTGTCGCTCCATATGGCCCGGGTGTAGTACCATATCTCCCGTCCCGCCTCGTCCGTCAGCACCAGGATCAGGGAATACTCTGTGTCCTTTTCTATCAGATCCTTCAGGGCAGTCTCCACCCGTATTGTGCTGTCCTGCACATACTCCGTAATCTCGGTATTTTCGATGAGACGGCTGCCGTCCCTGCTCCTCACCTCCATACGGATTCCCTGGAGCTTTATACCGTAGGTCTCGATACAGAATACCAGCTCTCTGTTCTCACCCAGCTCCGCGATGGTTCCCCGCTGATAGGCAATATCCATGGCCTGTGCATATCCGTGGAGTTCATTGTAGGCAATATCGCCCTTCTCCAGTGTGATGACAGGGAAACTGGCTGCCGACAGCTCCATGGTCATATTTTGATTGTCGTGATTCATAACCCTGCCCGCCACCAGCAGCGCCGCCACAAAAGTCAGCAGAAAAATCACCCATTTGATTATCAATTTCTTCATGCTTGCCTATTCCTTATCCAGCAGATTCGCCAGCGTGGGATTCACGCCGAGCAGTTTCATAGTCTCCTGCAGGGATGCCCCTGCCTGTCTTTTCGTCATATGCTGCGGTCTCTTCACCGCCCGTATCAAAAGATTCTTGGGAGTGTGCTCCATGTCTATGAACTCCAGAATCTGGGTGTCATACCCCTGCTGTTCCAGCAGTCCCGCCCGGATTGCGTCTGTAATCAGAGCCGACATACGCTCCTTTATAATGCCATATCGCAGCAGCGGGGCAAGACCCTCACAGTGAATCTGCCTGTTGAGCTCATGCTGACAGCAGGGCACCGCCAAAATAACTCTTGCCCCCCAGCCCACGGCCTTTTCCAGGGCATAATCCGTGGCCGTGTCACAGGCGTGGAGAGATACCACCATGTCCACGCTCTGTTCTCCCTCGTAAGTGCTGATATCTCCCACCTGAAAATGCAGCTGCTCATAGCCGCACTGCGCCGCCAACTCATTACAGCGGCGAATTACATCCGCCTTCAGGTCCAGACCTGTAATGCGAATATCTCTCCCCTGCAGCACATGGAGATAGTAGTACATGGCGAAAGTCAGATACGACTTGCCGCAGCCAAAATCAATCACATGGAGCTGTCCCTCCCGGGGCAGCTGATCCAAAATATCCTCGATAAACTCCAGATAACGGTTAATCTGGCGAAATTTGTCATATTTGTTTTTTGCGATCCTGCCGTCCGGTGTCTGTACACCCAGTCCCACCAGGAACTCCACCGGGCAGCCCTCCTTCAAGATATATTGTTTCTCCCTGTTGTGGGAAAGCTCTCTGGGAACATTGCTGGCGGTCTGACGGGATTTTATGGTCATTTTCCCTTTCTTGCTGACCAATATGGTGGCGCTTCTGTCCTGCGCCGTGATTTCACACTGCCGGAATTTATCTCGCAGCAGTTCACCAATCAGACGGCATGCCTCCTCCGCGCTGTGATTTTGGTGAAACACCTGAGCATTTACATATCTGGTGCTCTGAAACAGCAGCGCGCCCTTCAGCAGCACCGGGCGGAGTTTCACCCGGTCCCCATACGCCGAATCCCGGCTGTTGCTCAGAACTGCCTGTACCAGTTTTTCATCTATGATCTCTTCCAACAGCCCGTTTAGCTCGTCCATTACTCGTCTCCTATCTAGAGTACCGCATGTTCCCTACCAGTACCATTACTCACAGAGTAATTTACGGTCGCACAAGCGCCCGTAAATTCTCTGGGCACTGTCCGGGAACATGCTGTATTAGCCGATTCTCTCAGAGTTTTGCAGAGCCACGAAAACCCCTGGGGTCCGTGGCTCTGCCTGTTGTAATTCTCTGTCAGCTAAAACTGAAAAATCCTCTTCTGCCGCCTCGACGGCGCCTATACACTTCATTCACCAGAAGTACGAAGATCAAGGGGCGCCTCTGGTCCCAATCCTCCTTTGAGTCCACCTGTCCCGGATTCTTTTCGTTCTCCTCGCGCCGAAGAATGTCTGTGATATTGTCTGCCAGGCGCTCCAGTGTATAACGGTCAGGATACTCATCGTAGATCACGCTGCCCTCATAGTCCATCTTATCCAGGATCTCCGCAATCCTGTTCTGGTAACGCCGCGCCTGGGCCGGATACATTTGCCGAAAATATTCCAGGTCACGCAGCACGTCCGCATCCTGCCGCCCATAAGGAGCAGCATATCCGCCGCCTGCTGCCGGATATGTCATATAAAAAGGTAAAATCCTGCGTTCAAAATCCATGCCCATGATACCTTTTCTTTTTCTATAACATATGCATCCGGCGTATCCGGCGTTACTCGCCTTCGCGTCCGCAAAGCAACGCAGCTTATTTTATAACCTGAATACGGGCCATTGCCCGCAGCAGAGCAGTCTCCGCTCTGGCCAGATCCGTGTCGGTGGCATGCTCCTGAATGCGCCCCTGGGCGCGCTCCATCGCAGCCTCGGCCCTAGCGGCGTCAATCTCGCCCGGCCACTCGATAATCTCTGCCAGAATAGTAACCTGTTCCGGGAGAATCTCCACAAACCCCGCATGCAGGGCTGCAGTCTTCTCTCCCTCCGGCTCCGTGATGGTGAGTACTCCGGGTTTGACGATCACTGTCATAGGCAGGTGGCCGGGCAGCACACCGATCTCTCCCTCCGAGGTGTTCAGCTCCACCATTTCCGCCTCACCCTCATAGAACACTCTATTCGGCGTAATAATCTTTAATGTCAAGCAATTGTTTTCTGCCATGGAAACCGCCTTTCCCTATTTCACTTTGGCCAATACATCATCAATGCTGCCGGCATTCAGGAAATAGCTCTCCGGGATGTCATCATGCTTGCCCTCCAGTATCTCCTTAAAGCCCTGAATGGTCTCGTTGATGGGCACGTACTTACCTTCCAGACCGGTAAACTGGCCGGCCACAAAGAAAGGCTGAGACAGGAATCTCTGCACCTTACGGGCACGGGATACCACCAGCTTGTCATCCTCAGACAGCTCATCCATACCCAGAATGGCGATAATATCCTGCAGCTCCTTGTATCTCTGCAGAATCTCCTGCACCCCACGGGCCACCTTGTAATGCTCCTCACCCACAATACGAGGGTCCAGAATACGGGAGGTGGACTCCAGCGGATCTACCGCGGGATAGATACCCAGCTCCACGATGGAACGCGACAGCACGGTGGTGGCGTCCAAATGCGCAAACGTCGTTGCAGGCGCCGGGTCTGTCAGGTCGTCCGCAGGCACATACACTGCCTGCACGGAGGTGATGGAACCGCTCTTCGTGGAAGTGATACGCTCCTGCAAAGCGCCCATCTCCGTCTGCAGCGTAGGCTGATAACCCACTGCGGAAGGCATACGTCCCAGCAGCGCGGACACCTCACTGCCCGCCTGTGTAAAACGGAAAATATTGTCGATAAACAACAGCACGTCCTTGCCGCCCTTGTCACGGAAATATTCCGCCATGGTCAAACCGGTAAGGCCCACTCTCATTCTTGCTCCGGGCGGCTCATTCATCTGACCGAATACCATGGTGGTCTTGTCGATAACTCCCGACTCGCTCATCTCATGATACAGGTCATTTCCCTCACGGGTACGCTCGCCCACGCCGGTAAATACGGAGTAACCGCCATGCTCTGTGGCAATGTTTCGGATCAACTCCTGAATCAGTACGGTCTTGCCTACGCCTGCGCCGCCGAACAGACCGATCTTACCGCCCTTCTGATAAGGACACAGCAGATCAACCACCTTGATACCGGTCTCCAGCAGCTCGGTCTCTGTAGACTGCTCCTCGAATTCCGGCGCAGCCCTGTGAATAGGCTCATAGGTTACATCCTCCGGCGCCGGTTTGTTATCAATGGGTTTACCCAGTACATTGAAAATACGTCCCAGAGTGTTCTCACCTACGGGCACAGAGATAGGCGCGCCTGTGGCAATGGCTTCCATACCTCTCACCAGACCGTCCGTCGTGCCCATGGCGATACATCTCACCGTATCATCGCCTAAATGCTGGGATACCTCCACCGTCAGCTCCTCGCCATCCTTGCCGGGAATCACAATGGCCTCATTGATCTCCGGCAGCTGGCCCTCACCGAAACGGATATCCAGCACTGCGCCAATGATCTGGGTAATCCTTCCTTTATTTTGTCCTGTCATATAACATCCATACCTTTCTGAATAGAGTTCCGCATCTGCCTTTCAGCGCCGCCTCGCATACGCTGTGCGGGCAGATGCTGTTTTCCAGGGGAACAGAGCTACGAAATTGCCTCTGCTCCGGCGATAATTTCTGTTAATTCCTGTGTGATAGAGCCCTGTCTGGCTCTGTTGTATTTCAGCGTCAAATCACTTATCATTTCTTCCGCGTTGCTGGTCGCGTTGTCCATTGCCTGCATTCGTGCCCCGTTCTCACTGGCCACGGCCTCCATCAGTCCGCCGTAGATCAGGCTGGTCACATACTTGGGAATGATCATCTCCAGCGCCTCTTCATCCTCTGCCTCGAAATTCATGGGCACCCCGGATTCCTCCTCGGCGCTCTCCGCCTCCTGTTCCACAGGCAGCAGCTTTAATAGAGTGGGGACATGGCTCACCGTGTTTTTGAAAGAGGTGTACGCCAGATAAATCTCCCCGATCTCTCCCTCCGCATAGGCCTTCAGCAGCTCACTGCACATCAGCATGGCATCCGGATATGCCGGCTCTTCGACAATGTCGGACATATCCATCCGCACCTCATAGCCCTCTCTCACAAGAGCGTCTCTGCCCTTGCGTCCTACGGCATAGATCAGCACATCCTCCCTGTTCCAGCCCTCATGACGAGTCACCAGTTTCACAATGTTGGAGTTGTATCCTCCCGCCAATCCTCTGTTGGAGGATATCACGATCACTGCCTTCTTGCCGGTGCCGTCGGACTGCAGATATTTGTGCTGCAGACTGCCCACCCTAGTCAGGATACGATTCACAGTCTGATACATGCAGTTAAAATATGCCTTGGAATTCTCCGCGCTTGCTCTCGCCCTCTGCAGCTTTACGGTAGAAACGAGTTTCATGGCCTTGGTGATCTGCTGGGTACTCTGTATGCTCCCCCTGCGACGCTTGATATCACGCATCGATGCCATATATACTCCTTTCCGCGTATTGCAGGCCCTCTTACCTCCCGCAATATCGCTCCCTCTGCACTTTATTTAAACTGCGCCTTAAACTCTCCAATGGCCTTTACCAGCAATTCCTCCGTCTGCTCGGATATCACTCTCTCCTCGGCGATCGACCGTGGAATCTCCGCATATTTGGTGTCCAGGAACTCAAACAGCTCCCTCTCAAAACGGGTGATGCTGTCAACCGGCACATCCAGCAGGTACTTGTTGGTAGCCGCATAGATAATGATAACCTGATACTGCACCGCCATGGGCCGGTACTGGGGCTGTTTCAGCACTTCCTTGATACGCTCGCCCTGCGCCAGTTTCTCCTTGGTATCGGCGTCCAGCTCTGATCCGAACTGCGAGAAGGCTGCCAGCTCACGATACTGGGCCAACTCCACACGGATAGGCGCCGCAATCTTCTTCATAGCCTTGATCTGCGCCGCGCCGCCCACACGGGAAACGGACAGACCCGCATTTACAGCTGGACGGAAACCGGCGTTGAACATCTCCGTCTCCAGATAAATCTGACCGTCGGTAATGGAAATCACGTTGGTGGGAATGTATGCGGATACATCGCCCGCCTGTGTCTCAATGATCGGCAGTGCCGTCAGAGAACCGCCGCCGTACTCCTCGCTCATGCGCGCCGCACGCTCCAGCAGTCTGGAGTGCAGATAGAATACGTCACCGGGATATGCCTCACGTCCGGGGGGACGACGAAGCAGCAGGGAAAGTGTACGGTATGCGGTGGCATGCTTACTCAGATCGTCATATACCACCAATACGTCCTCACCGTTCTCCATCCACTCCTCACCGATGGCACAGCCGGCGTAGGGAGCAATGTACTGCAGAGGCGCCAGGTCGCTGGCAGTGGACACCACCACGGTGGTATACTGCATTGCGCCGTACTCCTCCAGGGTCTTTACAATGTTGGCCACGGTGGACGCCTTCTGACCGATAGCCACATAAACACATTTAACCTTCTGGCCCTTCTGGTTGATAATCGTGTCCAGAGCAATGGCCGTCTTACCTGTCTGACGGTCTCCGATAATCAGCTCGCGCTGTCCTCTTCCGATAGGCACCATGGCGTCGATAGCCTTGATACCCGTCTGCAGCGGGGTATCCACGGACTTTCTCGTGATAACGCCGCTTGCAACTCTCTCAATCTTACGATATCTGTCGTTCTGCACCGGGCCCTTGCCGTCAATAGGCTGCCCCAACGCATTCACAACACGTCCCAGCATGGCGTCGCCCACCGGGACCTCCACCACCCTGCCGGTAGTCTTTACTGTATCGCCCTCGTTAATGTTCTTATGACTGCCAAGGAGTACCGCACCCACGTTGTCTTCTTCCAGGTTCATCACCATGCCGTATACTTCGCCGGGGAATTCCAGCAGTTCGCCCTGCATGGCATTCTCCAGGCCATGCACGCGGGCGATACCATCTGCCACCTGAATGACCGTACCCACATCAGATACATTAAGCTCAGACGCATACCGCTTAATCTGTTCCTTGATCACGGAACTAATTTCTTCTGGTCTCAAATTCATAGGTTGGTTCGCACCTTTCTTCCGGTTGGTTTCAGCCCAACTGGATTTGTAATAATTCTTTCTTCATCTCCGCCAGCTTTGTGCGGATACTGCTGTCCACAACTCTGTCCTTAATGCGTATCACCATGCCTCCGATCAGCGAGGGATCCACCGTATAGTGCATCTCCATGGTCAGATAGGAAGTGGTCGCAAGAAGTCTGTCCTGTATGTCGGACTTGCGGATTTCAGACAGCTCCATCGGCGTGGTCACATAGGCCGTACCGATCTTCTTCTCCTCCTTTACCTTATCCATAAAGTACCGGAAAACAGCTTGCAGCTGGCCATATCTCTCTTTTGTGAGGATCAGTTCCAGAAAGCCTGTCATCTCTCTGCTGATCCTGCCCGCAAATGCCCCTCTCATGATCTCCACCTTTTCCTGCTTGGAAATCTTGGGGTGTTTCATCAGCCTGTCCCATTCCGGATTCTGCTCCAGCACCGTCTGTATGAGTTTTACCTCCTCCAGAAACGCATCCAACTGGTTTGACTCCATGGCAGTCTGGAACAGGGCTTCTCCGTATGTCTGTTCCACTAGCTTAGCCATGTATTATCACCTATTTCCTTCAGAGTCTCATTCACCAGACTATCCTGGATGTCCGCATTCATGGAGCCGGATACAGCCTTGCCCGCCATCATTGTGGCAATGCTGATCATCTCCCGTTTCACCTCGTCCGCCATCTTCTGCTTCTCCAGCTGGGCTTCCGTGCGGGCTCTCTCCATGATCCTCGATGCCTCTTCCTTGGCCTTGGCTATGATCTCGTTCTCATTCTCCAACGCGCGTCTGCGGGCATCGCTGAGGATCTCCTCCGCTTCCTTGTTGACATCCCTTATCTTTGCCTCATACTCTTCCTTCAGTCCGGCTGCCTGCTCCATATTGTTCCTGGCATCGTCCAGCTCATTTTTTATCTTGTTCTGACGATCCTGCAGCAGTTTTCTGGCAGGATTAAACAGAAAATAGCTAAGCAGCAGGAACAGTACAAAAATCGCTATAATCATCAGCGTTGCGTCCGCCAGCAGCTGAAAGTCCAAATCAAAGAGTCTTTCCATAGGCTCCTGGGCCGTTAAAAGTATCATTCTCTGCCTCCTTTCTTCTGATTTATTTCATCTCAGAGGCTTATTTACCTAACGGCTTAACGAAGAGCAGCAGCATGGCAATCAGCAGACCGTACAGACCTGTGGTCTCGGCAACGGCCTGTCCCAGCAGCATGGTGGAGGTGATTGCGGACTTGGCGCCCGGATTACGTCCCACTGCGGCGGCGGCATGACCGGCTGCGATACCCTGTCCAATACCAGGTCCGATACCGGCGATAACTGCCAGACCTGCGCCTATTGCTGAACATCCCATAATAAATTCTGTGTTGAAATCCATAGTTTTTTCCTCCTGTTTTTAGTTCCTTTTTATTTAGTTTTCGCTGCCGATGGCATTGTTGATGTATGTCATGGTCAGCATACAGAACACATAGGTTTGAATTGCTCCGGAGAACAAATCAAAATACACATGCAGCGCCGCGGGCCATATGACTGCAAACCACTTGAGCAGACCGTACACCAGCGCCATCATCACCGTACCCGAAAGCACGTTGGCGAACAGACGCAGTGACAGAGATACAGGCACGGCTATCTCACTGATCAGATTGATCGGGAACCAGATCGGCAGCCATGGCGGCAGCGGTGAACACATGTCCACCCAGATATCCTTGGGTTTCTGGTATTTGAACTGATTGAAATGAATCAGTACAAAAGTGAGGATACCCAGCGGAAGTGTCACACCATAATCCGCCGTCGGCGGACGCAGTCCCAATAGTCCCGATATATTGGACAGTAAGATAAAAATGAATATCGTTCCAATATAATTGTAAAATCTGGGAGCATTTTTCCCCATGGGGCTGTCCACCATGCCGTCCAGTTTCTCCACCATCAGCTCCACCACATTCTGAAAACCGGTGGGCACTTCCGTTGCTTTTTTCATGGCCCGGTTCGCGGCGATGGCAAAGCCGATAATGATCAGCATGACGATCAGGATGCACACATGCGATGTTGTTATCCACACTTCATGGCCGAAAAAGCTGTATTTGAACAGACCATGAATCATAAAATCGATCTCGTCAGATGCGGATAACACAGGTCCAATTTGCATACTCTCACCTCCCTCTCACCAATACGTTTTTTCACAGGCGGCCACATTTCCTCACCGCTGGGGTTCGGATTCTGTCTCATCCTCCGGCATAGGCTCAGGCACCGGATCGGTCTCATGAAAAAACATATTGCATAATTTATGGGTAAACGGCTGGATATACGCCGCTACTTTCATCATCATATACCCCAGAAAGACCACCAGGGGATTCAGCACATCCGTGATCATGACAATCCCCAAAGCAATTGCCAGCGCAGCATAGCGCAGCATATTGTTCGCCACCATCACTTTGGCCGCTCCGTCACCCAGGTCCAGGGCCCTGTCAATGGTTCTATACATATGCCAGGCGCCGACCAGCGCCAGCAGAACTCCCAGCCACAGAGCGGCGGCATACAGTCCCTTCTGTCTCACCAGCCACATGCCGACCAACTGACAGACGGCGCCGCCTGCCAGAATTCCCAGATCCAGCTCCAGCAAAGCCCGGTTCATCTCTCTCAATCTGTTGACCATCTGACTCCCATCTGCCCGCTTTGGCGGCATACCATTCCAGAAAACGACACGGAAAACTACTGTTTTCCGTCCTCCTTCTCCCCCGGCTTGTCCTCATAGACTGCCTTGGCCATCCGCCAGATATTCTGAAAACCGGCAATTGCACCGATAAAAAAGAACAACACCATGCAAAACGATGTGCCGAGTTTGCGATCCAGCAAAATCCCCAGCCAGGACATGATCCCAATGGGCACCAGCATATTGATTCCGAATTGCATAATCAGAACCAGCGCACGGTACACGCTCTTATCCTGTTTGTTTTTTCTCTCATAGGGCGGTTTTTTATCCATTTCTTTATTATATATAAAATTTACCAAAAAGTCTAGTGCCAGCATGCGATATCCCATGAAAATATATAAAAATTTTCCGGAAAATAAAGTTGACTTCTGTTCGCCGACATTGTAGTATCATTTTAACAGACACCCGATCTTTTTTCTGCCAATGAGAGGAGGCCCCATGAGTGAATTACAACTGTACCGCAGGCGCCTGATTCCCGCCGAATGCATTCTGTTAAAGGACGACACCATCGTAAAACAGACGGACGACCTGGTTATCACCTCCTGGAAAACCCTGAATCCCAAGATATCGTTCAGCCACGGCTGCTCCTGCTATTTTCTGAAGGAGGGATTCAAGATCAGCAAGTTTTACCGCCAGGATGGTTCCCTGTTATATTGGTACTGCGACATAGTGGAGTATGTCCACGATGAACAGGCCCATACTCTGACCGTCACGGACCTGCTGGCAGACGTGATCGTCTATCCCGACGGCCGCACCAAGGTGGTGGATCTGGACGAGCTGGCCCAGGCCTTTGAGACCGGTCTGCTGACCGCCGCGCAGCTCTCTGCAGCTCTGCGGCAGTTGAATCATTTGCTTACATATATTTACAAAGATAAATTTGATCAGCTGCAAACGCAAATTGAAAGCCTCGGACTGTAAAGTCCGGGGCTTTTTAATAGAAAATATGTCCTCCTATGGATATGCCTGTCAGGCCGTTTATTGGAGTACGGAAATACACGCAGTTTCCCACATTACTCATACCGGACATAGCCTCCTCCGCCGCTCTGTAGCAGTCGGCATTGGCCTTGTTGTTCGTCAGCGCCAGCTCCAGCCTGCCGCTGCCCACTGGCGAAAACTGCTTTCTCTGATAGATCACACCCAGCACCGTGTCCGGGTATACGCTGCTCAGCACACGGTTTATCACCACCGCGCCCACCGCCAGTTTTCCCTCGTATGGCTCTCCTCCGGCCTCGCAGTAGATCAGATTGGCCAACAGTCTCAGATCCCCATCCGCAAAAGTTATATCCGAAATATCGCGCCATGTGGCGTTGGCCGCCCGCTGAGACATGGCAATCTCCTGCTGTAGTTTCTTGTTCAGATACTCCAGATCCTCTTCCAGCTTTTTGATATTGGCCTCATACGCTCTGGCCTCCGCCTCCGCCTCCGAAATCTGGTCCGCATAGTCTGCCATGCGGTTGCTGGCCTGGCTGATCAGGCCGACCACCCGGCTTTTCTCTGCCTCTGTCTCAACCTTCAGATAGTCTAGCTCCTCCTTCTCCTGCCGAAGTCTTTCCTCCTCCGCCTCAATGAACTCCCGATTCTCAATAATCTGATCCAGCATATCGTCATCCGCCTCGGCAATGCTCTCCGTGTAGGTGGAGAAATTTAGAAACCTGGCAAAACTGTCCCAGCTGAAAAAGGCCTCCAGCAGACTGTCCTGCCCCCTCTCATAGGCATACTGTATCCGCTTTTCCATGCAGTCATACTGCCATGTTTCCTTCTCCCTGGCCTCCTCCAGCGCCTGTGTCGTCTCGACTATCTCCTGCTCCTTGTCTCTGATCTGCTGCTCCAGCTCCGCCAGGTGGTCGCTGACCGCTGTCAGTTGCTCGTTCAATTCCGTCAGCTGTCTCTTTAGGGATTTCTGTTCCCCCCTCAGTCCGTCCAATTCCTGCTGATTGGCGTCCCGCTGGCTCTCCAATTCCCCCTTCTCGTTCTCTTTGTCCGCGATCTCCTGCCTTGTGGAACTGGTGGCATACGAAGTGGACGGCACGCTGACAAATATCAGCGCCGCCGCCAACAAAAACGCAATCTTTCGTATTGTTCTTCTCCTACGATATACTTTCATACGCTCTCACAGTTCCAGTTCTACTTTTCTGCCTGTCTTACGGTAGGGCACATACTCCACCCCCGCCGCATCAAACATTTTCTTGGACGCCACGTTGGAGGGCAGCCCCTTATACTTGTCGCTGGCGTACACCACAGTCTTGATACCCGCCTGGATAATGGCCTTGGCGCACTCGTTGCAGGGGAACAGAGACACATACAGCTTGGTCCCCTCCAGAGAGCCTCCCCGGTAATTGAGTATCGCGTTGAGTTCGCTGTGGGTCACGAAGGGATATTTGGTGTCCAGTTCCGCCTCCCCTTCTCTGGCCCACGGAAAGTCCTCATCCGCGCAGCCGTTGGGAAAGCCGTTATAGCCCATGGACAGAATCTTGTTGTCCCGGCTGACAATGCAGGCTCCCACCTGAGTGCTGGGGTCCTTGGAACGCATGCCCGACAGCTGGGCCACTCCCATGAAATATTCGTCCCAGCAGATATAGTCTTCTCTCTTGCCGCTCATAGCATTCCTCTTATCTGGTGCCGAAGATACGGTCTCCCGCATCTCCCAGACCAGGTACAATATACCCGTGATCGTTCAGTTTCTCATCCAGAGCGCCGATGTACATATCCACGTCGGGATGCTCCTGTTTCATCAGCTCCACGCCCTCCGGAGCGGCAATAATACACATGAAATGAATATTCTTGCAGCCCTTATCCTTCAGCATCTGGATAGCTGCCACAGAGGAGCCTCCGGTAGCCAGCATGGGGTCCACCACGAACACTTCCCTCTCCGCGCAGTCGGCGGGAAGCTTACAGTAATACTCCACCGGTTTCAGAGTTTCCGGGTCCCGGTACAGGCCGATATGACCCACCTTAGCCGCGGGAATAAGATTCAGCATACCGTCCACCATACCCAGGCCCGCCCGCAGAATGGGAACGATCGCCATTTTTTTGCCCCTGAGTTCCTTCACTGTGGCTGCGCAGATCGGGGTCTCAATCTGCACCTCGTCCAACGGCAGATCACGGGTGGCCTCATAGCAGATCAGCATGGCAATCTCGCTGATGGTCTGTCTGAAATCCTTGGTACCGGTCTCTGTTCTCCGAATAAATCCTATTTTGTGCTGGATCAGGGGATGATCCATGATTACTACCTTTGCCATTACACTCTGTCCTCCTAAATATAAAGTTCTGCAGCCCTGTCAGTTCAGCATAGCCACCCTTCTCTTATGTTTCTCCTCCTCTGAAAAAGGCGTGTTCAGAAAAGTCTCCACAATGTCCAGGGCCAGATTGTCACCGAGCATGCCGCCGCCCAGAGCAAGCACGTTGGCGTCGTTGTGCAGGCGGGTCATCTTGGCCGAGAGAGTATCCGAGCACAGTGCGCAGCGCACCCCGGACACCTTGTTGGCCGCAATACTGATACCTATGCCTGTGGTGCAGATCACGATCCCTTTCTCGCAGCTGCCCTCAGACACAGCCTGGGCCACCGCCTTTCCATAGACGGGATAATCCACGGACGCCTTGCTGTCGCACCCCATATCCTGATAGGAAATCTGTTTTTCTTCCAGATACTGGATTACCCTTTGTTTCAAATCGTAACCGCCATGGTCACTTCCAATCGCTATCATATATACTCCTTTCCGCGCGCCGCATATCCGGCGCACTCAAAACGCTCATCTGTCATATATGTCAGGAAATCATTGTTTCCGGTTACTGTCCAGTTTCACCAGTCTGTGTCTCGCCGCCTTCAGCAGACGATTCATAATAGCCTGTCCCAGACCCATGGCGTCAAAGCACTCCGAATATATCCTCGTCACCTGCTCGTCATCAAAGCGGCGCAGAATACCATATAAATGTCTGGCAATGCTCTCCTCGTCCTTCCTGCTGCCCAGGCTGCAGATCAGGTCCGCCCGATACCCTGCCAGCGCCTCGTCCGTTCCGATAACGCCCACCTTGTGCCCCTGCGCCTGATCCTGCGCCGCATGAGCGTTGATGTAGGCTGTAACCTCCGCAGCCTGTCCCGAGACAATAGTCAGTTCTCCCCGTGGGGCATAGTGTCTGTACTTCATCCCCGGCGCCCTGGGAGCCTGTCCGCTGTCGGCCGCCAGGATCGTCCCATCCAGGCTGACCTGGCCCAGCACCTCCGAGAGCATGTCCTGGGTGATGTATCCGGGGCGCAGAATCTGAGGCGGATTGACCGTCAGATCCACAATAGTGGATTCCAGACCAATGTCCCCGTCCCCACCGTCAATAATCACGTCGATTCTCCCCGCCATATCCTCTATCACATACCGGGCTGACGTGGGGCTGGGTCTACCGGAAAGGTTGGCGCTCGGCGCCGCCACATATCCGCCGCCGCAGGCGATCAGCCTGCGCGCTACCGGATGGGAGGGCATACGCACCGCCACCGTCTCAAGTCCCCCCGTAGTCTCCCGGGGAACCCGCTCTGCTCTGGGCAGAACCATGGTCAATGGTCCCGGCCAGAAAGCCTGCCCCAGCCGAAGGGCCGCCTCCGGCACCCGACTGACCACAGCCGCCATATCCTCCATCCGGGCAATATGGACAATCAGCGGATTGTCTGAGGGCCTGCCCTTTGCGGCATATATTTTTCGAGAGGACTCAGGATTCAGGGCGTCGCCTCCCAGACCGTACACCGTCTCTGTGGGAAAGGCCACCAGCCCTCCGCTGCGCAGCACCTCGCCTGCCTCTCGCAGGGCCTGTTCCTCCTCACAGGAGAATACGCCGTCCTGCCCATGTATCGTCATAATCTTTGTATCCATCGTTTCCTACCCTGCATACCCCACGCACTGGTCCTAGTCATCGTTTGGAGAGATTTTTTGCATAGCTTATCATAACACACTATGCAATATTTCACAATTTACTGCATAAAACTCCACCTGCTTGTATCGCATTATTAGAATTCGAACGATGGTTTGTACAATAGCTTTGTGGTCCATCTGGATGATTTGCGCTCTCTCTTTTTGTTGTAGTTCCAAACTCATTAGGATAGCGGAAATATACATGTTCTATACCATTTATCACAGAGCACCTTGGGCAAGATTTTAATCTCCCATCCTTTGAATATTGAGATTCGTTTAATGGTTTTCCACACATTTTACATAGCATAACAATTCTCCTCTCTAATATGGTATAATGTTTGTGCAAGATTAGAGCAAAAATTAGTTTCCTTGCGTCTCCTATCTTGATATACACTTTACTATCAAATTTATACTGAAAGTTACACTTCTCTTTTCACCTCTGCAATGCCATTGGATTAATATCAGTGCAAGTAATATTACTATTTAGCATTTTAATGTAGCGTTGTCTCAAGTGGGCTGATCCAATACCAAATCACCCAGCGCAGAATAGTGTAAAAGAAAATTTCTTGCTATATAAGGTGACCAATTTCCTCGATACATCCCTTCATGTGTCGCCCACTCCCCTCTATCAGGGAAACTCCATATAGTATTATTCTCTGCTTTAAATTCGTCTGGTTCCCATTTATTTGCTTTTCCGGTGTCTATTCTCCTTATTCTCATGCAACATCTACAATTTTGTTAGATTGAATATCCATTTAAGCCAGCCATATACTGAACTAGCCCTACGCACTATTTGTCCTTCATCACACACATGCAGAGCACGCATTTCATTTTCAATAGCTTTTTTATTGGGCATATCACCTGTTTCAACCATAATATCAAAAAACTCATCAAATATCTTATGTTCTAAAATCAACTCAACTAATTTTAGCTGCCTTTCTTTATAATTCAATTTATAAACTTTATTTCCCAATGAGGTCAACATAACAACTTTCTGTTTGTCCTCACTTGTTTTTTCAAATAGCCCCAAATATTTTCCCGCATTATAATAGTAATCGGCCTGTCTCAGATCGAAATCCATCAGTTTAGCTATTTGTTCGCTAGTCATCGGATTTTCATACATATGTTCCAATAATGAGATAATTCGTTCCATAGAATTGGCTTGTATAAATGGTACGTCTGACCTGTCCATATTGTCGTCTGTTCTAACTATCGTATTTGCCCTTATATTTTGCAATTCGTCCAATGATATTGTTGTATCTTGCAAAGAATAATTTTTCATTTGAATCAATTCAATAGACGAATAATCTTCCAGTATATTAAACCGATATTCAAACATCCTGTAAATCATATTTGAATACACCGAAAAGACCAGTCTAATCGGTTTATGAACTTTTGTTACCCATAATCTATACGGATAATAAAGCTGGCGAACATGAAAATCTTCATGTATTACATTCTTTGCCTCCATAATTACAACCGAATCATCATTTTCGAATCCTCCATCTATTTCGCATTGTGCATTATTAACACAAATATTTTGTTTAACATTCCTAAAAGTATCTACTGTAAAATCAAATTTTCCTGTTCCCATTCGTCCATTAAAAGTAGCCACATTACCATTAGTATTTAAGAAATCATCCAATATACCTGTTAAAAGTAATACATTAATTGCATTCGTTTCTGAACAAATATTAGTCACATCAATGGATTCGTAATCGGGCAGTTCTACATGATCCATTTGTGTTACGTGTTCATCCAACTCTGGAATTGACTGATACAAAAGAAAATCACTAATGACATAAGCACTCCGACTAACAGGCAAAATATTTATTTTATTATCTCGGAATATTTTAGGCAATGAATCTGTACTATCCCACTTTGCCATTAATCGTGGCTCTTTAAATTGTTTGATCTGGCTTGCTTTAATATAGAAACTTCCTTTATCCCGAATCTCCTCTAAAATGTTATACTTATCCAGCAATGCTTTCCAGGCATCATTAACTGATAAGTTATTTTTTTTCTGGAGCATAATAGATCAACACCTCACTTATTTCACCTCTTTTATTTGCATCACTGTTAATACTTCTTTTAACTTGTACAGTTCTAACATCATATTTTTTATATAAATCTCTTATTTCTGGACAATCTGAATTAGATTGCAAAAAGGCTATACCCTTCTCTTTCAATTTGTCACACTCATCTTTTAATGCTACCTGTTGCTCATATGAGAATCCATTTTCCGTATAACCTGTAAATGATGCCGATGATGATATCGGCATATATGGCGGATCCAGGTAAACGAAAGCTCCTTTGCGCACCCTCTTAAGCACCTCTCTGTAATCTCCTTGCTTTATTGTAATTTTGGGATTTCGCAAATATTTTGACATTGCACGTATCGCTGTTGCATTAACAATATTGGGGTTCTTATATTTCCCGTAAGGTGAATTAAACTGTCCAGCAGAATTTACACGATACAAACCATTATAACATGTTTTATTAAGATAAACTATTCTTGCCGCCCGTTGAATGTTGCTCATCTTAGAATATTCCGCATTTCTATCCAAAGCCCTTAATTTATAAAAGTACTCTTCCGTATTTTCCCTACTATGTTTTTCTAGCGAGACAATAAGTTCTTCTGGGAAATCTCTAACTACTTCATATACATTTATAAGTTCCGGATTGTAGTCGTTGATTATTGCTTTGTTTGGTTGTAATTCAAAAAACACAGCCCCACCACCAACAAATGGTTCGACATAAGTAGAGCATCTTTTATTAATTAGCGGGATAATATCTGCTAGTAACTGTCTTTTACCCCCAACCCATTTCAAAATAGGGCTAATTAAAATATTGTTAGCCATATAACGTCCCCTTCTTAAATCCACTTATTACGCCAGTCCATTACATTATACCTTATTTATTCAATTTCGTAAAGAAATCTTTAAACATTTCCAGTTTCAGTTTCATAATCGGTAAAATCGCCAGTCCCAACAACACAAATGGCAAAAGGAATACTTCCCTCCGTTTGTATTACTGTAGGCTAACTTGCAGTGTTACACAAATGTATATTTAAGAGGTTTACTTTCCAACTTTTCTCTCGGTTTCCGCCAGATACTGCAGTATGCCCATATGTATGGCCCATGCCACCCTGTCCTGGTAATCCTCCTGTCCAAGCAGCGCCGCCTCGGCCTGGTTGGAGAGAAAACCGCACTCCACGATGACAATGGGAACGTCTGTCTTTTTCAGCAGATAATAGCTGTCGTTGGCCTTGATCTGCCGATGGTTCTCCGGGTCCAGTTTCTCTGTCAGCTGCTCTTGCAGCAATTCTGCCAGCAGCTGTCCGTCCCTGCTGCCGTCGTAGTAAAACACCTGGGCGCCATGCACATATTCCTCCGGATAGCTGTTCTGATGGATACTGACAGTAATGGCAGGTTTTGTCTCCTCAATCAATGCGACTCTCCGTTTCATGTCCTGCACTTTTTTATTGGAAGCATCGCTGTCATACAGACCGTTATCTTCCTCTCTGGTCATTACCACTCTGACATCCTGGGCCTCCAGATACTGCCGCACCCGGCAGGCGATACTCAGGTTCACGTCCTTCTCCAGCAGCTGGTTGACTCCTATTTTTCCCGGGTCATGGCCTCCGTGGCCCGCGTCGATCACCACACAGACTTGCTGCTCAGAGGAGTTTCCCCCGGAATTCGCGGCACTCTCCACATTTCTTCCTCCCACAAACACCGCCGCACTGCGGGCCACATGAATCATGGACAGCACCAGCAGCATGCCCAGAGTCAGTGAAAAAGCCTTTTCCATCCGCTCCTTCATATTGATAATACATCCTATCTCTTCTCAATTATCAATATATGTGTGCGGATTTGTCCATATGCTGTCAAAGTCACGGTGCATTCACATAGGCGCTTATCAGCTCCCAGGCCTCCGGTGTGCCGTAGCTGATCTGCCACACGGCTACTCCGGCAATGTCCTTGGTCTGCATCACATTCAGTTTCACCTGAATAGATTCCTCCGTCTCCGCCCACAGCTTATGTGTCTTGCTGCCGCTCTGCCACTCCGCATACAACTGAGAAGTCTCCTCGTCCCAGCTGGCCTCCACATTGATCCGCTGCAAATAGTCCTTTGTGTTGGACAGCAGCAGATACTCGTCCGTCACCGTAGCTCCGTCTATGGTCCACAGGATCGTGTAGAACGGCAATGCATTGATGACCTTCTCTTTCGGCACCTGCTCCAGAGTCCGGTCTATACCGCCGCTGACATAGCCAATGCTGGCCACAGATCCGGGATCACCGCTGCCGTGCCAGTGTTCATCGTAGCCCATAATAATCACATAATCAGCCACCTTACCCTGCACGTCCCGGCGATAATAGTCGTTAAAATTAAAGGGGACATAGTTGTCAAAGGATAAAATCAGTCCGCTCTTCCGGCAGGCAATGGACAGTTCCCTGATAAACTGGGCGTAGTGATCGTTGCACTCCTTCGTCAAGTTCTCGAAGTCAATGTTGAGACCATCCAGATTCAGATTCAGCGCCTCCTGTACAATATTGTCGATCAGTCTGCCCCGTATCGTGGTGGAGGAAAGTATCTGGTAGTCGTTGATTCCCGCATGATTCACATTGTTGTAGTTGAAATTGTCCAATACACCCCATACCTGCAGACCCATGCCGTGGGCGCGCTCCACATAGGAACTGCTGGCAAAGCTCTGGAAATTGCCTTCGTTGTCGCTGAGGCTGAACCAAGTGGGGGCAATCACGTTCATGCCTCGAGTACCGGCCACCATGCTCTCCAGGGTGTCATTTCCTCCCACGCCGCCGATGGAGTGAAAGCCCAGACTCACCTTGCCGGGATAACGCAGAGAGCTGTACTCAGGCTCCACATAGTCTGTCACCGGGATCTCCTGGGTCTCCGTCACGTCCGCCAGCAGCTTGTTTTCCACATATCCGATATATCCGTCCTCGGTCCGCACCTTGCTCCAGGTTTCCATCTGGTCCAGCACCTTCACCCGGCTGCCCGCAGCCACGTCCCACAGAATCTCACTCTTAATGCCCCCTTTTATACGCACCGCCGTGTCCTTTGTCACCGTGGCCTCCGTGATGCGGCCCCATTTGTTGTACACCTGCACATGATACTGGGCGTACTGCAGTGTCATATTGCTGTAGCGCTGCACATAGTCTGCCGCAATATATACTTGTCCGCCCTCCTCGTAGGCGATCACATAGCCCACATCCTCGCTGCCGCTCTCCCGTCTCTCCACGGAGCTGCCAAGCTCCACGCGAACAACCTCCATGGGCAGCGCATACAGCAGCAGTCCTTCCGTCCGGTCCGCATAAAAGGTGTCGTTAAAATACTGGTGTACCATATCCATGGGAAAGTAGCATTTTCCGTCCCGCAGCGGCACCAGCTGCTCCAGTCTCTCATCCTGCAGATATACGGCTGTCCAGCTGTCTGCCTGCTCCGCCGTCAGGCCGTAATACTCCGCCAGTTCCACCCGCTCCTTGGAGTAAGAATATTTTTCCATCAGCATACCGGCAAGCGTCACCGCACCGATCACTACGATCAGCAGGATTGCAATGATTACTGGAATTGCCTTTTTCATAAGACTCTGTACCTTTCCTTTCTCAAACATTTCGCTTACAGTACCATACATACCGGCGAAAAGGAGGTCATCCTTTCCGCCAATATGTAATAGTATACCAAACTATTCCCACAACGTCATCACTTATTTTGACAAAATACGGCAGAACGTCATATATTTTTATCAGCTGCTTATGATAGAGAGGCATTCTCCGCCGCAGGCGTCGCTCCGCCCTGTGCCGAGACACTGATCCATGGCTTACTGTGAATCTATTCTGTCAAATCTCACCTGTTCAAGAATGCCCATTTCGTTCAGAACATAATCGGGCATGTAGACATTCTGTTCCTGCACATATTTGCAGGCCACTTCATCCGGAGTGGCCGGTCTGTCATCCATATACAGACTTACGCCTCTCTCCTGAACTTTCTGCAGCTGCATCCGTATCATCTCCCGGACGCTTTGGACTTCTTCTTCACTCAAGTTATCCCTCCTCTCAATATGCTGTGCGCCAAAAGGAAAAAATGTGATATATTATGCCAGCAAATTCCATATTTGTGTTGGGAAAACGTGGGAAATAGTTGATCCAGAGAGCTCCGACAGTACAATGCAAAATGTAAAATAGTTTTTGAATTATAATGTGACTTAAATTTAAAAAGTGGGAAATATATTATATAAACCGATCAAGCACACACTAACCGCTTGTAAGACATCCCAATTAATATAGCACAAAAATAAACCGATTCATACTATAAATAAAGAGGATGAGAGGAACGAAACGTTCCGGATCTTCGGAATAAATAAAGATATTTTGACCGCCTGCCTCCCTTCCTGTACAGATTGTCAGGGAGCATCTCTGATATGCATTATATGCTATCTTCCGTATTTTGGCAAGCGGAAATATTAAATTTTTTCTAAAAACATCCCCAGGTCTATTGACGAAAAACCCGGGAAAGTATATGCTGTTAAAGAAAATTGAGATTGATTACAGGATTTTTATACTGACTAATGTTAGTTCGTATAATCTGAAAGGAGACGATCCTATGAAGATAGAAAAGGTAAGCGAGAACCAGATACGCTGTACCCTGACCAAGGAGGACCTGGCCAGCCGTGAGCTTCAGATCAGCGAGTTGGCCTACGGCACGGAAAAAGCAAAGAATCTGTTTCGGGATATGATGCAGCAGGCCAATTTTGAATTTGGCTTTGAGGCTGAGGACATCCCACTGATGATCGAGGCCATTCCCATGAATGCGGAATGTATCGTACTGATTATAACTAAAGTGGAGGACCCCGAGGAGCTGGACACCCGCTTTGCCCGCTTTGCCCCCTCCGTACACGAGGAACTGGAGGACGAGGAGGAGGAGGATATATCCGACACAGCGGACGAGGTGCTGGATCTGTTCCGCAGGCTCCAGGGCAGCGAGGAGGCTGTAGTTTCCACCCCGCCCGCCGCGGAGCTTTCCCCGGAGACGGAGAACAAGCAGCTGATGAGAATGCTGAAATTCCACTCCATGCGCACGCTGATGACGGCGGCGGCAGCCATCTCCGGCGAGGCCACCGGCGCAAGCTCTCTGTACAGGGACAGCCGCGAGAACTGCTATCTGCTGCTCCTGTCCCACACGCGAAAGGACGCCGCTGATTTCAACCGGTGCTGCAATGTGCTTTCGGAGTACGGTTCCTTCGTAAAAGTAACCGCCTCCACCCCCTCCTATCTGGAGGAGCACTGCGACACAGTAATTCCTGAGAAAGCGCTGCAGGCCCTGAGCCAAATTTGAGAAATCCATTAGTGAGCCGAACACAAAAAATGCCTGTGGAAATAGTCCACAGGCATTTTATGACCTCCGAGGCTCTTACGCCTCCTGAATATTCTTCATCAGCACATCAATATCAATGCCATGCACCATGGCGGCTTCCTCAAGACTCTCACCCTGAGCCGAAGGGCAGCCCAGGCAATGCATGCCCGCCCCCATGAGAATCGGCGCAACATCCGGATTTTTCCGCAGGATCTCGCCAATGGTCATCTCCTTAGTAATTCCTTCCATATCTACTACCTCCTATAATAAGTTCCGCAGCCCATCTGCCTTTACAGTATAATACTTTTCCCCCGATATAGCAAGACAAACCTTTTATAGACAGTTTTTATAAAATTTTAATAAAAACCACAGTCAAAATAGCAATTATGTACAGGAAAAAGTACACTGGCAGCCTTGACTATCCGAATCCTTTCTCATATAATAAGGACATAGGATTAGGAGTAAACTAAATACATTCACTAATTCAAATTTAGATAGGAGGCTTTTCAAATGAAACCTGAATGGAACGAATTTGTAGGCGGCAAATGGCAAAATGAAATCAATGTCCGTGATTTCATCCAGAAGAACTATCATCCCTACGACGGCGATGACTCTTTCTTAGCCGGACCTACGCAAAACACAAAAGACTTATGGGCAATGGTACTGGATCTGCAGAAGCAGGAGAGAGAGGCCGGCGGCGTTCTGGATATGGACACCAAGGTTGTTTCCACCATTACATCCCATGGTCCCGGATATCTCGACAAGAGCAAGGAGACTATCGTTGGTTTCCAGACTGACAAGCCCTTCAAGAGATCTCTGCAGCCCTACGGCGGTATCCGTATGGCAGAGAAGGCCTGTGCCGACAATGGCTATGAGGTTGATCCCGAGATCAGCGAGTTCTTCTCCACCCACAGGAAGACCCACAATGCAGGTTGTTTCGACGCATACAATGCAGAGATGAGAGCCTGCCGTTCTTCCCATATCATTACCGGCCTGCCGGACGCATATGGCCGTGGCCGTATCATCGGCGACTACAGAAGAGTTGCCCTGTACGGTATCGACAGACTGATCGAGGATAAGCTGGAGCAGAAGGATTCCACCGGCCGCGTGATGACTGATGATGTAATCCGTCTGCGCGAGGAGATTTCCGAGCAGATCGTGGCTCTGAAACTGATGAAGGAAATGGCTGCCTCCTATGGCTGTGATATCTCCAAGCCCGCCGCCAATGTGAAAGAGGCTATCCAGTGGACCTACTTCGGCTATCTGTGTGCCGTTAAGGAGCAGAATGGTGCCGCCATGTCCCTGGGACGTACCTCCACCTTCATTGACTGCTACGCTGAGAGAGACCTGAAGAACGGCGTGTTCACCGAGGAGCAGATCCAGGAGTTCATCGACCACTTTATCATGAAACTGCGTCTGATCAAGTTTGCACGTACCCCCGAGTACAACCAGATCTTTGCCGGCGATCCCGTGTGGGTAACCGAGTCCCTGGCTGGCGTGGGCGTAGATGGCCGTCATATGGTTACCAGAATGAGTTTCAGATATCTGCAGACCCTGTACAATCTGGGCGCTTCACCTGAGCCTAACCTGACCGTGCTGTGGTCCACCAGACTGCCTGAGGGCTTTAAGCGTTTCTGTGCAAAGACCTCCATCAACACCTCTTCTATTCAGTATGAGAATGACGATCTGATGAGAGTGACCCACGGCGACGACTATGGCATTGCCTGCTGCGTATCCTCCATGAGAATCGGTAAGGAGATGCAGTTCTTCGGCGCCCGTGCCAACGTTGCCAAGTGTCTGCTGTACGCATTGAACGGCGGTGTAGACGAGGTTACCAAGAAGCAGGTTGGTCCCAAGTATCGTCCCGTTGTTGGCGATGTTCTGGACTATGACGATGTATACAGCAAGTTCATGGATATGCTGGAGTGGCAGGCAGATGTTTATGTAAACACCCTGAACATCATCCACTATATGCATGACAAGTACTGCTATGAGAGAGCTGAGATGGCTCTGCATGACAGAGATGTCAGAAGATACTTTGCTACCGGCGTTGCAGGCCTGTCCATCGTGGCAGATTCCCTGTCCGCTATCAAGTACGCCAAGGTTGAGGTAGTTCGTGACGAGGATGGCATTATCGTTGACTTCAAGACCACCGGCGAATTCCCGAAGTATGGTAATGATGACGACCGTGTCGACAGCATTGCGCAGGATGTGGTACACAAGTTCATGACTGCTATCAGAAGACACCATACCTACAGAGATGGATTCCCGACCACTTCCATCCTGACCATCACTTCCAACGTTACCTACGGTAAGGCAACCGGTAACACGCCTGATGGACGTAGAAAGGGCCAGCCTTTCGCTCCCGGCGCTAACCCGATGCACGGCCGTGATACTCACGGTGCGGTAGCATCCCTGTCCTCCGTATCCAAGCTGCCTTTCAATGATGCACAGGACGGTATCTCCAATACCTTCACCATCATCCCCGGCGCTCTGGGCAAGGAAGATCAGGTATTCTCCGGCGACATTGAATTGGATCTGAGCAAGTAAGTAATCTGTAGACGGCATTGCAGGCCGGTTGTAGAAAGAGGTATATATGGACGAAAACAAGATGATTGATGACCTCGTAAAAATGCTCGATCAGGGCATGGCAAACGGCATGGGTCACATCAATGTGGACCGTGACGATATCGAGGAGAACAAAACCGTTCAGACCATGGGTTGCTCGGATTGCTCCCGTACTCCACTGGCCTGCAGCGTCCCCACTTTACATCAGGGACTGGATGATTATGAATAAGCGCAACATATGCCGCCCCCTGCGGGCGGGCGGCATATAATATTAAAAAACAGTCTCGAAACAGGGGGGCTCCCCTTCATGGGCACCGAGTGTAGAGACGGAACTTAGAATAGGAGGAAAAAACTATGGCAGCAAGTGCAGCACAGGTTGACAACCTGGTAAACTTATTGGATGGCTATGCCACTAAGGGCGGTCATCACCTGAACGTGAACGTATTGAACAGAGATACCTTATTGGATGCTCAGGCTCATCCCGAGAACTATCCTCAGCTGACAATCCGCGTATCCGGCTATGCTGTAAACTTCATCAAGCTGACTCCGGAGCAGCAGGCAGACGTTATCTCTCGTACTTTCCACGAGGCTATCTAATCGGCGCTGCCGATGGATGTAAAGAGGGTGTCCCAAATCGGGACACCCCTTTTTATTTACTACCACCATTAAATAGACCTTGCAAACTTGGAGATACTATAGGAAATCCTCCTTTTCATTTATCCATGTTTCTGCTATAATTTTTTTATCAGCCAATTTGAGAATAAACGGGCACAACAGGAGTTTAGTTCGAGCCAAACTCCCGTTATGCGAAAGAGAGGTTATTATGCAAGGAAGAATTCATTCACTGGAGAGTTTCGGCACAGTGGACGGCCCCGGAACGCGCTTTGTCGTATTTGTTCAGGGATGTCCCATGCGGTGTGCCTACTGTCACAATCCGGACACCTGGGAGATGAACGGCGGTACAATGATGGAACCCTCCTACATTATTGAACAGTACGAGAGAAACAGCGCATTTTATCAAAACGGCGGCGGCCTGACTGTCACCGGCGGAGAACCGCTGATGCAGGTTGACTTTCTGATCGACCTGTTTACCCTGGCGAAAGAAAAAAATATACACACCTGTATCGACAGCTCCGGCATCGCTTTCAATCCCTCCAACACAGCCTGGATCGAAAAGCTGGATCATCTGATGACACTGACGGATCTGGTGATGCTGGATATCAAACACATCGATCCCGACAAGCACAAGGAGCTTACCTCGCAGCCCAATCTGCACATTTTGGAATTTGCTGCCTATCTGAACGAGAAAAACGTCGATATGTGGATACGTCATGTGGTGGTTCCCGGCATTACGGACGATGATAAATATCTGTTTGACCTGGGTTACTTCATTGGGCAGTTCGACAACCTGAAAGCGCTGGATGTGCTGCCTTATCACACCATGGGCGAGGCCAAATACAAGAAACTGGGAATCTCCTACAAACTGGCAGGAGTTCCCGCCATGGACAAGGACAAGGTGGTGGAGAAAAAACAAGTGATTCTGGAGGGCATCAAAAAACGACGCGCAGAGAAAAAATAATACTTGTATTCAGCGACATTCTATATTACAATAAATAGTGTATTAATCATTCTATACTAATCATTAGGGAGGATAAGAGTATGGCATTTGTAGTAGGTGACGCTTGTGTAGGTTGCGGTGCTTGTGCTGGTGCGTGTCCTGTAGGTGCGATCAGCCTGGATAGCGGTGTTGCAGTGATCGATCCCGATACCTGCATCTCCTGTGGCTCTTGTGCTGGCCAGTGCCCTGTAGGTACTATCAGCGAGGAGTAATTCCAATTGTGTGAGAGTGAAAGGCATTTCAAAAAATGAAATGCCTTTTTTTCTTGCCTGCAGCAGCCTTGGTGGGAGCGGTCTGCTCCGCTGCCACCATAGCTTTTTTCTCCGGCTTTTCCGAACGTCTGCGACTCTTTTTGCACAGCAGCTCGTCCATTTTCCGGTAATATTCCTCACTGCGCTGCCTGGCCTGACGGTCTCTCTCCTCCTCTCTCTCTTCCTGATTACGGAATTGATAGTCCAGTTCCTTGATAATGCCCTCCTTTATGTTCTGGCAAAGCTCCTCGTTGTTTTCCCGCAGTGTCTCGCGAATAAGCTGTTGCAGCAGCCACTGCAGACGACGGGCCTTGTCCTCTCGGCTCTCGGCCGACAGCCCGGATGGACGCTGCCGCACCGGCTCCACTGACTTCTCTCGCGCTACTGACGGATACTCCTCCTCAACCGCATCGGCATCTCTCACCGACACCACATCTATCGCCATAGCCTGCTCCGACTCCGTCCCTATAGTTCTATCTGTAAAGTCCTCCTGGGGAAGAACATCCAATTTTCCATCCTTCAAGATCATTTTAATCGCTTTCAACTGCAGTCCCCTTTCCTTCATAGCTTTGATCTGTCTGAAACGCTCCACGTCCTCCTGTGTGTAATAGCGGTGTCCCAGCTCGTTGCGCTTGATTGGCAGCCGCAATTCCTCCTCCCAATAGCGCAGCACATGGCTCTCCACCTTCACGGCCTTTGCGGCGTCCGATATAAGTAAGTAAGCTCCCATAATTTTCCCCTTTCCTATTTAAGTTCCGCATCTACCCTGTCTGTACCATTCCTGGCAGAGCAATTTCTGCCCGCTTGGGCGTGCAGAAATTCTCTGGGCACTGACATGGCAGATGCTGTTTTTAGTTCCGCATCTACCCTGTCTGTACCATTCCTGGCAGAGTAATTTCTGCCCGCTTGGGCGTGCAGAAATTCTCTGGGCACTGACATGGCAGATGCTGTTTTTAGTTCCGCATCTACCCTGTCTGTACCATTCCTGGCAGAGTAATTTCCGCCCGCTTGGGCGTGCAGAAATTCTCTGGGCACTGACATGGCAGATGCTGTTTTAAGTTTCATATATAAAAAGAGAATGGACTTTCCCCTCCATTCTCTTTCGTATGTTGTATGTATACTGTGTTTGCTATCTCTCCAGATTTGCAAATTTGGTATATTTGGACAGCCAGGCCAGCTCCACAGTCCCAACGGGTCCATTTCTCTGCTTGCCGATAATGATCTCCGCAATGTCCTTTTTCTCGGTGTCATGATTGTAGTATTCATCCCGGTAGATAAACATTACCACGTCCGCATCCTGCTCTATGGCGCCGGACTCACGCAGGTCCGACATCATGGGCCGGTGATCCGGTCTCTGTTCCACCGCACGGTTCAGCTGGGACAGAGCCACCACAGGCACACGCAGTTCCCTGGCAAGGCCCTTCAGCGCACGAGAGATATCCGATATCTCCTGCTGCCGGGAATCCGATCTGCCGCTGCCCGACATAAGCTGCAGATAGTCAATAATGACAATAGAAAGATCGTGCTCCAGTTTCAGCTTGCGGCACTTTGTCCGCAGCTCTGCAATACTGATACCGGGAGTATCGTCAATAAACAGATTGGAACGGCCAATCACGCCTGCGCCTTCTATCAGCTTTTCCCACTCCTCGTCGCTTAACTGGCCCGTGCGCAGATTCTGGGCGTCCACGCTGGACTGCAGCGAAAACAGTCTGTTCACCAGCTGCTCCTTACTCATCTCCAGACTGAAAATCGCCACCGTCAGTTCAAGCTTAAAGGCGATATGTTGAGCTATATTCAACACAAATGCCGTCTTGCCCATAGACGGACGGGCTGCAATCAGAATCAGGTCCGAGGGCTGCAGACCTGCGGTTCGATAGTCCAGATCAAGAAAGCCTGTGGCGATACCCGTCACGGTTCCCTTCTGCCTTGACGCCGCCTCAATTCTGTCCATGGCATTCATCACCACCTGGCGAATCGGGGTAAAATCCTCTGTATTTCGTTTCTGCACCAGCTGAAAGACCCGTTTTTCCGTGTCCTCCAGAATAACCTCCAGACTCTCCTTGCCCACATAGCAGGTATTGGCAATCTCCTCATTGAGCTTGATCAGCTTGCGCAGAGTGGATTTCTCCGCCACAATATTCGCATAGTACTTGATGTTGGCAGAGGTTGTCACCATGCCCAGCAAATCCCGCACAAACTCCAGGCTGCTCACCTCTGGCGGCACATCCTTTTCCTTCAGCTTGTCCTGCAGCGTCACCAGATCCACCGGGTAGCCCTTGTCGTTCAACTCCACCATGGTCTCGAACAAAATGCCATACTGCCTGTTGTAAAAATCCTCTCCCATGACGATCTCGGAAGCCACCACAATAGCTTCCCGGTCCATAATCATGGAGCCTATCACCGCCTGCTCCGCCTCCACACTGTGAGGCAGGATTCTTTTAATTGCTAATTCGTCCATATAATCCCCATGCATATCTGTAGTTGGCTTTGCCAACTACCACTGTGTCTGCGATATTGCTTAAATAGTAAATTGAAAAATCTTTGATTTTTCAATCTATCCTCTTTGTATATTCATGACACCGGCGGTATCCGGGCCTACGCCTCCGTCACCTTCACAGTAAACTTGCCAGTCACCTGAGGGTGGAGCTTTACCGACACCTCATAGTTGCCAAAGCTCTTCAGGCTCTCATTCAGCTGTATCTTTTTCTTGTCCAGCTCAATGCCGTGCTGCTCCTTCAGCGCCGCCGCAATCTCCTTGGAGGACACGGAGCCAAAGGTTTTACCGCCCTCCCCGGCTTTGATCTTCACCACCACCTGCAGAGGCTCCAGATCCTTGGCCAGCGCCTTGGCGGCGTCCAGCTGCTCCTGAGCAATCTTCTCACTGTTGGCTTTTTGGAGTTTCAGGTCGTTCAAATTCTTGGACGTCGCCTCCACACCAATTTTTTTCGGCAAAATATAATTTCTCGCATATCCGTCGCTGGCCTCGATAATATCGCCCTTTTTTCCCAGCTTTTTCTCGTCCTGTAACAAAATAATCTTCATATCCCTCATCCTTTCCTATTTAAAGTTCCGCATATTCCCTTCAAGCGCATAGGGATTGTGATCGTCATCCGGCCGCTCAAGCGTCCGTATACCGATCAGTGCGCTTTCCGAGAATATGCTGTTCTTGAGGATCACCATATCCTCTGTTCCGCATATTCCCTTCAAGCACATCGTACCCTCTAGATTTCTCCCGTCTCCAGCATACTGTCGATGGTGGACTTCAGAACGCCTATGGCCTCAATGATTCCCGTTCCCTCCATCTGGCAGGCCGCTATGGACATATGTCCTCCGCCTCCCATGCGCTCCATAATCAGCTGCACATTGACCTCGTCAATGGAGCGGGCGCTGATATAGATTTTACCCTGATAATCCGTCAGCACGAAACTGGCCTTGATTCCCCTGATATTCAGCAGCTCGTTGGCTGCCTGAGCACCCACAACGGTGGGACTGGGCAGATCATCGCTGGTACACACGGAAATCGCAAAATTCTGCCGGTATATCTCGGCCTGGCTGACGGCGTCCGCCCTGGCTTTATACTCGTTGGCATCCTCCCTGAACAGCTTTCTCACCCTGGTCACGTCCGCGCCGTTGCGGCGCAGAAACGCCGCCGCCTCGAAGGTTCGCACACCTGCCTTGCTGACAAAATTGTTGGTGTCGATCATAATGCCGGAATACATGCAGTCCGCTTCCTCCGAGCGGATTTTGATATTGTCATAGGTGTACTGCAAAATCTCCGATACCATCTCGCAGGCCGAGGACGCATACGGCTCCACATAGGAGAGAGTGGCGCTCTCAATGGTCTCGTTGCCCGCCCGGTGGTGATCCAGCACCACCACAGATTTACAGAACCGCAGCAGATCCGGACACTCCGTAATGGAAGGCTTGTTCACATCCACAACTACCAGCACTACATTGCCTCCGGCAATCTCAATGGCTCTCTGGCTATCGATAATCATATCCTCCTCATAATCAGGATTATTCCGAAACAATTCCAGCAGAGGCTGTATGGAGGCAGGGGTGTCATTCAATACTATATGGGCTTTCCTTTCCAGTGTCTGTGCGATCCGATAGATACCCACTGTCGCCCCAAAGCTGTCGGCGTCGGGATTTCTGTGTCCCATCACCAGCACCGTGTCCTTGGCAGTGATAATCTCTCTCAGAGCATGAGCCTTCACACGAGCCTTCACACGGGTATTTTTCTCCACTTTCTGACTCTTTCCGCCATAGTAGGTCACGCTCTCCGGCGTCTTAATCACCGCCTGGTCGCCTCCGCGCCCCAGCGCCAGGTCAATGGCATTGCGGGCGAACTCATAATTCTGAGCGTAAGTCAGGCCGTCCAATCCCACGCCGATACTGATTGTAACAGCCATTTCGTTGCCGATATTGACCGTCTTGACCTCCTCCAGCAGATCAAAGCGATTATCCTGCAGCTGGGCTATGGCCCTTTTGCGCAGAATAATCAAATACTTATCCTTCTCCAGCTTTTTGGATATGCCGTCCAGAGCCGAGATATATTTGTTGACCTTTCTGTCGATCAGGGCGATCAGCAGAGAGCGTCTGACCTCCTCCACACTCTCCAGAGCCTCATCATAATTGTCCAAATACACCATCCCCACCGCCAGAGACTGGTCGTCCACCTCCTGCAGGGCTATGTGTAGAGCTGTCTCATCGAAAAGGTACATGGCAATCAGATAGCCATTGTAGCCCTGTGCCTGGATCATATCACTGTGTTCGGCCATTTCCTTCAGTGAAATCTTCTTAAATCGAACCACATACTCGCTGTCCTCATAGTGCAGCTCATATTGCGCCTCATCCAGTCCGCTGTCATCCGGCAGCCGATCCCGGGTGAGAGTGGGAAACAAACTGGTCAGCGACTTACGGTAGCCCTTAGGCTGATTCACCACCATCTCAAAAGCCGTGTTGGTCCAGATCACCTTGCCGCCGTCATCCAACAGCGCATAGGGAATCTCCAGATCCCGCAACAGCTTTTTCTGTATCTGCCCGTATTCCGTGGCAAAGCTGATAAGCTCATTCATAATCAGAGGTTTGTTGTAAAAATACAGGGTAAGAGTTATCGCCAGATAAAATATGGTAAAGCAGGTCACTATACCGCCCGCCCGGTAGTCAATCAAAAACACCGCGGCAGACACAGCACACAGCAGAACTCCCAAATATATGATAAAATTCAGATACGTCTTAATACGTCCCTTTAACCTGATATATTTTTTCATATGTTTCGCCATAGCCATTCTCCAGTTGGGCAGCCCGTCCGACTTTGCCCTTTGCGGATATTGTACCATAGTTTAGAGCATTATGCCACTAATTAATTTGTCAAATCGTCGGGGCTTTCCCCATATCCTGCTGTTTATGGGCAAAATATGGGGATGAAAAATATAGATGCCGCCTTTTTATATGGAATATATATCGGCATAGAGGGACAAAAAAATGACCAACCAGCCGACGGCCAATTGGTCATTTCTGTTATTCCACTCTATGAAACCTTAATCCTGAACGTAAGGCATCAACGCAACGTGACGTGCTCTCTTGATCGCAGAGGTCAGCGCTCTCTGGTGCTTAGCGCAGTTGCCGGTAATACGGCGGGGAAGGATCTTGCCTCTCTCGGACACATATCTCTTGAGCTTGTTGGTGTCCTTGTAATCGATCACATTATCTTTGCCGCAGAATACGCATACCTTTCTCTTTCTGCGGATACCGCCTTTTTTTCTCATTGGAGATTCAGATTTCTCTGCTTTATTGTAAGCCATTTTCAGTGCCTCCTATCTTAAATAATTGTCAATTAGTTGAACGGCAGTTCCTCGTCGATTCCGTCAGGAATATTCATGAAACCATCGCCTGCGCCGCTGGGTGCGGGAGCGTTGTTACCGCCGCCCATGTAACCACCGCCATTGTATCCGTTATCGCCACTTCCCGCCGATGCGTTTTTGCTCTCCGCAAACTCGATCTCATCCACCATGACACGGACACTGTAAACCATCTGACCTTCCTTATTGGTGTAGTTGTCGTTCTGGATTCTGCCGCAGACTACCACTTTTACACCCTTGCGCAAATAGCGCTCGATAAACTCCGCCTGCTTGCCAAAAGCGGTACAGTTAAAGAAATCAGCGTCAGGCTCGCCCTCGCGCTTAAATCTCCTGTCCACCGCAATGGAGAAACGCCCCACTGCAGTCTGGTTAGCTCCCTGCGAATATCTCACCTCAGGATCTCTGGTCAAACGTCCCATAAGAATTACTTTGTTCATACATAATCTCGCTTTCTTTATGCCTCGTCCTGTCTAACGACTAAGTATCTGATGACATTGTCCATAATCCGGACACGGCTCTCGATCTCTGCAGGCACTGTGGGCTCTGCGTCAAATCTGATGAAGTAGTAGAAGCCTTCCTTCATCTTCTGAACCTCGTAAGCAAGTCTCTTCTTGCCCCACTCATCCACCTCTGTAATGGTACCGCCAAATCTCTCCACGAGAGCCTTGCACTTCTCGACAACCTGTGCTCTCTCTTCGTCCTCGATCTTAGCGCTAACAACAACGGCTAATTCGTACTTGTTCATTAAAGTTACCTCCTTCTGGTCTCTGGCCCCCGCCTCACCGGGAGCAAGGAATTAATATATCACAGCTATCAATAATACCATACAGGCTCCGGAAAATCAAGCAAAAACTTCACTTTTTCTCTATCTTTTTTACAAAAATCATTCTGCGGGCAGAATCTCTTTGATATTTTTCTCCAACAGCCGCCGGGCGATCATGATCTGGTGTCCGCAGCCTTTGCACTTGAGCCTGAAATCCGCTCCCACCCGAAGCACTTCCCACTCTCTGCTGCCGCAGGGATGCTGCTTTTTCAACTTTAAAATATCTCCTATGTTAATGTCCATTGTCTGTCCCTCTTAATTATAATTTCAACGCCTCAAAAATGTCCCGCTAAAAAGTCCTTCACCACGCCCATGAATTCCCGGAGCATATTGTTGGGCAATGTCCAGGGGTAGGAGCTGGCCGACAGGCCCTGCACATGCTCATAGCCCGCTCCCTGTGCCAGATGCAGCGCCCGGTACATATGAAAGTTGTTGGTGACAAGCACCACGCTGTCCTCCTGACGGTTCAGCAGATTCCCACTCAGCTCCAGATTCTCACAGGTATTGCGAGACGCCTCCTCCAGCCATATCCGCTCCGGCGCAATTCCCGCTGCCACCAGATAGTCATACATGCCTCTGGCCTCACTCTTCGGCTCGTTGCTGCCCTGGCAGCCGGATACTATGGCCTGGGTCTCAGGATTCTGCCGCAGATAGACCACCGCACGGTCCAGGCGCCGTCTCAACACATCGCTGGGACCGTTTTCTCTGATCTGGGCGCCCAGAATGATACAGTAATCCGCCCCCGGCTGCGCCTGGGCTCCGAACTGAGTCAGTATCAACCCCTCCACAGCCACAAGAGCTGTCAGGCCCACGGCTACCAACAATCCCCAGCAGAACTTGAGCCACCGCGGCATGCCCTCCGTTCTCTGGCCGCGCAGCAGACCGCCCCAGATCAGCAGCGCCAACCCTCCCACGCCCCAGGTCAGGAAAAACCAGGAGCCAAATCGCACAAACAAAAGAATGAACAGACAGTACAGCAGGCACAGAACTCCCAGGCCCAACAGAAGTCCGCCTACCACCCCTCCGACGGAACGCTTTTTCCCCCGGCGATATACATAGATAACCCTCTTGGTCTTGTCATAGGGGATCAGTTCCTCCCGTTTTCTCCTGCGCATGGCATTTTCCTCCAAATTTCTTCTACCTTCTATAACTATAACAGAAAATTCGAGCCTCCTCAACCGCCGGAGCGCCTCGGAATTCTTAAATTTTTCTTATAAAAAAGAACTTGGGGTTTTTTACATTAAGTACTTGTTTAAATTGTCCAGAAATGCTAATATATAACAAAGTGTAATATGCAATTTACACCAAATAAGTATCAAAAAAGGAGATCCAGTATGGCAAAAGAAATGATTGCAATGATTCTAGCCGGTGGACAGGGTTCCAGATTGTACGCCCTGACACAAAAACTGGCTAAACCTGCAGTTCCTTTTGGCGGAAAGTATCGGATTATCGACTTCCCCTTATCTAACTGCGTCAACTCAGGAATCGACACCGTTGGTATCCTGACTCAGTACCAGCCTCTGGTGCTGAACGAATATATTGGCAACGGACAGCCCTGGGATCTGGACCGTCTCTACGGCGGCGTACATGTGCTTCCCCCCTATCAGCAGGCGCAGGGTTCCGCCTGGTACAAGGGTACAGCTAATGCCATTTATCAGAATCTGTCCTTCATCAAACGCTACGACCCGGAATATGTGATTATCCTCTCCGGCGATCAGATCTGCAAGCAGGACTACAATGATTTTCTGCAGTTCCACAAGGAGAAGGGCGCCGAGTTTTCTGTGGCGGTTATGGAGGTACCCTGGGACGAGGCCTCCCGTTTCGGACTGATGGTGGCCGACGAGAACGACAAGATCACGGAATTCCAGGAGAAACCCAAGAATCCCAAATCCAACCTGGCGTCCATGGGTATCTATATTTTTAACCGTGATATTCTGGAGAAATATCTGATCGAGGATGAGGCTGATCCCAATTCCTCCAATGATTTCGGCAATAATATCATTCCCAATCTGCTGCGGGACGGTCGGCAGATGTACGCCTATCATTTCAGCGGCTACTGGAAGGATGTGGGCACCATATCCTCTCTGTGGGAGGCCAATATGGAGATCATGGATCCCGAGACCTCCGGTATCAATCTGTTTGACGAGAGCTGGAAGATATACAGCCGCAACAGCGGCATGACCGGCCATAAGATAGGCGGAAACGCCGTGGTGGAAAACTCCATGATCACTGACGGCTGCCGCATCAACGGCCATGTAAAACACTCCATCCTCTTTGCCGGCGTAAAGGTAGAGCCGGGCGCCACCGTTGAGGACGCCGTGGTTATGGGAGGCAGTGTAATCCATGCCGGCGCCTCCGTAAAGCATTGTATTGTGGCTGAAAACGCCGAGATAGGCGTCAACGCCGTGGTCGGCGCCATGCCGGAGAACGGCGAGAACGGCGTAGCCACAGTGGGACCCGGTGTGCGCATTGGCGCCAGAGCTTTGGTTGGACCCAACGCCATGGTAGAAAATGATATAAAGGATGGTGAATCACAATGGTAAATACGAATCAGGATGCCCTGGGCATTATTTTCCCCAACAGCTATGACAATCAGGTTCCCGAGCTGGTAAGCGAGCGTCTGATGGCTTCCATCCCTTTTGCAAGCCGTTACCGCATGATCGACTTTCTGTTGTCCAGCATGGTGAACTGCGGCATTGACAATATCTCCGTGATCGTGCGCAAGAATTACCGTTCCCTGATGCGCCACTTGGGCTCCGGCCGTGAGTGGGACCTGACCCGCAAGAACGGCGGTCTGAATATTGTGCCGCCCTTTGCCGAGAAGACTGTCAAGGTGTACAACGGACGTGTGGAGGCTCTGGCCAGCATACTTGAGTTTCTGAAGGTACAGAGAGAAAAATATGTAGTTATCTCCGACGCCAATATTGTTGCTAATTTTGATTTCAACGCTATGATTGACGCTCATGTCGCCAGCGGCGCAGACGTGACTATCGCCTACAAGAAAGAGGAGATACCTTACAGTTTCATGAATCTGCAGCCTACGCTGACCACAGATCTGTACTACACGCTGGAGATGGATGCGGATAGCCGCCGGGTGAACCGGATCAAGACCAATCCCAAGGATCAGGGCCCGCAGAATTACTCCATGAATATCTATCTCATTGACAGGGAACTGCTGATTGAGCAGATTTCCAACGCCTACGTCCATGGTTTCAGCTATTTTGAGCGGGACATATTGGCTCCCCAGCTGGAGGAGTTAAAGGTGTACGGCTATGAGTACACGGGCTACACGGCGCGCATCAGTGACAAGAACAGCTACTTCAACGAGAATATGCGCCTGCTGCAGGATGAAAACCTGAACGCCCTCTTTGACCGCGCCCCCATTTACACGAGAGTCCGCGATGACAACCCGACTCGCTACATCGGCAAGTCCAGAGTCAAGAACTCCATGGTGGCTGACGGCTGTGTCATCGAAGGTGAGATCGAGAACTGCGTACTGTTCAGGGGAGTCAAGGTCGGACGGGGTTCGGTGGTAAAGAACTGTATCCTGATGCAGGACACCACCATCATGGACAACGTGGAGATGGATTACGTCATCACCGACAAGGAAGTGACAGTCTCCGCTGGCAAGGAACTGAAGGGCAACGATGGTTTCCCTGTGTTTGTCCCTGCCTATAAGGAAATTTAATATGACCGTTTAGAGAGAAAAGCCCAGGCAAGGCGGCGAAAAAGCCCTCTTGCCTGGGCGAATCTTACGGTTCTTTTGCAGCTCCCATGCGAGACAGAAAGGAGAATCATATGTCCAAGGAAACTGACAGCTTTGTTCAGATTGTCAAAGCCAATGATCATATCGTGTTTTTTGGAGGCGCAGGCGTCTCCACAGAGAGCGGCATACCGGACTTTCGCAGCGTGGACGGACTGTACAACCAGCAGTACGACTACCCGCCGGAGACCATTCTGAGCCACAGCTTTTACCGCAGAAATCCGGAGGAATTTTACCGGTTTTACCACAACAAAATGCTTTTTCCCAACGCCGCTCCCAACACCGCCCACCGTATGTTGGCCCGCCTGGAGGAAATGGGCAAGCTTGACGCCGTCATCACCCAGAATATCGACGGTCTGCACCAGGCTGCGGGCAGCCAAAGGGTATATGAGCTGCATGGCTCCGTGCTGCGCAACTACTGCGAGAGCTGCCATGCTTTTTATGATCTCTCCTATATCATGAACACCGAGGGCGTGCCCCACTGTGACAAGTGTGGCGGTCCAATCAAACCGGATGTGGTACTGTACGAGGAGGGTTTGGATCAGGACACGATAAACGGCGCTGTCAAGGCCATTCATCAGGCCAATGTACTGATTATCGGCGGCACCTCTCTGGCCGTCTATCCCGCCGCCGGTCTCATAGACTATTTCCAGGGAGATCACCTGATCGTCATCAACATGTCGCCTACGCCCAGAGACCGCTATGCGGATCTGTGCATTCAGGAGCCTATAGGACAGGTATTTGCAGCTCTGGAAAATGCGCTATAGCGCAAAAATGTCGTTCAGCGTATTCAGTCCGTGCCCTTTTTTGCTGATAACCACCACACGGTCGCCGGACTGAATACAGCTGTTGCCGTCCGGGATGATGACTTGTCCCTGACGGATGATCATAGCCACCAGAATATCCTTTTTCAGCTTGAACTCCGGCTGCCTGAAGGGGATTCCCAATTTTTTGCAGCCGTCATACGCGATAAATTCTATGGCCTCCGCCATCCCTCCCGCTAACTGGTACAGGCACTGTATGTCATTGCCGCTGGCATTGTATACCGTCACATTTCTCACAAAACTCATGACCCGGTTCGCAGAAATAACAGCGGGAGAAATAGTTATATCTATGTTGACCTTGTTCAGCAGTTTCTCGTAGGCGGTGGTGTTGACCCGTGTGATAACGGACTCCACGCCGCAGGACCAGGCAAACAGAGAGATCACCAGATTGGCGTCGTCATTTCCCGTCAGGGATACGCACACGTCCGCTTTTTCCATGCCCTCCTCCAGCAGCACATCCGCATCCACGCCGTCCGCATAGCTGATCTGTGCTGTAGGGAGCAGCTGCGCCAGTTCTGCGCAGCGCTTTCTGTCATTCTCCAGAATGGTCACGTTCCTCTTGTTTTCCAGCAGCTTTTTGCCCAGATAATACGCCACCGTACCGCCGCCTACCAGCACGATATTTCTGGCCGGTTTGTGTGTCAGCCCCAGTTTTATGATAATCTGTGAAATCGCTGTATCGGCGGCAATGATACCCACCACATCACCGGGCTGTATCACAAAATCGCCATTTGGTATATACAGTTTTCCTCCCCGTGTTACGGTAGCCACCAGCATGTCTGTGCCGAAAAAACTCTTCACTTCCCGCATGGGCATACTGCCGCTGGGAATAATATTCCGATCCATTTTTATCCGAATGATCGTAGCCACATCGCTGAAGTAGGCATCCGCCTTGACCTTGCCCGGAATACTGATCTGCCTGTACATTTCCTGCGCCGTGTCCAGCTTGGGATTGGTGATGCAGTCAATCTGAAAGGTCTGGGAAAAATAGTCTCCGTCCCCCGATAATTCCGGTCTGTGAATCCGAGCCACCGTGTAGCGCGCGCCGCAGTTTTTTGCCACCATACATGCCATCAGATTGATCTCGTCCACAGGCGTCACCGCAATGATCACATCTGCCGTGGCCGCTCCCGCCTGCAGCAGGATTTCCTTGGAGGCGCCGCTGCCGCAGACCCCGCTGACATTGTAGAGATTGGTCACGCTCTCCACTCGCTCTCTGTCACTGTCTATCACCACCGTATCATGGCTTTCTGCCGCCGTCCGCTGGGCCAGCAATGTTCCCGTCTGCCCAAGACCCACTATAATGATTTTCATTGGCTTTATCCTCCCATTATAAGTTGCTGACTCCTACCGGCTCTCGCTCTGCCTCCGGACCCGGCGGGCCTTATGCTGTTCTATCAGCCGATAGCCGCTCTTCACTGTCAATCCCTGTACCACCACCGTGAAAAGAATCGTCACATACGCTGTGTTCAGCACCACCAGATACTGCTCCTGACCCAAAAGTTCCCTGGTGCTCATGGCCAGGGCCAGAGACAGTCCGCCTTTCAGGGCGCTCCATGTCATCAGCGACACAAATTCCGTCAGACTATAGCTGCTGGGAATCCTCCCTCTGCCCAACAGCAGACTGGACAGGGCCACTCCGACAAAGCGGGACAAAATCACCGCCGCAATGGACACCGGCACAATAAACAGAATATGAGAACTGATATGGACATTCAGCACCGACAGGCCAATCATGACAAAAAGCACGGCGTTCAGTATACTGTCCAGAATCTCCCAGAAATCCACATACAGATTGTGGGGATCGTACACCTGCCTTTTTCGCTCCTGACCGCCCATCACATAGGCAAAATACATGCCGCACACCACCGACGCGATGACTCCCGAGAACCCAAAGTGTTCGCAGACCGCATAGGCCAGCGCCACGTCCAGAACACTGATCAGAATCTGCCGCACCGGCTCCCGGGTCAGTTTCATCAGCTGCCCCAGCAAAAAGGACACAGCCAATGCCACTGCCAGCGCCCCCAGCACCTCTTTTAGCATCACCGTCAGGAAATTGCTCTCTCCGCTGTTTCCCACAATGCTCTTGAAAAAAACAAAGAGCGCTACGCCCGTACCATCGTTGAAAAGCGATTCACTCTCAATCACCGAGGTGACATTCTTGGACAATCCCAGCTTGTTCAAGATGCCTGTGGCAGCGATGGGATCTGTGGGAGACACAATGCAGCCCAGCAGAATACACAGCCATATATCCACCGGAACGCCAAACAGCCGGGCGGCTCCCCAGAACAACACGCCGTACAGCAGAGAGGAGAGCACCGTCGTCAGCAGCGCCAGCAGACTGATGGCTTTCAGATTCTGCCGGAATTTGCGCAGATTCACCTTGCTGGCCCCCGCAAAGAGCATAAAACATAATACCGTATCCAGCAGATAGGCCTCGAACTCAAAACTGGCGATCTGGTGCAGCGGCTTTGAGAGAGACTCCCCCGGTACCAGCATATCAGCCAGCAGCAATACAACGCTGATAATCAGTGAGAAAAGCACCAGAGCAATGTCGCTCTGCAAATGAATCCATTTCTCGTTGACAAGCCCGATGCCCACAATAAAAATCAATATGACGATTACAAAACCCATTATACTCATCCTGATATGCCTCCCTTGAGTATACCCCAGTAAAAAAGACCTCAATCGCTTTTCACAATCAAGGTCTTGCAGATTTCCTCTTTCTTTTTGTCAAGACAGACAGCAAGGTAGAAACCGCTCCCAACAGGACATAAATCCCTCCCAGAATCAGAAACATCTGGCTGACAGGCGCAAAGAACAGGGTCATCAGATTGCTCCGCATATCAACGATATGATTGACTGTCTCCGCCATAAAACCGCAGGATGCCGACATTGCGCAATCCGCTATACCGGGAATCAGCAGGGCCACGCCGTATGCTCTGTATCCTCTGAAACTGTGCCCATTTAAAAACCAGAGTCCCACGCCCACTGCCACCGTCAACAGTGCTGTCAAAATCAGAAAACCATTGGACAAAATTATTCTTGCCGCAGTAAACAGAACCGGGTGGTCATTTCGGTAAGTGTCCAGAATAAAACGCTGTCCCAGTGCCAGATTATCCCATGTAGTTTCGTATCTCTCCATGTCATCGGGGGTGACACTATACTGCAGATCCCGGGTGACCGCGTCTCTGTACTCCTCTTCCAACTGCGCAATATCATCAAAGTCTATTCGGCCCTTCCCGGTCTTCTTCAGCAGATCATCTCTAAAGTCTCTCAGCTTTGCAGCCACAAAATCTCTGGTATATTCTGCGTCCAGCAGTTTTTCGGCACCCTCGCCGTCAATTCCCGGAGTATCCACCATCACCACAAAAAACAGAGCCATCGACATGCGATCCGCGATCTTAGTGATCTGCATCTGGGAAAGTTCCCATTCCCTCGCAAGCGTTTCTATTGCTCTATCGCGCATTGCGTAGCGCAGGCTGCCGGAAATACTGCCCAGCAGTCCAATCAGGCAGATGAATATACTCAAAGCAATCGTTATTCCTGTCTTCTTCCTGTTGCTCATCTCAATCCTTCTCTGCTCTCTCCAACACGGCGGCACGTTATGCCTGCACAATAGGAGTTGTCGTAAAAAAAGACCCCGAACATGCGGGATCCTTTCCAGAGGTGCGAGCCGGATTTGAACCGGCGATAACGGTGTTGCAGACGTATGCCCT
>CAYLIM010000011.1:0-53249 GCA_964383805.1 uncultured Acetatifactor sp.
AATTCTCCGCAAAGGGCAGAGCCACACAGTTGCCGTCGTTTACCTGGGAAAACAGGTAGGCGTCCAGAGGACTCTCAATATGTCCGCACAGCACCTTGGGAAAAGAATTGCAGGCCAGCATGGCTCCCTCTCCGGTGCCGCAGCCGGTGATCACATAGTCCGCAGCGCCACTGTTAAGCAGCACTGCCGCTAGGATTCCGTTCTGCACATAGGTTAGGGAGTTGGGGTCCTCCGCACCGTACATACCGTAATTGTAAACCTCATGTCCCATGGGTTCCACCACTTTTTTCAAGGTGTCACAGATCAGCCCGTTCTTGGCCGCCTGGCTGTTCTCGTTTATCAATGCAATTTTCATGATAACCTCCAAAATCTGTTTATTCAGGCTGCTTGCCGATATAGGCCAGAATACCGCCGTCCACATACAGAATATGACCGTTTACGGCGTTGGACGCCTCGGAGGCCAGGAACACTGCGGGACCGGTAAGCTCCTCTGCCTTTAACCATCTGTTGGCAGGAGTCTTAGCACAGATAAACTGGTCAAAGGGATGTCTGCTGCCATCCGGCTGTACCTCGCGCAGGGGTGCCGTCTGGGGAGTCTCGATATAGCCGGGCCCAAGGCCGTTACACTGAATGTTGTACTGGCCGTACTCGGAACAGATATTTCTGGTCAGCATCTTCAGACCGCCCTTGGCGGAAGCGTAAGCGGATACGGTCTCACGTCCAAGCTCGGACATCATGGAACAGATGTTTATGATCTTGCCGTGACCCTTTTTAATCATGGAAGGAATAACGGCCTTGGACACGATAAAGGGTGCGTTCAGATCCACATCGATCACCTGTCTGAACTGCTCCGCAGTCATATCGATCATGGGAATGCGCTTAATGATACCGGCATTGTTCACCAGAATATCGATCACGCCCACTTCCTGCTCAATCTTTGCCACCATTGCGTTCACAGCCGCCTCGTCGGTCACGTCGCACACATAGCCATGAGCCTTGATGCCTTTCTCCTCATAGGCCGCCAGTCCCTTGTCCACCAGCTCCTGCTTGATATCGTTAAAGCAGATCGTTGCGCCTGCCTCCGCATATGCGGAAGCAATCGCAAAACCGATGCCATAGGACGCTCCCGTCACAAGTGCCACTTTGCCTTCCAGGCTGAAATTTGTAAATTCGCTCATTTTTCTCTCTCCTTTTTTATTGATATGATTTTCGATGGGAAATCCCACCATTTACGTTCCTCTTTGTACAGTTTTTAGCGCAGGTCCTGATTGGCCACGCCGTCCATGTCGTCGAAGTCCTGGTTCTCTCCCACCATGCCCCAGATAAAGGTGTAGGCTCTGGAGCCGCAGCCGAAATGAACGGACCAGCTGGGGGAGATTACGGCCTCCTCGTTGCGCATCACAATGTGCCGTGTCTCCTGAGGCTCGCCCATGTAGTGCATCACAAAGGCGTCCTCCGGCATATCAAAATACAGATACACTTCCATGCGCCTGTCGTGGGTGTGGCAGGGCATGGAGTTCCACACGCTGCCGGGTTCCAATCTGGTCATGCCCATCTCCAGCTGGCAGCTCTCCACCTGGCCGGGCAGAATATACTTGCAGATAACCCTGTGGTTGGCGTCCTCCAGACAGCCCAGTTCCACCTTGTTTTCATCCTTTACAATGACCACGCCCTCCTCGGGAGTACCCTCGGGCTTTATCAGCACGGTAGGACAGGTGCGGTGTGCGGGGGCGGAATTCAGATAGAATTTGGCCGGGTCCGCCGCATCCTCGCTGGCAAATACAATATCCCGGGAACCCATGCCGATGTACATAGCCTCCTTAAAGCCTACCTTGTACACTTTGCCGTCCACAGTAATCGTTCCGGCACCTCCGATATTGATGACACCTAATTCTCTTCTCTGGCAGAAATACTCTGCTCTAAGCTCATCCCCTGCGGTCAGGGTGATGGGCTCCACAGGCACTGCCGCACCTGTGATGATTCTGTCGATGTGGCTGTACACCAGCTTGATCTGTCCGGGCACGAAAAGATTCTGAATCAGAAACTCCTCTCTCAGACGCTCTGTTGTGTAATGCTTCACATCTCTGGGGGATACTGCTGTTCTCAGTTCCATGCTGCGCCTCACTTTCTCCGGTGGTCTGGCGGATTGTCCCTGCTCCGCAGTTCTCTAGCGAAATCTCACAGGACATCATTTCCCGCGCCTGCGGTGCTTTGCGATCTGCCAAAATGCCGGTCATTCCTGGTTACTCTGCAAATATAGATATAATCTATATGTAAGCGCTTACATTATAGCATGTTTCCCATCCAATTTCAAACAAAATTTCAAATTTTTGTATGAAAATTTTATGAAGGCATGATATTTCAGAAAATGACTGGTTAAGAACGTTGCTGACTCTGATCTCATGGGAGAGATTATCCATCTACAGGCAAAAATTTAAAATATCCAGTGGTGTTTCAACATTTACAAACTCTTCTTTTCTTTTGGAGGGCTGATTTGTACCTTCTTTTAGATACCACACCGCTTGTACCGCTTTCATGCCAACCATTTTTGCTGCCTCCAGTTCACAGCTTCCGCCATCACCTACATATAAACATTCATCAGCCCGCACATTTAGCTTTTCTATGCATCTGTTAAATATAGCCTGATCTGGTTTTTGCATGCCTTCATCAAAAGATAAACATACAGCATCAAAAAATGGATACAAAATGCTTTTCTTTATAACCACAGATTCCTCAGAAAAACAATTACTGATTAAGCCGATTAATATTCCTTTTTCCTTTAATGCTCGTAACATGGGAAGGATTTCAGCATGCAAATGATTGAATACTTCTTCTTTACACTCAATGCGCTTTTTTACAATATATTCAATTTTACTTTCAGAATAACAATCATTCTCTTTGAGAATCTTTTCCAAGATTTCTTCTAAAGTTATTTTTCCTATAGTTCTGTCCTCTTCTGCGACGCTCCATAGTCTCTGAAATTTATCTTCCTCGATACCTGCGTCAAGCGCCATCTGTGTCCCAAAGTATAACGGACTTTCATGAAGAGTTATCAGCGTCTCATACATATCAAATATTACTGCTTTGATCATTTACATTTCCTCCCTTAAATTTTCAGTTTTCTATATCTTTTACCCATCTTCCCGCCCTTTGGACAAGGAATATCCCTCACGCTAAAGAACTTGGTCAATCCCGATTTATACATTTGATTATAAACCAGATGATTAATATAAACAATGTATAGTTATAGGTTTGTTTTTAACAGACTGAAAATATTGTACATTTGGGCATTCCCTTTTAACAAAAGAGAGTTTATAATAAAACCAAATATCAATGCAAGGAGATTTCTTATGAAAAAGAGGAACAAGAACGATTTTGCCCCCACCCCGCCCATGGGCTGGAACAGCTACGACTACTATGACACCACGGTAAACGAAAAGCAGGTGAAGGCCAACGCGGACTATATGGCTGCGCACCTGAAAAAACACGGCTGGGAATACATTGTGGTGGATATCGAGTGGTACGCCATCGGCGCAGGGAGCCGCCGGGACGAGTACCAGTATATTCCGTTTGCGGAGGTGGCCATGGACGAGTACTCCCGTCTGCTGCCGGACCCCGCACGCTTTCCCTCCTCCGCGGACGGAGCCGGTTTTAAACCCCTGGCCGACTATATCCATGACCTGGGACTGAAATTCGGCATACATATCATGAGGGGCATTCCCCGTATCGCCGCCCACCACCACTGCGCTGTCAAGGGCACGGATGTGACGGCTAACGACATAGCCATCGCCTCCTCCGTGTGCCCCTGGAACCCGGATATGTACGGGGTAAAGGACACTCCGGCGGGACAGGCCTACTACGACTCCCTGATGGAGCTGTACGCCTCCTGGGGTGTGGACTTTATCAAATGCGACGATATCTGCCGCTATGACCAGCCCTCCTGCCGGGATGAGGTGCGGATGCTCTCCACGGCTATCGAGCGCTGCGGGCGTCCCATTGTGCTGTCCCTGTCCCCCGGACCGGCCATTATCGATCAGGCCTGGTACTATGAGACCCACGCCAATATGTGGCGCATTACCGATGATTTCTGGGATAATTTTGAACTGCTGAAAAATATGTTCTACCGCTGCGAGCTGTGGCAGGATCATGTGTCCGCAGGGTGCTACCCCGACTGCGACATGCTGCCCATCGGCCAGCTGGGCAAGGGCTTTGGTCATGAGTGGACCTCCAATTTTACCCAGAACGAGGCCAGAACCATGATGACTCTGTGGTGCCTGTTCGGCTCTCCGCTGATGATCGGCGCGGAGCTGACACTATTGGACGAAGATACCCTGTCCCTGCTGACCAACGACGAGCTGCTGGCCATGCTGCCCCCCTCCGTAAAGCCCCATCAGATCTGCCGGGACGAGGGGAAGGCCATCTGGCGTGCGGACGATATGGCATCGGACGCTCACTATGTAGCCCTGTTCAACCTGGGGGAAAAGGAGCAGGAGCTGTCCGTGTCTCTGGAGGAGTTGGGATACGAGGATAAAGTTACCTTGAAAGAACTGTGGACCAGGGAGACCAGCTGCGCCCAGTCCGTGATCTCCGCCACTGTGGCTCCCCACGCCTGCGTAGTGTACCGAGTCAGTTCCATATAAAATATATACTTTCCGAGATATACAGACAGGCAGTTGCCCACATAGGACAACTGCCTGTATTTTTACAAAAGGTGTTCTTTCATAAGATGCTCTTTCACATAAAAAGAGACGAATTGCGGCGAAATATTTTCCGGCTCGATTTCCCCTTCCTGCATCATTTTTTGAACCTGGTTTCTTGACAGGCCCAGCATTCCCGCAATCTGCTTTTCAGGGCGGATTTTTAATCCGCAGGGATTATGTATCGAAAGCACGATCTGCTGTTCGCGTCTGTCTGCCTCCACCGTCCCATCCTGTCGTTTTACGAACTGATAATACATTCTCTCAGAGTCAACCTCAGCCCTGTTTTGTCTGAATAGCTGCAGATTTCTGCCATACATTTCCGCAAGCTGCTCATCATTGTCCAGAAAACGGCTGTATTCATCCTTGGGAATGGCTAAAACACTCTGTCTCTCATAAATTGTAAGGTTAAAAGTATGCTTACATTTCTCACACTGATAGATCAACCAGACGTCCAGCTTGCTGCCGTTGGCATTGACCCGGAACTTTTTCGTATTTTTAAAATACGTTTTTCCGCCACAGCCGGAGCATCCCCGAATCACCGTAAATGATTCTGTCGGAACAATCTCATATTCAATTTTTCTCAAATAGCTCATCACATCTCCTGTTATCTTTCCTTACAGTCCGATGCGCAGGCTATCACTTATTCTTTTTTATTTGCAATAGCCGCGCTATACAAAACAAACGGGTGTGGTCATAAATATCTGTCTCCTTTCCGGTTTATCGCTTGTTTTATAGCTTAGCAGATGTCCCTGGCGGTGTACACCTCAAACATTATTATAAAAAAAGAAGAGCCACTCACTAAACAATGAGCAGCTCCCATTCCATAAATTCACATATCTTGCGCCACAGTATTACTTTACATATGTTGTTTGTGCCACATAAAGTCCCATCGGGTTATACGCATATTGTATGTCAATAAAATAAATCCCATTATAACTAAACACACAAATCCTGCAGCAACCCCTTTCAGATGGTGAGAATCCAGAAAAGGGAAAAAAGAATACACTTTTTGCGGAGAGTAGAGTGTTTCTGGATTTTGTGCCATTATATTTGTCTCGATTTGCACCGTATTTGACATTACAGGTTCGGGACACATTACTATTGCTGGTATTTGCGTCGAAAGAATATACAATGCCAGAATCCCCAACACTCCAAAAGTAATCAAGAATATCGACCAGAACATTGACTTTTTGTATGTGGAATCTTTTTGAGTCATTTGACCATTCTCCGCACCATCTCTTTTCTCTTCCTGAGAGCAAGTGCCTTCTGCCAATAAGTAATCAATAGAAACATGAAATAACTCACTGATTTTTTTCAGGTTATAGGCATCCGGCAGCGTATTTTCCGTTTCCCACCTGGAAACTGCCTGTCTCGAGACTCCCATTTTTTCAGCTAATTGCTCTTGTGAAAAACCGTATTTCTTTCTCTGCTCCATCAATTTATCACTAAAACTCATCCTGTCGTTCTCCGTTTCCACAAGTTTATATTAATTCTATGCTGAAACTACCAAATTTCCCCTTTTCATTTCTACCACATTTATGTTACAACAAACGCAATCTTATGCGACAATATGTAAACTATATTTGCACAGACTCCCCCTGCCTGCAAATCTGTGTCATACGTCCATCCTTGATCCTGTACGCCTCCCCATACAGGGTTTCCGCTCCATTGTCATGGAGGATATAGCTGCCGTCATTCAGAGCGATGAACTCTCTGCCCATACTGTCCGGATACGCCATATCCTCCACCACACGCAGTCCGTCCACGCGCTCCGTTCTGAGGTCCTGGAAATGAGGGAGAATCTGGTGTCGGGTGATACCCAGACCTGGGATAAACCGGCGGTACCCGGGGTCCACACCCTCCCCCTCTGCCTCCGGCAGGGCATAGACAAGTTCGGCGCAGTTCATGGAGCCTGCGCTCCAGGAGATCAGCAGACCGTCAAACGATTCCAGGCGGCGCCGCAGGTCCAGTCTCTCAAAGAAACTATTTTGCGTGGGAACATGGCCCCCGGCCAGCACAAGAACGTCAAACTCCCCCAGTCTATAGGCCATATCCTCCGTCCGTCCATCACACAGCAGAAAGTCGCAGACAGGCAACCCGCTCATGGGAAATGCCTCCCTCTGGCAGTGCAGGATACTGTCATTTCTTTCATATTCCTCCGGAGATGCACTGATGAGCAGCACATTGGAATTCTCTTTCCAGACACTTTTTATCCGTTCCACCAGACCGTTATCTCCCAGCAAAGGCGCGGGATATCTCCTGCCGTCAACCTTTCGGGAGCCTCCCAGTGAACTTGTAAGTATTGCGATCATCTCTCCCCCTCCATACCCTGCTTTTCAGGCTTCTTTCTACGTCGCAGGACCATAATCGCCACAAATATCAGAACGCTCACCGCGCTCAACAATATTCCCTGTTTCAGCCCATAGGGCACGTATTCCAGCTCAATCTCATAGTCTCCCGGCTCCAGATCCAGCGCCATCAGGCACTCTCCCACCAGCACAGGTTCCTGTACCTCCCCATTTACCAGAATGGTCCAGCCTTTCTCGTAGGGGATGGACAGGATCAGCCGCCCGGCCTCCTCCAGCTCCAGCTTTCCGCTCACATGGGTGCTGTCGCAGGACACTTCCTCCAGATGCCTTTCGCCCAGCAGCTCCAGCACCTGGGTCAGCACCTCCTCGTCCATGCGCCAGGCGCTCAGCTTGAACTCCGGGGTCTCGTCGCTCTCATCATCGTTTTCAAAGGTCACTGTCTGCCCCGCCTCCAGATAGCCCACATACAGCACCGAATATATCTTCAGGTCCGTGTATTTCCGCTCCAGCGCTCCGGTCATGGCGATTTTTTTAGTACCTGATTCGGTGAGCAGCATGTAGTAATAGCCGTCCGTCTTGGCGGTCATCGTCACCTTATCTCCCGCCTTTTTGCTGTCGGCCTGTCGAAACAGTCTGCCCTCTGTCCCCAGCAGCTCCACCATCTCATTCTGCAGTTTCAGCGGCTCACCCTTATAGCCCTCGGGCAGGTCAAAGCCCACAGGCGCCACATAGCCAAAGGGCAGTGTGGCCTCACAGGCGTACAACTCCACCTGCCCTCTGGTGTCTATCAGAGAGTAAAGACTGCACGCCTCACTCTGGACCTTCTGTTCTTCTTCATCCTCCTGAGAGGACTCTTCCGCGTTCTCTTTATAGAGATAGTTCACGTTCAACAGAGCCGAGAGAAAGGCAGTGGCGCCGTCATAACAATAGAACACCTTGCTGTGGCGCATACCCAGCCGCTCATACAGATTCGCCACAGAAGAATTCATGGTGGAGGAAAACACGGAAGCGGTGGGATACCCCGCTAGCGTGCCGTCGTTCTTGGTGGTGCGGGCAAATTTCTCCATACGGAAAACACCGCCGTTTCCTGCGTCCGCCTCCCGCTGCAGCGCCAGCTCGTACAGCTGCTCATAATTATTCAGCTGTCCCAGATAGGCGGAGCGGCTGGTGGTGCCCACACTGGTATCGTAAGTGTTGATACCGCTCTCCAGCGCCGCAGCCAGCAGAGCGGCTGCAGCCAGCAGGGCCGTCCATTCCTTTCTTTTTCGCGCCCCAGCCGGATGCTCTCCGTTTTCCTGCCCCGTCACACGGGTGCGGTACAGGTGCAGCAGAACCGCCCACACCGTCACAAACAGGAGGGTTCCCAGCCATACCTCCTGGGAGAAATCCTCATGCTCCACAAACTGCTGACCGCACAGCAAAAACACCACCGTTCCCAGATAGCTGTACAGGATATATTTTGGCTCCAGATCTCCCAGATGCCTGAAACACTCATAGCACATGGTCAGTATCAAAAACACGTAGAGAAAAGTCTGCCGTCCCGGCAGGGAATCCGGGTAGTTAAATCCATGCCACAAAAAGTCCAGCACATTAGTGCCGAAACTGATCAGCATAAATCCCGCCAGAGCCAGACCGGCAAATCGCCTTCTCATGGGAATCCCCGGATTCACCGCATACAGGGGCACCAGCAGAAAGGCGGCCACCCCGCAGTAGATATTGGGCCAGTGTTCCAGCCCCCGCTCCGTGGAGACGCAGAGACAGTGCCTCGACAGCTCCGCCAACACGGAAAAATAGGTCTTCACCTGCTCCGGGAAACTGCTGTGGCCAAAGTCTGTAGCCAGGAGGGCACAGACCTCCGGCACCAGCAGCACCGACGCCATCCCCCCGGCCAACAGAGAAAAAAGAGCGAAATTTCTCAGGATCTTCACGCTGCATTTCTCCGAAAAAAGCAGTGCGAGGAAATACAATACTAAAAAGATACACACCATGATGGACAGATAAAAATTGGTGTAGATGGACAGGGCCAGCGCCACACAGTACAGCCCGCAGCGCCCCTCCTTCACCAGCAGCTCCAGTCCCAGCAGCACCAGAGGCAGCAGGATCACCGGGTCCAGCCACATGATATTCCAGTTGTAGGCCGCCATAAAGCCGGACAGGGCATAAAAACAGGAAAAAATCACACAGCTGACAGATCGGGTACAAAATCGGCGCTGCAGATACAGGCAGGCTGTCAGCCCGCAAAGTCCCACCTTGCACACCACCAGGTAGCTCAAAAATTCCATGATATATGTCTTGGGCACCAGCGCTCCCAGAAAGTGCAGGGGACAGGCCAGATAATATGTGTAGAGAGCCAGAAAGTTGGAGCCGATTCCCACATTCCAGGTGTAAAAAAGGCTCTCTCCTCCCCGCAGTTTGTCATATAACTCACTGAAAAAAGGCATATACTGATGGTACATGTCCATATACAGAAAGCTTCTGCCGCCAAAGGGGAAGATGGATTTCAATAAAAAGATAGTCAGCATGACCAAGGTGGGGATGGCCCATGCGGCCACCAATCCACCGTTTATCGGAATTTTCCTGCGGGCCTTCTCCCCCGCCCAGGTCGACTTGGATCTGATTCTCTGTAATATCTTCATAGACTCCTCACAAATGCAAACTCACCTATAGTTAACGACATTAGAAATTTGTTATGGCGTTTACTATAATTCTCGGATATTCCGGCTCCGGCGACTCACACTCTCTGAAAATCTGCCGCCGTAAGCACACCGCTCTCACCGGCCTCTATACACAGAGGGCGAGTGATCTCTCCATACCGGATGGTTGTGGATAGGTCACTGCTGCCCACATAAATCTGACAGCGCGTTAACACCCCATCCTGCCAGGAGATGTCTATCGACGCATCGCCCTGTATCCGCAGCCCCTTGACGCTGCCGCTCTTCCAGGCGTCCGGCAGGGCAGGCAATAGCACCACCCGTCTGCTGTTGCTCTGTACCAGCATCTCCGCTATGGCTGCAGCGCCGCCGAAATTGCCGTCAATCTGAAAAGGCGGGTGCTTGTCGAACAGATTCGGATAGGTGGAATTGCCCAGCAACTGTTCTATGTGTCTGTATGCCGTGTTGCCATCCCACAGCTTGGCATAGTGATTGATGATCCAGGCCCGGCTCCAGCCCGTGTGGCCGCCCCCATTGGCCAGGCGGTGCTCCAGAGTTGCCCTGGCCGCTCTGGCCAGCTCGGGCGTTTCATCCACGGTGATCTGCTCCGAGGGATGCAGTCCGTAGAGATGGGAGATGTGCCGGTGACCCGGCTCCCACTCCTCATAGTCCTGCCTCCACTCCAGTATGGTTCCTCTCTCGCTGATCTGTGTGGGAATCAGCCTCGCCCTGGTCTCCTCCACCTGGCGGATAAAGGCCGGCAAATCCTTGATTTCCGCTTCCACCAGCGCCGCCTTCACCGACTCATCACACTCTCCCTGTTCCTCAAGCACCCTGAAGGCCGACAGACACTGTCCAAACAAATCCCGCAGAATCTGGTTGTCCATGGTTACGCCGATACCGTTGGCTCCCTTTTCCCCGCCGGGCAAAATGTAGGTGTTTTCCGGCGATACAGAGGGACAGGTCACCAAATAGGGACCGTCCTCCACCAAAAAGTCCAGGAAAAACAATGCCGCCTCACACATAATGGGGAACTGCTCTTTCAAAAACTGCAGATCCCGGGTGTACTGATAGTGGGTCCACTGGTGGGTACACAGCCATGCTGCGCCCATGACCCAGTAGGTTCCGGGCATCCACATATCCTGGGGCGCCGTGTCCCCGTTGATATCCGTGTTGTGATGGCATACAAAGCCCCTGCAGCCGTACATCTCCCTGGCTGTCCTGCGCCCGTTTTGCACCATGCTCCGTATCAGATCAAAGAGCGGCATGTGGCACTGGGACAGATTGCAGTTCTCCGCCAGCCAGTAGTTCATCTCCGTGTTGATATTGATGGTGTATTTGCTCTCCCAGGGGGGCGTCATATCCTTGTTCCACAGTCCCTGCAGAGTTGCGGGCAGTCCTCCCGGACGGCTGCAGGCGATGAGCAGATACCGCCCGTAATCAAAATACAGCTTTGCCAGTCCCAGGTCCTCACTCTTCCTCTCCTCGGACTGCCGGGCCGCCAGCTCCACCCGCCTGTCCGTGGGCAGCTGCTCCGCCTGCTGATCCCAGTCTATCTCCAGGCTGACCCGCCCATACAGCTCCCGATAATCCGCCACATGGGCCACCAGAAGCTCCTCATACTCCCGACTCTGAGCCAGATCCAGCCGCCGGGCCAACTTTGCCCGCAGAAACCTCTGCAGTCCCTGCTGCATCCGAATCTCCTGACTTTCATAGGAGGACATACGCCCGGCGTTCATCCAGTCCGCAGTCTTTCCCTCCGTCTCTTGCAGCCAGGCCGCCACCGCAGCCTCCTTTTCCTCCGGGCTGTAATGCCAGCTGGTGTCCGCACTGAAATACAGCTCCGCCTCGTCAGCGCCCTCCACCACGATATGCTCTCCCAAAAGCCGCATGCTGCCGCCCATGATCCTGACTCGCAGCGTCATGGCGAATTCAATGCCTCCCCGGCCCAGATTGCCGTAGAGGCAGATTTCTCCCGGATAGTTCTGTCCAACACCGTCAAAGAAACGCCAGCGCTCCAGTCCCGCCCAAAAGCTGATTTTTCCCGGCTGGTCTGCGGTAAACCGCATCACCATACAGTCTGCCGGATGAGAGATAAAATATTCCCGCCGATAGTGCACTTCGTCTGCGGTAAAGCTGGTTCTGCACAGGGCCTTTTCCAAATCCAGTTCCCGCTCATAGTCTGTCACTTCCCCGATTCCGTCAAAACCGATCTGAATATCTCCCAGCGTCTGATAGGGGTGCTGTCCGTTAGGACAGCCGGACATGGCATGCCACATGAGCCGCTCCGCCCTGGCTATCTCCCCGTCAAACAAAAGCCGCCTGATCTCAGGCAGCTGCTCCCGCATATCCGGGTTGTTCCGCTCCACCGGCCCGCCGTACCAGATGCTCTCCTCATTGACCTGAATATGCTCGTGCTCCGCACCGCCATACACCATGGCTCCCAGACGTCCGTTTCCCAGAGGCAGCGCCTCCTCCCACTCTTTTGCAGGAGCTGTATACCACAATCTGCTCATACCCTTCATCCTCCTATTTAGAGTACCGCTGCGGCCCTACCGATACCAACACACACAGAGTAATTTACGGCCGCTTGCGTCCGTAAATTCTCTGGGTATCGTCCGGGCCTTGCTGTTTTTTAGTGTACCATTTTTTGCCGTTCTTGGGAATGGATTCATAAAAAATTAAGTTTTTTCATAAGGTATTAGGAGTTCTCACTAATAATGTGAAAGGCGGAAACGGAAAAATGATGGTTGGAATCGTGGGAAGAAAGAATGATACGGGAAATTATGAGGCCTTTTTGGACCGGCACCAGGTCCCCTGCCTGACCAGCCTCTCCATCAGCGACCTGTCCACCTGCCAGGGCCTGCTCTTTCCCGGCGGAGGCGACATCACGCCCGCCTTTTTCGGGGAGCGGGACAGAGGCTCCCGATCCATAGATACGGAGCTGGATATCCTGCAGCTGCAGGCGCTGGAATACGGCGTACAGAACAGTCTGCCCATCCTGGGTATATGCAAGGGAATGCAGATCATCAACGTTGGGCTGGGCGGCAGCATCATCCAGGATCTGCCCACCGCCGACTGCCACAGCTATCTGGGGGCTGACCAGTACCACGGGGTATACAATCTCACCGGCAGTTTTCTGCAGCGTCTATACGGGGAGACCATGGTGGTCAACAGCGCCCATCACCAGGGGCTGGGCAAGCTGGGAACGGGACTGCGGGTAATCTCCCGCTGCCCTCTGGATCAGTGTATTGAGGCTGTCTGCCATGAAAGTCTGCCCATCATCGGAGTCCAGTGGCACCCCGAGCGCCTTGACCCTGCCAAAACCGAAATCAGGGGGACGGCTCTTCTGAGCTACTTTTTGTCTCTCGCCAGAGGGGGAGGGGTTTAAACTCCTGTCTCACGCGCACTGCGGCAATCTCAAACAGAGATTTTACAGTCTGTTTCAGCGCTTTCTGCGTGTCCTCGTCCAGACCCTTCATAGCTCCGAGAACACCTGTCATACTGCGTTTCAAATTAGCTGTAAAGTCAATCAGGTTGTCGGATTCCGAGGCCGACAGGATCTGGAACAGCGTGTCCACAAAGGTGCGCAGACTCCTCTCGTCCAGAGACAGTATCCACTCGTTCAGAGTGTTATCCATAAAGCGCCTGGTCTCGTAGATATCCGACACCGTCACAAATCGCCCATCCTGCACCAGCCAGGTGAAGGGATTGTGCTGGGCCAGGCCAAAGGTACGGCTCTCCACTACCTGATAGCGGATATCCTTTTCAAACAGCATACCCACCAGGGAGGAATGAGGCAGAATCTTGCAGGTCCGCTCCTCAATCCGGCCAAAATCACATTTCTCCAACACCTCGGGCCGAAATCCCGGACCGTCCATGCTGTAGATTTTCAAAATCCGCTGCTGCGCCTGGGGGAAACAGTTCATTGCCGCGTAGACCGCCAGATTCCCCCCTTTGGAGTGACCGCCTATGTAGAAATCCCTGGGCAGCTGTTTTGTGACCATGTTCAGATATTTTACGGCAAACTCCTGGCCCGGCACCGGGGAGAGGAAGGCCATATTGAAATCCTCCTTCCAGCCCACAATGTTCTCGTCCGTACCCCGGTAAGCCACATACATGGTACCGTCCTCCAGCAGGAAGGTCACGGCGGAAAACTGGGTCTCAAAATCCGCCTGGTTCTCAATAATATTGATATAGCAGTTCAGTTTCATGTTGCAAAAGCGCGCACATTTCAGCATTGCCTCAAACAGCGCTCTGTTGTTCTTCTCATAGCGCTCGTCCCCATAAAGCTTTTCATAGTCCGGGTGCTCATAGAGCTGCTGCAGGGACACGGGGCGGGCATTCTCCGTCACTGCCGGCACCAGCCCATCGAATTTCAGATAGGCAAACTGGCAGAGCACCAGGCTGTCCACATCGTTCATTGGCTCGTCCTTCAGGCTTACATCCGCATATTCCTTCAGATAATCTATAATATTTCCTTTCATTCTCCCTCCTGTTCCCCATAGATCTGGGTTCGGATGAATTCCTTATTTTTCTCAAAGTCCACCTGCAATACCGACATTTTCCGAATCGTTGCGTTCTGGTAGCTGCCCTCTATGGGAATGCTGGCCTGCACGATCTCATAGGTCAGCAGCTTAGGGGCGTCCAGACTCAGTGTATAACACTCAGACTTGGTGATATTGGTGGTCAGATTGGGCAGGATGCCGTCAATCATATCGCCTGAATTGGTCAGCATCGAGGAGGGCAGCTGGTGGAACACCGCCTCCAGAATTTTGCGCTGGCGCTCCGTCCGTCCAAAATCGCTGCCGATATATCGGTTACGGCTGTAGGCCAGAGCCTGTGGGCCGTTCAGATGCAGTAGCCCACTGGCGTCCGCGGGCAGATAATCCGTATCTATGGGGCGGTTCTCCAGCATATTGTACTCGTTTAGATAGGCGTTGACCAGCTGCACCTCCTCATTTGTCAGCTCCAGCTCCACGCCGCCCACCGCATCGATCAGGTTGGCAAACGCCTGGAAATTCACCTGTACATAGCGGTTCACCTCAATGTCCAGATTCTGCTTTATCGTCTTAAGCAGCAGCTCGGGGCCGCCGAAGGAATAGGCTGCGTTCAGCCGATTGCTCTCATGCCCCGGAATCTCCACATAGATATCCCGCAGCAGGGAGGTCATATAGATGGTTCTGGTCCGGTTGCTGATGGAAACCAGAATCATGGCGTCGGAACGCCCGTCCTCACCGCCCTGGCGGGAATCGTTGCCAATCAGCAGGATATTGGTGACGCCGTCCTCCTTCATAGGCTCATCGGCCAATATCTCCGTGGGGGCATATTCCACCTTGTCGTACAGTTTTGAAACCGTCACATACCACAGGGCTGTCACCGCCAGCAGCAGAACCACTACTACGGTCAGAAAACGTCTGATACCTTTATGTTTTTTCTTCCCGGCAGGCTGCTTTTTCCTGCCCGGCTTGCCCGCCCCCGCTCTGGAGGCAGATGTGCTCTGCCTTGTTGCGGGTTTGTTTGCGCTTTGTCTTGCCATAACTGTTCTTACCGGCTCCTCATCTTCATATTCACCATATTCATGTTCATCGCATTCATATTCATCGTATTCACTTTCTTCATACCCGTTCTGCTGTGTATGTTCCAGTCCGGCATCCGGTCCGGTCTCGTATCCCTCGTAGACCTCTTTCTCCAGAAATGCCTCCAGCCCCCTGTGAATTCGCTCCATCTCTGACAGATTCTCTCTGCTCGTTTCCTTTTCCATGTTTTCCACTCCCTGCGCGGCAAAAGTTTCGCCCGGGCAAAACGCCTGCTGCGCCCATGTTATCGCGTCACTCAGCAAAGTCAGCTAAAATATAATAATCGGGTTTGTTTTCCCGATTATTATATTGCCCTTTCCCACTTATGGCAAGGCACTTTATTGAGAATTAATTAATTCTTTATTTTTGTTGTCGCAAAACAACCGGTCACGCCGTCATCAGATTCACACAGATATACCCCGGATAAACTGGGGCACCAACATGTAATCTATATAATTTTACTGCTCACGAAACTGTGGGGGTATATATAGAAAAAATCTTTTCCAGTGCCCCATATAACCCAAAACCAGAATCAAAGGTTTACCATTTTGCGCAGAATATTGTTGTTAAGTGCCTAATAGTGAAATTCATTCACACAAGCATGTAATTCCACTCCAGAATAATCCGAAGCCTGTTCCCGTCCAGCTGCGCCCTTACGCTGCCGCCCATCCGCTCGGTCAGCTCTTTCACAATAAACAGTCCCAGCCCGGAGGAACCTTTCCGCCGAGCCGAATCTGCCTTATAAAATCTGTCAAAAATATGTTCCGGGTCGGGCCTGCTGGTGTCCGACACCGTGTTTTCAAAAATCAGGGCGTCTCTCTCCTGCCGGATCACGATTCCTCCGCTGCCGTGCACCAGCGCATTCTGAATCAGATTGTGAAAAATGCGCCGCAGACATTCCTCGTCCGCCAAGATGCGGAACCCCTCCTCCTCGAAGTCCACCTGTGGGGAAATGCCCCTCTCCTCAAAGCATTGGTACAGCCCCACCATGCATTCGCTGAGCAAGGGCAGCACCTGCACCTGGCGCATGTCCGGCGTGAACTCCCGGCTGGTGAGCTTGGTATACAGAAACAACTCCTCCAGCATATCACCCAGCTCCTGCAATCTGCCGGAGGCCACCTGCAGATAGTACTCCCGCCGCTCGGGTTCTCCACACTCCCGGGCAAGCTGCACATACCCTGCAGCGCCGGTCAGAGGCGTTCGGATATCGTGGGCAAGACCCGTGATATTCTGTTTCAGCTGCCTTTCCGCCTTCTCATACTGTATCTGCCCCTGGTGGTGGAGTTTCTGCATCCGGTTGAGCGCCCTGCAGAGCTCCAGCATCTCCTTCTGCCGGCTCTGCAGGCCCATCTCCATATGACTCCCCCGCTCCAACTCCTCCAGCTGCCTGCAGAGGGAGCGCAGTTCCAGAGTGCTGCGTATGCGCTGCACCAGCAGCACTCCACAGATAATACTTAATGCTATCAATGCTATCGCCATATCTGCCCTCCCTTTTCTCAGCCTTTGCACCTCGGGGTTATATATCCTGTTTCTTTAACACCAGCCCCGCAATCGCCGCATAGAGAACCACAAATCCCACTCCCACCGCATATACATACAGGTCTGCAGGAGCCGTATACCGGTAAGGCCCCAGATCAAGCGTGTGATAAATCGTATACCTCATCCAATCGCCCATATGAATCATATTCAACAGGGCGTACATGGGGCCCTGCACCGTACCGCTTCCCAAAAAGACAACGGTCAACGCCCCCGCCACCACCTTTCGGGTCCAGACGCAGACCATGATGACCAGCGCCGCAAAGGCTGTGGTCACAAGCCATGCCCAGGACAAATAAAACAGCACATCCCCAAAAGCAGAATAGGGCGCCATATTTCCCAACAGCCGGTTCATCAGAAGAACAAACAGATACTGTATGGTCAGGTAACCGAGATTTACTATGCCCGCGGTCAGAATCTTGCTGAACACATAATTCCATCGATTCTGGTGGACCGCCATCACATTTTTGATAAATCCGCTCTGATAGTCCATGCACACAAACAGCATGACCCAGATACCAAATAGCAGATTGTGCATACCGCCGTCCAGGCTGGTCTGCCGCAGCATCACCAGAGTGTCCACTCCCTCCATAGTCATCTCAGCCGCCACAACGGACATATCCTCGGCTGTGAACATTCCGAGCCGCACTGCCGTTTCCTGCCCCTGCGGCGTACCCATCAGCCAGACCATGCACAACGTAAATACGGTCATCACAAGCAATATGCCAAGGCATACATACACCGATTTGCCTCTTTTCATTCTATATAAATCCATTCTCAGTAAATTAAACATAATAACCTCCATCCGCCCGCACTGCCGGGCACTCTTCTCACACTATTTGCCCATGCGCTCCAGAAAATATTCCTCCAGGTCCATATGATGAAATCCCGATGCATACACCGGCACCTGATTTTCCGCCAGTTTCTGGTTCATCTCTGCTGCGTCCGAAAGCCCATATATCCGAATGGTTCGTGCGTCACATACCTCCGCATGCACCTGGGAGAACGCCTCCTGAATCACGGGCAGCGCCCGGCGCACATCCGCCACCTCCACCTGGAAGTAGTCCTGGCATTTCTCTTCCAGTTCGCTGCGGGTGATCTGCTCCATCAGTTCCCCATCTTTGATAATCCCATAGTGGGTGGCGATCTTGCTCAGTTCTCCCAGGATGTGGGAGCTAAGCAGGATGGTCTTGCCCTCCTCATGGAGTCTTTGCACCAGCTGCCGCAATTCCTTTATCCCCTCCGGGTCCAGGCCGTTGATGGGTTCATCCAGAACCAACATATCCGGATTGCCTAACAGCGCCAGCGCAACACCCAGCCTCTGTTTCATTCCCATGGAAAAATGCTTTACCTTCTTTTTGCCGGTGTCCGCAAGTCCTGTCAGCTCCAGCACCTCGTCCACACGCTTTTCCTCCGCCAGCCCCAGGCATTTTGCCTTCATTATCACATTCTGCCTCGCCGTCATATTGGGGTACAGACCCGCTGACTCGATCAGCACGCCCAGGCGTCTTCGCACCACCGGGTCGCTGACCGGTTTTCCGAACAGCCACACCTCTCCCCTGGTGGGGCTTGCCAGCCCGCTGACCATCTTCAGCGTGGTGGATTTCCCGGCGCCGTTCCTGCCGATAAATCCATAGATGCTGCCCTCCTCCACCTTCAGATGCAAGTCCTGTACCACCGCCTTGTCTCCGTACTGCTTTGTCAGCCCTCTTGTCTCCACGGCGTATATCCTGTCCTTACCTGTGTTCACTTTCCTGCTCCTTTCTTACTAAAAGACATTTTTAGATGATTACGAAACTCCCTTTCAGGATACAGGGATTGGGCAATATATACAAAATAAGGGCGACTTGCCACCGCATGAAACTAATTTGTAAAACAAATTTGTTTCCAAGCCCGTTTTTTGTATAAATTGACCGATCCCGTCACTTGCAGAGAACGCTTCTCAATCTCCTAAAAAGACATTTTTTCTCTGTTTCATAGAAAAGTATAAAACAGCAGGTTTCAAAAAGTGTTCAGAAATGTTTAAGAAAGTTTAAAGCCCATTCCCCACACGGTCTGGATATAGGCGTCGGTTCCGCTTTTCTTCAGTTTGGAGCGTATATTGCTGATATGGACGTTGATTGTCTTGTCCTCCGCCAGATACTCCTCACCCCAGGCATACTCATAGATCATCTGCTTGGTGAACACTCTCCTGGGGTTACGGATCAGCAGTTCCATGATAAGAAACTCATGCCTTGTCAGCTCCACAGGCTCCCCGCAGGCGATCATCTCCTGAGTATCCGGGGTCAGTGTCCAGTCACGGTATGTATAAGTTTTCCCCATGGGAAGCGTCTCATCCGCCTCCAGGGAAGCGCCACCTTGCTGGGAAATACTCTTGCCATCAGTTGCCGGGGCGCTCCCTACCGCTCTGCTGCGGCGCAGCTGCACCTGTATCCGCACCAACAGCTCCGGCAAATCAAAGGGCTTGCAGAGATAGTCCTCCGCCCCCGCCGACAATACCTCCACCTTGCTGTCCGTCCCGCTCTTGGCCGACAGCACAATCACGGGCGCTTTCTTCGAGAACAGAGATACCAGCTCCTCCCCCGGAATCCCCGGCAGCATCAGGTCTAAGAGTACCAGATCATACTCCTCCACAGAAAAAAGCAGCTTTCCCTCGCTGCCCGAATACGCCTGGGTGCAGGCGTAGCCATGACTCTCCAGATAGTCTTTCAGCATCTGGTTATTGGAGGCATCGTCCTCCACGATCAATATTTTCTCCATATTTGTTTCTCCCTGCCCGTTTCGGTAGTATCAAACACTACACTTTTTTCTTGATGCGCAGCAGAACTGCGGGGTATTTCACCCTCGCCGTATTACCGACACAATATAATAATCAAGGCAAAGAATGCCGCGTTTTCCGTATCCTTCACCTTGATTATTATATTGCTGTTTAGCCCATATGGCAAGACGCTTTTGTGATTTCATATTTTCTGATCTCAATCATTTTTTTCAGAAACAAAACCTCCTGTACACCAGGGTTATCGATTCTAAAGGTACATCCGCAGACCTTATCAAATTCCCTGCCAAATATGGTTTTTCTTCTTCCGCCGCTGCAGGAACCGCAGTTTCCGCACTCGTCGACATGGCTCCAGGCCAGTTCCTTAATTTCGTTTGAAACCGGATAATCTGCCAGAAAAGTCGAGTCCATATCATCCGACCATACGGTCCACCTGTTTTCCTCCTCGTCCGGGTCGTTAATTGCTATAAAGCAGACGCATTTCGTCTGATACATCACCCAGTAATAGATTTTATCTTTCCAGCATGCCCCGTTATCCCGTACAAACTCCATGCTATTGTCCCTGAGATAACCTACAAAATCCAGTGCGATGGGCTGATCGTCTGGCGGTAATTCGCTGATAATGTAGTCCTCTATTCTCTGTTCTGACATTGCTTACCTCTTTCCATTATTGCAGCTTTAATTTATATACGCTCAATATCTTTTATACTTATGTTGCGCTTGTGCAAATCAGCTCCCATTGAACGCCTCGAAACGTTTCAGTGCAGACTTTATCCCGCTCTCCAGCTTTTTGTTCACTCTCACTCCCGGCTCATACCAGATATGGGAAACGTTCAGCTGCCTGTTTTTCCTGTCGTAGGCCATCTCAATCCGGCCCACCAGCCCCTCCCCGTAGAGGATCGGCAGCACATAGTAGCCATACTTACGCTGGGACTGGGGTGTGTATATCTCCCACTTGTATTCAAAATCAAAAATCTCCTTTATCAGGTTTCGGTCCCACATCATATTGTCCAGAGGCGCAATAAACTCACAGCGCTGTTTCGCATAAGCATTGTCCCGGATATATCCGGCGATGTCCCCGTCCTCCGCCAGGCAGTACAGCGTGTGAGCCACACCCTCCACCCTGACGGGCAGAATGCGCCCCTGTGCCAAAAGCTCAGCAAAAATATCGCTGCGCTCCTTTGCCTTCAGCGAATTATACTGCGACGGTATACCCAGCCAGGCATCAGAGGCCCGGTTCCACAGCAGGCCCAGAGAGCCAATTCGCCGCAACACTCGCCATTTCAGATAGTCAAAATCCTTAGGGTAGGGTTCCGGCGCATCCACTATCTCCTCCGGGATGCAGTTGCGGATCAGGTCATAATATTTCATATTCCCGCTCTTGTGGTGAATCGCCAGCTCGCCGCAAAAATACATATGCTCCAGTGCCGCACGGGAAAGCTTTGTCTGGCTCCAGTACCAGTCAACCTTCTGGGAGATATCCAGATCCGCAGAGCATTGGGGACCTTTGTCGGTGATGGCGGCGATAATCTGGTCATGCACCTGCCCTATCTCCTCGTGGCTCTTCTCCCAGCTGCGGTGATTTTCACGCTCCCGCTCAAAATATTTCCAGTTTTCCACAGGCATGATGGCAAGATTCTTGTCAAAATAATCCACCAGTTTCCGATCGGTATACAGCAGCTCATAGAGCATGGTTTTGGTGAATCCGGCAACTCTGGACTGCAGCACAATCTCCGGGCTTTTGCCGCACACGTCAATGGGGTCAAACTGAATGCATCCCGCCTGGCGGATGAAATCGAGAACGCCGTCTTTTCCCTTAAATCGGTGCTCCCCCAACAGTCCCTGCTTGTATAGAATGAACTTTCGGGCCTCCTTTTTGGTCAAATGTATCTCACACATTGCATTCTCCTCTGTGTCATTTTAACAGGACAAAATAGTCTGTGTAGACCCTGTTATCGTCTCCGCCGATAAGTTTTTCCTCCGAGAGGGCAAAGCCCAGCTGCTTTGCAGCCGCTTTCCGCTGAGTGGCAAAGGGCGGGATCTTCGTGGCAATCATCTGGCAGGCAAACAGCTCAAAGGCGGGTGGCACGATCAGGGAAAGTATCTCCTGAATCCTGTCTGCGTACTCGTAATCGCTGCGCAAGTCCAGCCGCAGCAGACCGCATTCGTTAAAATAATCTCTTGGCTTTTGGCCGCCTGTCGCTCTGCGGTTAAACAGTTCGATGGTTCCTACGGCCTGCCGGGTATTCTTGTCAATAATCGCCCAGCGCACGAAGCCTTTGTCCCGATAGGCCCAGAGCCAGAAATCAATGGCGCTCTGCATGCGCTCCAGGGTGGTGTAGTGGAAATCGTCGCCGTTGCAGTTGTCGCTGTTGAAAAGGGGCACTGCCATCTCATCGGAATACACCAGCAGCAGATCCGGCGCATCGGATGTCTCCACCAGCCTCAGCTGATAATTTTCATTTTCTAAAATGGGACATTTTTCGTAGGGACTTACCATGTTGATACCTCCTAACCCGGATAAACCGGAACACAAACGTGTAATCTATATAATTCTGCTGCTCACGAGGCTGTGTGGGGCATATACGGAAAAACTCTTTCCCAGTGCCCCACAAACCAGGGAAATATGCTCTTTTTTCCGGTGATAGGGCATATATAGAAAAAATACCCTGCAAGATCCCCTTTTTTGTTTTAAGCGGGGCACAGGGAGATAATTTTTTTGCATATACCCCATATAACCCGGAACTGACATCAAAGGTTTGCCATTTTGCACAAGAAATTATTGTTAAATACCCGATTAGCGTTGTGCATGTCTTTTTTCAAAGTATAGCATGGCATATACGACAGCTGGGTGTCATACTTTTCCATATAAAAAAATAATTTTTTCAGCCGACTCCAGCAGCCGCCTGCGGATTTTTTCCGGGGAGATTACCTCCACCGCATCCCCCAGCGACAGCAGGGTTCCCAGCCAGAACTGTTCATTTTCCACCACAGTGGCTTTCATCAATACGCCGCCGTCCGGATATTCCCGGACTATGCTCCCTTTTAGATACTCCCTGACCCTTGCTCTGGCAGTACTCTTACACCTGAGCAGCAGCTCCGTGTACTGGCGGGAGTCGGTGTGGTCCGCCTCCTCCAAAATGGCAGCGGCGGGCTTGTGCTCCCTTTCAAACGGCTGGTCCGTGATCCTCAAATCGCTCATGCGCACCAGCTTGTAGGTTCGATAGTCTTGTTTGAATCGGGAATAGGCCAGGAGATACCAGGCATACCACCGATATATGACCGCCACAGGTTCCACGCTGTGGGTGCGGATTTCGCCGTTATTGTTCGTATAAGTGAATTCCACGGTGCGCTTTTCCAGCACCGCCGTCTGCAGCCGCTGCAGCAGCGCCTGATCCCCCTCCTGCAACACCGAAAAATCCAGAATCATGCCATTGTTGCTGGGAGGCGATATGTGGGTTACTTTCTCCAATACATCTTTTGCCCTCTGATCTTCAGTGGCAGAAACCAGCCCGCGCAGCGCTGTCAGAATATAGGAATAGTCGTCGGAGGTGGCAAATCCCCGGTCCATGATAAAGCGGTCCGATATCTCATAGCCTCCGGCCGCACCGTTGAACGCAATGATCGGGATCCCTGCCAGACAAAGAGAATCCATGTCCCGCTGTATGGTCCGCTGCGACACTTCAAAATGCTTAGCCAGCTCGCCTGCGGACGTTCTGCCGTGATTCAGAAGATATACTGTGATTGCGTAAAGACGCTCGATTTTCATGTTGTTACCTCTCCACCTGGCGGGAATTATACAAAAAAATAAATTTTTTTCCCCGACGCCTATAGTTTCAGCACTGCGATGACCTCGTCGCCGTCCATCTCGCCAGTTTCCGCAAAATTAAACTTGCCGTAGAGGGACTTGGCCGCCTTGTTCTCCGGCTCATAGGACAGCCAGCAAAATCCCGCTTTCCCACAGGGGCAGGTTCGGATATATTCCAAAACCGCCTCCATGGCTTTCCTGCCCAGCCCTCTGCCCTGAAAGCGCTCATCTATCATAAATCGCCAGATACAATAGCTGTCATTGAGAATTGACGGTCCCACCTCATCTCCGATGGCTCCGTAGCCGATCATCACAAAGCCAACCGGCTGCTCGTCCTCATACAGGCCAAAGGGCAGCGCCACATAACCGGAAGAAATCGTGGCATATGCTTCAATAATACTGTGATTGTTGGAGGCCACGAAGTTAGACTGATCCTCTCGAACTTTCAGCTTGACGATATCCCACACATTTTGGTTGTCTATTTTAACAAGTTTCATGCCATTTCCCTCTAATTGGTGTTCTATTTCTCCACTCTTCTTCTCAGCAAAAGCAGCCGGATTCCCAGTCCGAAGGCAAACCCGCCCAGCAGAATAAAGCAAATCCACAGGATATTCCAGTACCGCGCCGACACATCAAACATTTTCAGCAAAAGTTTCTCCCAGAATTCCAGCCCGATGGCAATGGCGAATAAGTCAAACAGCAGATAGTAAAGCGCTCCCTTGCTCCGCATCAGTCCCATCCAAAAATCCGCATAGCTCTGCCTGTCAACCAGTCCCCATATTCTGTGCAGATGAAACGCTCCAAAAAACAGGAAGAAAAACGGTTCATATATCTCGATTTTTTTCATTTTAATTGAATTCTCCGCCATATTCACTCCGAAAGCAACTTTGTCCCTGTAGGAACAGCGCCTCTTCCATCTACGGCCCATTCCACAAACCTCTCCACATCTCTGGGCGTTACTATCATCAGCGGCTCCTTAAAAGGAATACCATAGACCTCCCAGTTACCAGAAGTTTTATGCCCCTGAAAAACCCTCCCTTTGCTGGTCACCACAAAACAGCCACCATCTCCCACATTGTAAGACAGGATAATGCTTTTGTCCTCAGAGACAATGTTTAGATATATTTTGTCGCAGTCGTCTTCTTCGGGATTGACCCACCAGATAAATTCTGTATCTTTATATCGTAATGTCCTTCGTCCTTTTCCGGATACTCCCATGTCTATCTCTCCAAAAATAATTGATTATGTTTCTCTTCCTAATATTCATTGGCTCATAACCATTTGTTTTAAAAGCTAAACTACTTCCCAGTAACCGTTTTTGTTTGCCCCATGTCGTATGATTCTCCCCTCGTTCTTTAATTTTGCCAGGATACGCTGCGCCTGCCGCCCGGTAATTCCCGCAGATACAGCCAGCATATTGGCTGACATTTTGCCATCCTGCCTTAAAAGGGCTATTATTTTTTCCTCGTTTGTTACGACATTTATTGCGACATTTGTTACGCTGCTTGTCTCACTTATCTCCTTCAGGGCATCACGAATCATCCCGAGCATAAACTTGACGAATTGAGTGGAATTCCCCTCTTTATCAGCCCGCTGCAATACCTTATAGTATTCTTCCTGATTTTCATATACGAGCGTTTCTACCGGAATCCATGCAAAAACTTCCTTCCACTTCTGCAAAATCAGCGACTGCCACAACCTTCCTATCCGTCCATTCCCATCCGCAAAAGGATGAATGAACTCAAACTCATAATGAAAGATACAAGACTTCACGAGAGGATGATATTTCGATTGTTTCAGCCATGTAAACAACTGTTTCATCAAATCCGGCACATACCTTGCAGGGGTTCCTGCATGAATCAGCTCTGTTCCGGCATAAACACCAACATTCCCGTTTCGGAAACTTCCCGTTTCCTTCACAAGACCTCCCATCATAATTCTATGGGCCGCCAAAAGATTTTTTACACTATACGGGTCAAGTCCAGATACTCTTTCATAAGCCTCATAGGCATTCTTTACCTCACGGATATCTTGCGGTGGTCCCAATATCCGCTTTCCGTTTATCACGTCCGTAACCTGCTCCAAAGTGAGCGTATTCTGCTCTATCGCCAGAGATGAGTGTATCGTCTTAATTCGATTTTCTCTGCGGAGTATTGGATTCGGGCGCATAGCATCATATGTTGTGATTGTTCCGACATACTCGCCTATCTCTACTATTAAGTTTGTTATTTCCTCAGTCATCGTAAAAGGCGGTTGATAATTTTCACTCATGCTTTACGCTCCTATCTTTTCTCTGTATATCTCCCAGTCCCTTACAGAGTTTTACAAATCAGTCTTTGGATCTTTTGAATTCTCCGCTCCTGTGGAAACAGCACCTTTTAATATTCCGATAAACATTATACCATGATCTCGTGCGCTTCAGCGCACATTCAGTTCAGAAGAGTTAAATGCGAAGCATTTTACTCATTATACCATGCTTTATGTTTAAAAGCACCTGTTTGAACTCAACTTCTTATGCCACGCTAAAAGAAAACAAATTCCCCGGTTTCCATATAAGAAAAAGTCTGTTATAATATTACTATTAACGGCAAGGGAGTACAATCATGAATAAAAAATTACAGGTTTTTGTTTCATCTACATATACCGACCTTATTGACGAGCGGCAGGCCGCTGTTGAGGCGATTCTTGACGCCGGGCACATACCCGCCGGAATGGAACTGTTTAAGGCAGGTAATGAATCACAGCTAAAAACAATCTATAAATGGATTGACAATTCCGATGTGTATATGCTCATCCTGGGAGGCAGGTACGGCTCTATCGATCAGGAATCCAATATGAGCTATACCGAACTGGAATACCGATATGCCCTCTCTAAAAATATACCTGTCTTTGCCGTTGTATTAAGCGAATCCTTTTTGACAGACAAAATCAATGCGCTCGGTTTATCGGCGGCAACAGAGCAAAAGGCTCCTGAAAAATATCAGGCATTTAAAACCTTTGTCATGTCAAAGATTATCCGTGAGGTAAACGATTGCAAGGATATAAAAATTGCGATACACTCGACTCTCAATGAATTTTTGAACGAATATGATCTGATCGGCTGGGTGCGAAACACCGGTGAAAATGGCACAATTCAACTGTTAAAAGACAAATGCGCTTTGGCGGAAGAAAACAATTCCCTCAACAGGGAAATACAACAGCTCCAGGAGCAGCTCAAACAAAAAGCAAAAGAGCAGTTTGGCAACTACTCTTTTGACGAATTGGTGACAATATTTGAGAATAAAATTTTTACGCTCCCTCCTTTCTTTTCCAAAACCAAAAAGAAGATAACAGTAAACGCTCTGGACTTTTTTATTTCCCATTTTAATATGCTGGTTACCGGAGTAACCGATGAAGACGTTTCTCCCGAGGATGAACTTTTTATTTTTTACGAAATTACACCTTATTATGTCAGTTATGATTTTCTTGAGAGAGTAAAATTACCCGGGACCGCCCAGAGAATGCATACAACCAAACTCGCCTCCGCTTTTTACGCCATGCTTGAGGCAAAAAATATGACACATAGACAGTGATGTGCGCTTGCTCAAAACAGGCAGCTGCAGTGGGAAACGCATCCAATTAACGTTACTCTATCCACTCGCATAAGATATAAAAACCCCTATTCCAGAGGTACTTATGTATTATGTCACATCAACGGACGGGACAAAAATAGCTGTCTACGACTATAATCCACAGAGCAAGCAAACCGTTTGCCTCCTTCACGGATGGCCGCTGTCTCATCAGATCTTTGAGTATCAGATAAACCGGCTCACAGATTGCGGATATCGTGTAGTTGCGTTAGATTTGAGAGGTTTTGGACGATCCGATACACCTGTATGCGGATATACCTACGACCAGATGTGCGCCGATCTGTTTCAGGTAGTCCGCCAGCTCTGTCTCAAAAACTTTATTTTAGTCGGTTTTTCAATGGGAGGCGCAATTGCCTTAAGATATATGAATTGTTACAGTGGATTTGGTGTCTGCAAACTGATTCTGCTTTCGGCCGCCGCCCCCTGTTTTGAAAAGAAACCCAACTGCCCATATGGAATGCCAATGCAGGAAGTAAATGGCCTGATAGACCTTGCCGGAACCGACAGGCCTCAGCTGTGCCTGAACTTCAGCAGACAGCTTTTTGCGTGTCCACATTCGGATGCCGCTGTAGACTGGTTCAGAGATATCGCTCTATCCGCATCGGGAATCGGAACAATAAAGTGCGCTATTGCCCTGCGTGACGAAGACGTACAAATGGACTTCGGCTGCGTCCATGTTCCCACATATATCATTCACGGCGCTAAAGATGAGATTGTTTCCAACGAACTGGCAAAAATACAACATGAGAGTATCTGCGGCTCCAGGCTTATCACCTTAGCAGACAGCGGCCACGGAATCGTCTATGACCAGCTGGAGCAATTCAATTCCATATTTATGGACTGTATTTCCGGTTAAAAATTCCCTGTATCAAGCGTAAAAAGGCAGGGGGCAAGGCCCCCTGCTTTACTCTTCCCTCTCCATAAAATACATCCTGCACCCGAAATCCGGGAAGTACCGCACATTCTCATCATATCCCGTGGCGGCAAAGGCGCTCTTTAACTTCACGCCGCCGTACATCAGCACATCACCGCTGGCGGTCAAGTCCTCCGTCTCCCCGTCCATCTTCACAAATTTGGCCACCAGATTGTGAACCATGGAATCCTGTCGAATATGGATGGGGGCCACCGTGTTGACCAAGTCCCCGAAATCCTTCACATTGTACTGCAGCTTTCTTCCGTAAAAGTGATACATGGCCTCCGGCTCCAGCCCTCTGGCATGATAGACTTCTGTGGTGGTGTTGGGCACTACCAGCTGCTGCATCAACAGACCCACCGCCCGTTTTTTGTCCGCGGACACACAGGTCCACTCCAGCACATTGGCGTCGCCAGCCCGCAGAGCGCTGAATCCCTCCCGGTCACCGCTGCCCATGCCTCGCCCCCGGTAAAAGCTGCCATGCTGCAGCACACTCCTCCACTGCTTGTACAGGGCGATCTGCTGCCGGATAGCCTCCAGTTCTTCCCCGCTCATGTCACAGAAATTGCACTCGTAACCGCACAGACCAAATGCCGCCACCCCAAAGCGGGTCTCCAACGGCGTCCGGCGCAGGGTCTGATGGTTGGGACAGCCGGATACATGGGCGCCCAGCACGGACAGAGGATAGCCGTAGCTGTAATTATGCTGCATCTGCGCCCGGCACAGGGCGTCTGTGTTGTCGCTGGCCCATATCTGAGGAAAATAGCACAGGATACCGGGGTCAAAGCGATTGCCTCCCGCACTGCAGCCCTCAAAGAGAATATGAGGAAACCGCGCCGTCAACTCCTTCATACAGCGGTACAACCCCAGCACATAGCGGTGCGCCACTTCTCCCTGACGCTCGGTTGGCAGAGAAGGTGCGTAATAGTCGGTAAAGGTGCGGTTCATGTCCCACTTCACATAGGAGATCTCCCCGCTGGCAAACACCTTGCTCATGCTGTCAATCACATAGTCCTGTACCTGAGGGTTGGCCAGATCCAACAGCCGCTGGTGCCGCCCCTCGCTGTGGGCGTGACCGGGAATCTCCATAGTCCAGTCCGGGTGCTCCTGGTAGAGCTTGCTTTTTACATTGACCATCTCCGGCTCCACCCAGATGCCGAAATCCATGCCCAATTCCCGGATTTTTCCCGCCAGACCTGCCACACCGCCGGGCAGTTTTTTCCGATTCTCCTGCCAGTCTCCCAGAGAGGAGGTATCGTCATCTCTCTCTCCAAACCAGCCATCATCCATGACAAAAAGCTCTACGCCTACATTTTTTCCGGCTTTCGCCAGCTTTAACAGTTTGGCCTCGTTGATGTCAAAATAAGCCGCCTCCCAGCTGTTCAGCAACACCGGGCGCTCCTTTTTCTTCCACTGCCCCCTCACGATATGCTCCCGAATAAAGCTGTGGAACTGTCCGCTCATACCGTTAAAACCCTGGCCGGACCAGGTAAAGAATGCCTCCGGCGCCTCCAGGTCCTCCCCCGGCGCAAGGTTCCAGCTAAAGGACCGGGGATTGATTCCCGTCACCAGCCGGGTCTTGCCGTAGGGACTTACCTCCGCCGCCTCATAGTGATTGCCGCTGTAGATCAGGTGAAAGCCCATGCATTCCCCTGCATCCTCCGTGGTCTCACGCCGGGACAGCATCACAAAGGAGTTTGCCCTGTTGGACGTGGTGCCGGTGTAGGAGGCGCTCCCATATATGCCGCTCTCCAGCAGAATATCCGTTCGGTGCATCTCCCTGGCCCATGCCCCGGTAAAGGTACTCATCACATACCCGGTGTCCGCCAGATCCAGCTGCAAGCTCATCAGACGGCGCACCTGTACCATCTCTTCACTGTCATTGATCAGACGGCAGCTCCGGGCAATCACATCGCAGTCGGGATACACATAGTAGTGCAGCTCCAGTTTCAGCCCATAGCCCGCATCCTCCAGCGTCACACAGAGATGCTCCGCCAGCCCATCCTCACTGTAGGAGCCGGGCAGAGTTCTGTACTGTGGCTTCTCCCCGGTGATTACTGCATCCCGGAACAGAAAATCGGAGGTGTAGCTGCCGTCCCCGTGGATCACTTCGATAAAAGGCTCCCGGATGTCCCCCTTGCCATAGGAGGACATCTCCAGGCAGATATTTTCCAGTGTCAGATTCTCATGAGCGCTGTCATAGCTGTTGGTATTGCCCTGGGTAAAAGCTCTCTTTTCCTTCAGAGCCTCCAGCCCCTGGCCCTGCTCCCCAATGCGGACACGCCGCCCGTAGTACAAATGCTCCGCATGTCCGGTATCCAAAATATGAAAAATATAGGAGGTATGCTCCGTCTCCAGTATAAAAGCCCTGTCTATCTGTCTGATGCTCATGACTGCCCTCTTCTCTCCCGCACCTTGGCGGCAATCTCCTCCACCTTCTTCTCCGACAAGATATATTTCTTATGGAAATAGAACACCGCAATCAGCAGACCCACAATGGGAACCAGAGTCATGGTCATGCGCAGTCCCACCACATTACCGCCTATAGCGGGTATTTCACTCTCTGTATCCTGGCTTAAATGACACAGACTCAGAGCTATGGAAGCCACCAGCGCCGCAACGCCTGATGCCAGCTTTACCACAAAGGTCTGCATGGAAAAGATCACGCTCTCGTCCCGGCGGTCATTTTTCAGTTCACCGTAATCCACTGTGTTGGCCAGGAATACGGTGGTCAGCACATTCAGGATACCGTTGGCGGCAAAGATAAAGAATGCCGGAACAAACAGCAGATACACGCTCTGCAGATTGATAAACATCAGGCACAGCAGCACTGCGTACCCTGCGATTGCCATGCAGAAGCTCACATAGAACACTTTGATGGAACTCATGAACCTGCGCAGCAATGGAAATAGCAACATCATGGACAGTATCTGAATAGCTCCGCCAAAGACATTGAACAGCGTATAGCTCTCCAGCCAGCCAAGTCCGCCGAAGTCGTATTTAAAATAGTAGATTACCAGGTTGGAGGTAATATAGATAGAGCTGTTAATCAGCACTATGGCAACCACTACCGTCATGGCCTGATCGTTCTGAATCAGCGCTTTGAACATCTGGCCCACGGAGGGAGCGTCCACATTCACGGTGGATTTTTCCTTGATGGTCAGACAGGTAATCAGGATGAACACCACAAACAGTATAGCGATAATCAACGAAAAATACTGGAATCCGACTCTTTCATTACCTTTGCCCAGCCAGTCCACACAGAGCATGGTGATAACGGTGATGATAGCCGAACCCACTCCCGCACAGGATCTGGCCAGGGTGGACAGACCTTCTCGCTCTTTGCCGCCCTGAGTGAAGGCGGGAATCATGGACCAGTAGGGAATATCCATCATGGTATAGGTCACACCCCACACAATATAGATAACGGCCGCATAGGCCACCAGTCCGCTGCCGTTCAGAGCGGGCGGCGCCGCAAACAACAGATACAGCACCACAGCGTTGAGCACTGTGCCGATCAGCAGCCAGGGTCGGAATTTGCCGAACCGTGTACGGGTCTTGGCCACCAGCACGCCCATTACGGGATCGTTGAAGGCGTCAAAAACCCGGGCTGCCATCAGAATCATGCCCATGGCGATGGCGCTCACCCCCAGAATATCCTGGTAATAGTAGAGTACATAGCTGGCAGAGAGCATGTAGACCATGTCCTTGCCCACTGCGCCCAATCCGTAAGATACTTTTTCTTTCCATGTCAGTTTCATAGTCAACCTCCTATTTGAGGATCAATAGATCCTCTGTTCCGCAGTTTTAGAGTTTCTTAAGGCCCATGGCCAGTTCCACTACTTTATACGCGCCGTCATAGATTCCGGCCTGCTTGTTGCGCACAATCGCGTCACACATGCTGTTTAAGTAATCCGCATCCTCCAGGAAAAGATTCAACATCTGCAGCGTGTGGGGAATATCCCTGCACTCCAATGTGCCCTCCCCCAGCTCCGCCGAATGTATGGCTCCCCACTGCTCATGGCCGCCCACTCGCTTGATAAACAGCTTGGGCACCGGGTAAAATGCCAGTTCGCTGGGCTTAGTGACCAGCACATCACAGCTGCGCATCAGCAGATTGGTGCAGTACACCGCCTGGAAAATATTGGCATGCCAGAACCCGTGAATACCCTCCACCTTTCCTGTCAGCGCAGTCTCAGCGAACTCCTGGGTCTGGGACCAGTTGTCAAAATGCTCGGTGGACAGCTCTTTCATCTCCGGGATCTGTTCTAACAGCTGTTCCCACACATTGCGGTAGTCTCCCACATTCACATACAGGGCGGCGCGTCCTTTTCGTATGGCCGGCAGCAGATAGCGAATGATCTGTGCAAAGGTCTCCCTCTGGGCACCGGCGCCGCCGATGGTCAGCAGGAAACGCATCGGCTCTCCCGCCGCTTTTCTGGCCCTTCTCCGCTCACAGTCCACTTCAATATTGCTCACAAGCTCATGGTCGATATAGTGTCCCGTGTACACCAGATCCTTTTCTCCCATGGGCTTAAGCACCTCCTGGCCCTGCATGCCGTTCAAGATCCGGTATCCCTGATAGGCGTAATAGGTCTGTACCGTGTGCAGGCTCCCCTCCGAAAGATGCAGCGCCATGGGCCAGTTGTCCGGAATGGCGTTGACCACATGCTTCATTCCCGCGTGAATGGCCGCCTGAGCGGGCCACACATGGGTGGCTACCACAGGAATCTCCTTGGGCACATGCCGATATACCGGGGCCATCAGTTCCGCATTTTTCTGATCCGACGCATTGTAGGAGAGCTTGCGGAAACCCTCATAATTCATCGGCTCCCATACCAGACGATTGAACAGCCTGCTCTTCTGGGAAATTCTGGACCCCAGAGAATACAGATCGTTCTGAGCGCTGATCACCTTGGTACAGGTGGTCTGGGAAAAAGAGTTCAAATCCATCCAATAGGGGATATATCCCATGGATTTTGCCGCCGACGCAATGGCCATGGAGATACGGTAATGACCAAAGCCCATGCGGATATTACCCACAATAATACCCTTTTCGGTATCGAATGCCTCCCCGCCGGGCTGCTCTCCCAGTTCCACATTCCAGACTCCCAGACTGGGACCTATGTGGGGATTCTCCTTTAAAATCACCTGATAGTCCACCTGGCTGTCGTCCCCGAATTTTTTCTGATACTTTTTCTTGGATTTCACCGCCTTTCGATAGACTGAAGTCTTCATCTCATTGCCGAAAATTACCTTTGATCTCTCCATACCCCTACCTCCGTTTAAATTCTAAATCCTGCTGATGCAGTTTTATTTTCGTATCGCCTAACCGCGCACCGCTATGCCATACACCAGAATGTCTACCACCTGTTCCAGCGCATCCACATAATTTATCTGATTCTGGACCAGTATATCCCGCTGAAAAAACTGCTCCAGGGACGCCTCCAGCATCATTTTCACCAGAGGAATGGACACCGGGCGGATCACCCCCTCCTCCATGCCCCGGTCAATCAGGGCAATGGTGGATTCCCAGCCGTTTTCCAGTCTCTCCTCCACCCGGGCATAAATATGGGGGAATTTATCCCGCAAAGCATAGAGCTGCCGCAAATCAATCTCTCTGTAGCCCTCCGGCATCACCCCCAATATCCTACGGATTTTCTCCAGTGTATCCAGACTCTCATCCTCCAACACCCGCCGCTCGCTGTCCTTGATCTTATCGAAAATATAGTCAACCATGGTCAAGAACAGGCTCTCCTTGTCGTCAAACACTGTGTATATGGTTTTCTTGCTCATGGACAGTACCTTCGCTACGTCGTCCATGGTGAATTTTAATCCCTTTTGGTTAAAAACCTCTATTGTCCCTTCCAATATTGTTTCCCTTAGCTCCATTTTTACCCCTTCTTGCATATCGCAGGTCAATCAGACATTGTTTCTTAGGAAACTAATTTCCTTATTTCGGTTTCCTATATTGTATCAGTTCTCTTGCTTCTGCGCAAGAAACTGTTTTACCAAAAATAGTTTCCTGGTTTTGGTAAAAAATGCCAAAAAGAAAGCCGTTCCCGGCGAAATCTCTCGCAGGAACGGCTCTCCTATAAATCATTTAAAATGCTTATTCAGCCTTGTCTTCCTTCTTCTCTTCCAGCTTCTTCAGCGTCTTAGCAGCAAACTCCTTGCCGCCGATACCGAAAGCGATGGCAAATGCCACTGCCACTGCGGCAACGATCAGAATGAACGCATCATTCACAATCGCGGAAGCGATACCCAGCTGGCTCAGAATCATGAACACGCCAACAACGTTGATTGCCACCTTAGCTACCACTGCATAGGTGCTCATGCCATTCTTGCGCAGAGACTTCTCAACCATGGAGCCTACGATCAGGGCGGCAGCCAGAATCAGAACAGCAGCCAGAACGTTAGGCATATAGGCGATAATGAATGTACCCACATTGGTCAGCACATCCAGTTTCAGCACGTTCAGACCCTCTACCACGAAGAAGATAACCACCACTGCGTACACCACGCCGCCAGTCACCTTGGACAACACAAACTTCTGAGCTTTCTCATCCAGCAATCCCTGCAGCTTGGCATCCAGACCTGCGGAGGCAATCAGCTTGGTCACAATCTGACCTACCAGCTTGCCGATCATGCAGCCGATTATAATGATAACCAGGCCGATCACAATGTTCGGGATAAAGCCGATCACATCGTTCAGCATGCCCACAGCGGGTACGGAAATCACCGAGATATTCAGCACATTCAGAGCCATAATCACGGTGGGGATCAGGATCAGCACATACACAATATAAGCCAGAGTGTTGGAAAGCTTGTCCGCATTCTTCACCTCAATGCCGGCCTTCTCCTGCAGCTTGTTGATATTCAGCTTGTCAAAAACAGGCACCAGCAGCTGACGAACCAGCTTGGCGATCAGATTGCCTACCATAAGCACGATAGCGGCGGCTACCAGGTTGGGCACATATCCCCAGATCGTATTCAGGATATTGCTGATGGGAGCCATCACACTGCCCAATCCCAGGGCGGAAAAGATTCCCGGCACAAACAGCAGGAACACCAGCAGGTATACCAGCTTACCGATAAACTCTCTCGCACCGCCAGGCTTGTCCTCTGTGTCAACCTTAGCTAGGAAATTTCTCAGCTTGGTCTTGTCGATCAGCTTCAACACCAGAGATTTCACAATGGACGCCACGATAAAAGCAACCAGCAAAATCAGCGCCGCAGCAATGATGGAACCCACTCCACCCAAAATGCTGCTTAATAGATTTGTTAAAAAGGTCATTTGTTTCCCTCCTACAATAAGTTTTTAGAATCACTTCGATTCCACGTACAAGATATTATAGCATATATATTTAGAAATGAAAACCATTTTGTTAGAAAATTCTGTCAAATTTGTCATTTGCAACTCTATTTTACACCGACTGCCAATGACAGTTGCCAAAAGACTATGAAAAGCACTCCTGTTATTTTTTGACTCTTTCTGCTATAATATTCTGGGTAAACTGTTCGCATTTTTGAATGGAGGAATTATATATGGAAGAAAATCTGCAAAAGGCATGTGACAAGTATATGGATTATATCCTGGAACAGTTGAAAGCTCTGCTGGCCATCGACAGCCCCACCGGCTACACCGGGCAGGTGAGTGCATATCTGACCGCCGAGTACACCCGCCTGGGCTATGCGCCCACGCGCACCAAAAAGGGCGGCGTGCTGGTGGACCTGGGCGGCAGCGGCAACGCGGTCATGGTGATGGCCCATGCGGACACGCTGGGAGCCATGGTGGCGGAGGTCAAGGACAGCGGCCGCCTGCGCCTGACGCCTCTTGGCGGTCTCAACGCCAACAATGTGGAGACGGAGAACTGCACCGTCCGCACCCTGGATGGACGCTGCTATGAGGGCACGATCCAGCTGATGGACGCCTCTCTCCATGTCAATGACAAATACCAGGAGACCGACCGCAGCTTTGACACCATCGAACTGCTGCTGGACGCCCCCGCCTCCTCCAAGGAGGAGGTGCTGGCCCTGGGAATCACCAACGGCAGCTATGTGTGCATCGATCCCCGAACCCGCATCACCGAGTCCGGCTATATCAAGAGCCGTTTCCTGGACGACAAGCTGAGTACAGCCATCCTGCTGGGCTATGCCCGCTATGTGAAGGAGGAGGGCGTTAAGCTGTCCCGAAAGGTCTACCAACACGTCACAGTATTTGAGGAGGTAGGCCATGGGGCCTGCGGCTCCGTACCGGAGGAGGTGGAGGAAGTGCTGTCCGTGGACATGGGCTGTGTGGGCAACGGCCTGGAATGCACCGAGCGCCAGGTGTCCATCTGTGTCAAGGACAGCCACGGCCCTTACCACTATGAGACCCTGCAGGCTCTGGTGCAGGCTGCCAAGGACGGGGGAATCGACTTTGCCACGGATGTGTACCCTCATTACGGCTCCGACGCAGACGCCGCCTTGGACGCCGGTGCGGACGCCCGCCACGGCCTCATAGGCCCCGGCGTCTATGCCTCCCACGGCTACGAGCGCTCCCACAGAGACGGCGTGGGCAATACCTTCGCACTGTTAAAGGCCTACCTGGGATAATCCCAGGCAGGCCTTTCCTGCATCAACCCTGCCAGTTCTGCTCCAGCCATCTTGCCACGCCGTCGCCGTCGTTGCTGCCGATGACGGCTGTCGCCATGGCCTTCAGCTCGGGAACCGCGTTTTCCACCGCATAGCACTCGTCCGCCGCCTCGAACATATCCATGTCGTTCCTGCCGTCGCCAAACACCACCAGCCTGTCACACCCCAGCTGCTTTTTCAGCTGCTCTATAGCGTGAGACTTGGACGCCTCCAGCGGCATGATCTCCAGCCATTGTTCCCGGGTGTACAGCTCCGTCTGAAACACACAGTGGTATCTGTCTTTATATTTCTCATATAAGGGCTCCAGCTTTTCCTTGCTGTCAATACAGGTCAAATAGAAGATCTCGCCCCGGCCTAGTGCCTCCTCGTCCTCCACGGGATGGGTCCTCTGGTCTCCCTTTCTGCTGTCCAAAAAAGTCACCATGCCCGGCGTACATTTGGAGGGGATATAGGAAAACACCTCCCGGCCCTCCAGGAACGCATAGACAATGGGGAAAATGTCATTTGCATACAAATCCTCCAGCACCTCCCCGATTTCCGCCCCGAAAAAGTTCTTGAGCATGGGGGTTCCGTCCCCGCCGTCCACCAGGGCGGCGCCGTTGTAGACCACCAGGGGAATATCCGTCCGCAGCCCCGCCGTGACCTTGCAGGCCGTGAGATAAGACCTGGCGGTGGCGTAGGAGAACAGCATGCCTTTTTCTATGAGGGCGTTGATGGTCTTGTTGGTGTACTGCGAAGTTCTTGCACTGCTCTGCAGCAGCGTTCCGTCTAAGTCGGACACATACAGAGTTCTCATGAAATATCCTCCCCTAAAAAACGCCCGTCTACACCGGGAGCTGTTGGCCCGGCAGAGCCGTCCCGGCGTTTTCGACCAGGGCGTCCTCTATCATTTTCGCCAGTTTCTGAATCTCACCCTTGTGATAGCCACTGTAATGTTTCAGCAGAAAACGAGTGTCAACCACAATGCCCTGCACCCTCTCAAAAGGCTGTTCTCCGCCTTTCCACGGCCCCGTAGCCTCGCCGATGTTGGCGAAATCCTCCCCCTGAATGCCAAAGGGATTATCATTTTTGTCATAGGGCATCAGAAAGGCATTGTAGACGGGAAACTCGGCATTCTTCGCCACATATTCCCCGTATGTAATCTGCTTGTTGATGGACGAAGACTGAGGCAGATGCCTTTTGTCTCCTGTGACGCCATAGCGGTAATATTTTGCGTCCAGCACATATAGTTTGCCGTTGCAGCTCATTATGCTGTCCGGCTCCAGCGCATGATTGTCTCTCTCCGAGTCGTACTTAAGGCTCCATTTTGTCCTGGGAAAATACGTCTCTTTGCCCCGGATGCCAAAAATCTCATCGATCAGATTTTCCCACACATACTCGAACCTGTCCGTGCCAAAATAGCGCTGCCCATCGGTGCGCTCGCAGTCTAAGTGCAGAACCACCGAGATCATATCCTTGAGCAGCCTTTTGTCGTTGTCGTTGTGAGTCGTCCCCGCCTTTTTGTGCAGGGCGCAGAGAAACCGCCGTGTATCCTTCTCGATGTGAGGATCGGGAGGCATGTAGGACGTAAAAAGCCATCCCAGCGTCCGAAAGCTCTCGTACACACAGAATTTATGCACCTGCGTGATAAGGTTGTTTTCATTTGGCAGGGAGCCTCTCACCGTGTATCGGTCAAAAAAGGGGGAGCCGTCCTCCTGAAAGAAAGCCACATTTTTTTTCAGCGACGCCGCCCAGTCGATCCGCCCTCTGTCCGCAGTCTTCCGAATCTGCTCCCGCTCCGCATAGTAGCAGCCCTGCTCCAGAAAGCGCCGGATGAGGTTCATATACGCATTCACCGGGAAATTCACCTGCCGGGGATCTTCCGGCGCGCTCATGGCGAGCGCACTTTTCCTGGCGTCACTGAATATGGAGAGGACGTCGATCAACTGCAGAATGTCCTGCCTGACCTCCTCCTCGCTCTCCGGCAGGCAATATCCCACGGGAAAGCAGACCATGACCTGAGACGCGTCGGCCTTTATGCCCACAAAATCGTCCCCGGCGCCGTTATGGTTTACATGGCAGTGCCCTTTTAGATTCAGATTCCGCTCCATGGATTATCCCTCATTCCAGCCTTCTGTCTCTTCACTGTCATCGGCGACCGCATTATCGCTGTTATCCGTGCCGCCCAGTATCATTTTGCGGAGATTCTCGCTGCACACCCGAAAGCGATCGTTGCCGCCGGTGCTCATGAACCCCGCCACCACCGCCTCCAAACTCCTGTACCGCTGGGTGTCAAAGGCGTCCTCATGGGAAAAGCGGAAAGCGTCGTCCCACAGATACTTCAGCACCTTCTCTGCAAACCGTGCATTGTGACGCTCCACTCTCTTTCTCTCAAGCTCGCTGACGCCGGTGGGCACAGACTCCAGCCGCAGATCGTCCCGGGACACAAAATAGGCCCCCATGCGCTTGTCCTCCGCCGAGGAAATGTTGTCTCTGCGCAGGATCTCTCCGTTGACCGCCTCGCAGAACTGCCGCCAGGAGACGTCCGTGTCCAATATCTTTTCATCGGCAAACGCATGGCCTGTGAAAGAGTTGGGAATCATGCGCATGATCCACCTTCTCTGAAAGGCCGTGTCCAGAGTGAATACATTCTGATCAGAGGTATTCATGGTCCCGATGATGGACAGATTGGCGGGGATGCGCACCTTCTTTTCCACGTCCCCGTATACCTCTCGGGCAATGTCGGGATTGGTAATGCCGTATTCACTTGTACACTTTTTGAATCCCTCGCCGTCCGTGGTCCTGCGGTCCAGCAGCTGAAATATCTCTCCGAAAATCGCGGGCGCATTGCCTCTGTTGATCTCCTCTATCACAAGGAAAAAGGACTTCGTAGGATTTTCATAGGCTTTCTTTACTATTTTGGTGAACGGTCCCGGCACAAACCGATATGTAACCTTATTGCTCCCGTTTTCCACCACCGGCATGATCTGTCCCACGAAATCGGAATGCATGTAATCCGGGTGAAATACCAGCCGCTCCATGCAGGCGTCGTCCTCACAGTACTCATGCTCTATGGTCCAGCTTTTACCCGCGCCCGGCACACCATACAGAAGGATGTTCTCTCCCGTGCTGATACGGGCCGACTCGTCGATCTCTCCGTCTCCACCGGCCATGTATTCTCCCGTATCACTGGTTTCGTCTCTCTCATAATTTTCGGATCGCTCAGGCTCTATCAGGGGGCGGATGGAACACAGAAAGTCGATGTATGCCTCTCCCGCATAGACTCTCGGATTCCTCTCATATAAAAATACTTTCTTTGCCACTTCCTCCACAAACTCATCCTTCAGAGCGATGCTGTCCCTCTCGATGCTCAGGGCGGGCAGCAGCTTGAGAGCCTGCAGCAGCCTGTTATCAAATTTACTCTTAAACCCTTCAAACTCCCCGGCCGCCGTGTCCTCCTCCCTGAAGAGCTTAATAAGCAGCAGCGTGTCCAGATAATCCTCATATACTTTTGTGGTGGCTACCAGATATCTGTATTCCGGCATGGAGACCCTGTACGCTCCCGTGGAGCGCCCCAGCTCCAGCAGCACCTTATACAGCAGCATGACCGGGTACAGCCGAAACTCCTGTCTCACGCCCTCGTACTCCTCATCTATCCTGGAGCTGATGAAGACCTTTTCGATCTGTCTCTGAATAATATCGTCGTACAGATCCGTATTTTCAAATTCCCCGTCGCAGCGGTTCCAGATCTCCGCATAGGTCTCCGTTATCTCCGCGCTTTCATACCGGGTAGAGTCCATCCTGATCAGACCGAAAAATGCGGCCACCCGCAAGGTGCGGTAATTGTCCGAGATCGCTATCTCCGGCTTTTCGGCATGAAGCTCCTCGATCCTCATACTGACAAATTGCTGCAGATTCCCCACCTCTGTCTGCTCCTTGAACTCCTCCAGAAAAGACACGAGGTAGCACAGCTTGTCAAAGGCGACAGGATGCTTTACAAGATACCAACACTCATAGTCGCTGGCCCAATCCAATTCGTTCCATTTATTGTCTAATATCGGGTTCATCTTCCGTCTCCTCCTGATGCAATATCTTATCGACTAAGCGCGCCAGAAAATAGGAAATCTTCGGCGGAACGGCATTTCCGATCTGCTTACAGATGGAAGTCTTCGTTCCGCAGAAAACAAAATCGTCGGGAAAGCTCTGGATGCGGGCCGCCTCTCGGGGCGACAGCGTCCTGTCCTCCACCGGATGTATGAAACGTCCTCCCGCCGGAGTGTCAAATCTGGTGGTGATCGTAGGGGCCTGCTCATCCCAGCTGAGCCGCCCGTAGGAGCCGCTGTGCACGGACCGGATGGTCTCCTCCAGCACCGTAAAATTCTCCCCGTTCGCCACCCGGTGCATTCTGTCGGTGGCAATGGGGGAATGCCTTGTCTGGGTGTGATTGGTGAGAAATTCATTTCCACAGGCCAGATAACGCTGATACTGTGTCTGCGGAGCCGGATTCACCACTCTGCCGTCGTCTGTGGTAGCTCCCAGATTGCCGATGGCGTCTCTGACCGTCACCGTGTCAAAATAATGGGGGTACTCCCTGCGAATGTCCTGCTCCGTCTCGCTCCACAGGGCGTCAAAATCGATACCCTCTCTCGTGGTCCCAATGAGGATCATGCGCTCCCTTTTTTGCGGGACGCCAAAGAGCGCAGCTCTGACCAGCCTGTAGTGAAGGTGATAGGGCATGCCGCCTAACAGCTCCGGGTCTGAAAAGGTCCTCAGGATCTCCTCAAAAATCCTGCCGCCCTGCATGGTGGTAATGCCCTTGACGTTCTCCATGACAAACACGGTGGGATGCACTGTCCTTACCACGTTGAAATAATGCCTGAACAGATAATTCCTGGGATCGTCGATAAAGCCCCCCCTGATCCTTGCGCCCGCCATGGAAAAGCCCTGGCAGGGTGGACCGCCGATTATCACATCGGCGTCGCCCTCCTGAAACACGCCTGTGTTGTCAATATTTCGTATGTCGTCCACGATCATGTCCGTCTCCGGGTGGTTCGCAATATAAGTATTTGCAATGCCGGGGTCAAACTCAACGGCTCTTATCACGTCAAAATTCGCCTGCCTAAAGCCCAGAGACAGCCCTCCACACCCGGAGAACAAATCAATTACACTCATCTTCCACTCCCCCGCTTACCCTGTAGCGGTACGCAAAATTCTTTATATATAAGCTCTCTTCCTCCGTCAGTCCGTACAGGGCGTTCACATAGTCGTCAATCCGGTGGATCTCCGCCACGCAGGACCTGTGCTTGTACTCATACTCAGTCTGCCTGGTTCCCACGAAAACCTTGGTCTCCTCCAGACGATTTTCCAGGGCTGCCGCCAGCTGATCCGTCTCCTCATAGCTGCTCGGACGGGGAATCTTGAAACCCTCCAGTTCCTTCCGGGTGATATGCCAGCAGTCGGACACGCATATCCAGTACCACCAGAACAGGGAGGAATTCAGCAGACACAGGACGAAATTCGCTTGGGATTGATTCTTACATCCAAACGCCCTGTACTCGGCTCCCGCATGCTCATTCAAAAAAGCCTTGATCCAAAATGCGGCCCGCATGTTCAGATAGACGGAACTTTCGCCTCCCTGCAACAGCTTGGACAGCGGTGTACGCTTGGCCGTCAGCTTTTTGTAGATGCTTACGTCCAGCCCGTTTCCCAGCTTGGGAATATGAGAGTCTGCCACAAAGGAGTTTTTCACCACCTCAATGGTGCGAAACAGCTCCCGGCGCTCCTCGCGATACCAGTACCGGTAGTTTCCGGTATAGATGGTCCTTTTTGTGCCATTTTTCTTGCTGGGATTTCTGCCAAACAATACGCAGAGTTTCTGGTGCACGGAGGCAAACAGACAATCCGGCCTGTCAGAGAAACTCAGTATGTACTGCTCCGGGATATGGCGGTAAAGCACCTCTCGTATCTTCCCCATTCTCGGCGTTGAGACATAGGACAGCGGGATAACGAATCCCAGAGCCCCGCCCGGGTTTAGCTGCAGCGCCGCATGTTCCAGCACATTGGCATAGATATTTCCATACTTCTTTTCCGGTGCGGAGCCGCTTATCCCATCCTCCACATAGGGAGGATTCCCTATGATAATATCATATCTGCAGTTTATATCCGGCTTTTCGGTCACATAGTCATAGGAGGTGAAACAGGCGTTCATTATAGGGGCCAGTCCCCGTACCCCGGTCACGCCATAGCGGTGCAGCACGCAGAGGAACAGACGGAGCTTGGTTATGGCGATGGAATCCTCGTTCAGATCGTTGCCCCTGATGGTCGACACGACCTGCTGTATCCTGGCCCGGGTGGCCCGCACATGATATCGGTCGAGCAAGTCCAGTTTCATCTCCAGCGCCGCCAGCAGAAATCCTCCCGCGCCGCAGGTGGGATCATACACGGTTTTCCTGTAACAGAAAGTTTTATAGGAAATGCCGCTTAGATCCATGTCGGAGAGACTGTCCGGTTTCTGTTTTGCACAGGCCAGTTTCACACTGTTTGTCAGAATGAACTCCACTATGTCCGAGGGCGTGTAATAGACGCCCTTATCTTTTCTGATAGATTCCTTTTCATTCAGAGAGGACAGGGTCTCCTGTGCTCCTTCATAGGAACATTTGAGCGCAATATTTTCAAAAGTTTCCGTATTGCCTGTCAGTCTGTTGACTTCGGTACATACTGCTCTCAGTTTACTGCCTGTATATTTTTCTTCCAGATAACGACCTGTAATGCGCAATGCATTTAACAACATTTCACTTGGCATCTTGCACCTGCTTTGGATTGTAATTTTATTGCTGCCCACCGTTGCAGGCTCAGCAATTTGCATTAATTATAACATGATTTTACATATTTCCCAATAGATTTTCTAAAGTTCGTCATAATAAAAGAAGGGAGCTGCTGCTCCGGTAGATGTTCGCTACCTTTGCGACAGCTCCATATGTGTGTACCTCTTTTGTCAAAACGCACCGGGAAATCTGATCAGGTTCTATCTCGTCAATACATGCTTACAATATTTCTTCGCTCCACATTTCGGACATGTCAGTTTGCGTCTCGTAATTGTATGAGGTCCCATTATATAGGCGTTCATCTCCGGGACAAACCGCTCCTTACATTCGGGGCACTCAAACGCTCCCGCGTCTCTGTCCAGAACGCACGCGATTACGATTCCGAAAATCAATATGACAACGCCAAGTCCAATCAAAATTATCCTGCCAGTCACACTGATCTCAATCAGGCCGGGCAGCACAAACAACGGAGCTGCCGCTATCAACGTAAGACCTGCAACCGCCGCAGATAAGATAATCTTTTTTCTGCTTTCCTGTGCCTCTTTCACTAAATTCACCATATTCTCCTCCGCTTTCTTCCGATAATCGTCCTCGGAAACTCTCTCCCCAGTCAAAAGCTCGTTGACCGTAATTTCGAGTTCATTGCACAGGGGCAATAACAGGGATACCTCCGGGAAACCGTTCCCTCGCTCCCACTTGGAGATCGTCTTGTCACTGATGCCCAGGATGTCCGCCAATTGTTTTTGCGTGTAGCCTTTTCTCTTTCTCTCTGCCGCAATGAACTGACCGATGATTATTTGATCCATCTCTGCCTCCTTTCTGGGGATATTATCGCATGAATGCGCATGGGAGATTTTTTATAATCACTAAACTGTGAACATCCATAAACGGCACTAACGAAATTTTCGCTAGTGCCATCTAACTGATTTCAAATCCGATTCAATTATTTTTTGTATAAATCTGCATGTGTTCCTGTATCAACAAGTGTCAATGTCAGTATGTCATTTTCTATGAGGTATATTAAAAGCCAATCAGGTTGTATGTGACACTCTCTGAATCCATCCCAGTTCCCCTTTAATGGATGATCTCTGTATTTTTCCTCGAGTGGTATTCCTCGAAGTAACTTATCCACAACAGAATCTAATAATGCAATGTCTAATCCTCGTTTCTTAGCTATTTTAAGGCTTTTCTTAAACTTCCCAGAGAGGATTAACTCATATTTCATACCTCTAAATCCTCCAGCGCTTCTGAAAAACTATTATACCGTTTTGTATTTGGATCTCTGCTAATGCGCTTTGCCTCTTCCATGGCCTCGATAACTTCCGTTTTAAATTCAGGATATTTTACTTCAAAAGGAATTCCATTCTGTAAAATAACTTGTTTGAGGAACATATTTACTGCATCGGACAAGCTAAGTCCCAATCCCTCCAAAAGCTCCACTGCTTGTTTTTTCGTGCTTTCTTCTATTCTGATCTGTGTTGGTGTAGTAGTTGCCATGTAACAGCCTTCCTTCATTTTTCTTTTATCCTACTACAAATAGTATACATTGTCAATTTACTTTATATTCCACATATTGTAAATATAAAACCCAAAAATATTAAATATTTCCTCGTCAAAATTCTCTAAGGAGTCTGTCAATGCCCAGCAGGGCATTGTAATATCTCCACCTGGCAGGACCTTCTCCGAAATCCTGCACTGGAGCTTTGTCATACAAGTAATTATATTCGGCATAACCGATAATCTTGGCTTGGGTAACATTCTGCCAATCCACCAATTTTTGTTTTGGATCAATGTCTGCTGCATCGATTTTCACGGCCACATAATAGTCCTTTGGAATATTGTTAAACTGCTCTACATTGACCAACAGACGTGTATGTATAGAACGAAAACCTGTCTTGACATCCACCAAATGACCGCTCCGAGTTATAAAATCAAAGGAATCTACATTTTGCTGGCCCTCATAAATGTCGAACATGCCGTTCAGATTCACGGTTTTTCCGCTCTCGGCAAGAAATTTAGCAAAAGCAAGCTCGCCCAGCTTTCCCATGTATGTCCGCTGGATTTCTATTTTCTGTTGCAACATCACATTGGGAGAGACTTGAATTTCGGCTGGTAACAAGCGGGAGTATTGGTTGTCCGACAGGATGATGTTTTTTGCGAAGGTCAAGGCCGCATTTTTCATGTCGGGGGTGATGGTGATTGTGTAGGTTGATACGAGGTAGTTGCCTCTTTGTTCTTGTGTTTTGAGCATGACATACCTTTCGTGATTGTATTTTTACAAAACATTGCATTGCGCTTTTGGCTTTACTGTTTTGAGGAAACAATCCATCAGAAACGCCACATATCAGGCGGTATATGAGGGATTTATTATCTTAAGTTCAACTCATATTCTCATCTTATGGAAAAGTCAAAAAAGATTGATAAATCATTTACAAGCAATATACGATCTGTAAATTTAAAAAACGGCAATAGACCAAAATCTCAATGTAGCTATGCATACAATTGCAACCCTATTAACCACATACCTTACATTGGGATTTTAGTCTTATTGACATATCCTCCTTCCTTCATTATGCATTTTTCTTATTATGCGATATCAGTTTTTAAACATCTCTGAATACACATAAAATTCTCGCCATAGATACTATGATCTTTTTGCACATGACTAAGATAAACATGCCATCAAATCTTTACGACTTTCCATGCTCGAAGTCCTGAATACGCAAACATAATATTGAGTTTTACATGGCAGTTTATATCTTCCCGTGAGAATATTCTTGACGGATCCTCCCCAATGGACAAAGGCTTAGGAACAAAGGTCACCTCCAAATTCAGTTTGTCCAGCAATATCTTTCCATGTGTTTGTTCCACTTCCGTAACTACACCCGTAAACACTTCAAGATCCTTTGGCTCCCCCTTCTCATCTCTGGCAACAACTGAAATTGGCACAATTGGACACCCATCGTCTTTCTTACCAACATACACATCATGTTCCCGCGCAGTATTCAGTCCGCTCAAACGGGCAAATCTATTTGCATCGCTAATACGGTGAATAATGGATTCCTCAGAGGCAGATGCAATCCCATTCTTGCGCATAATAAAGGTCATGAGAAATAGCAAGTATTCTTTTCTATACCCATCCTCCATATAGTCGGCAATTAGCGACTGAGCATATGATGCCTGGAAATACTCTGTTCTTCGATACATTTCAAACCATGTTTCAACATCAGAACTACCATGTTCTATGTCACGTCCCAAAAAATTTTTTCGAAAACAACGCTCTGCCAAATGCAACATATCCCTTTTTATTTTATTCCAATTACATCCATTAATAGAAAAGACTGTATATACCAACGAACGCCTACGTCTCCTGTCAATGGGCGCATCAGAATCTAATAGTGCAGTAAAACGTTTATTAATTTCTTGATCGGAGTCTCTTGCAATTTCATTAAGTTTGTTTTTTGCGTCGCCTAATAACCTTTCCTCGTCCCCAAGCTGTTCTTTCATCCTAAGGTACAATTCCATAGCAACGCTAAAGTGTTCATCGTACCATTCACTAAATATAGGCTCTTCCTCAAGCAATCTATTAAGATTGCGATCTGAATCAAAGATAATTAAATGTTTAATTATTTCACATTCCATATTTATCTGAGGAAAATAACTAAAGCTGTCACAAACATCTATATCCTCACGTGCTTTACTAAACTGTGTTTTAGCTAATTCATAATGCACATTAATATTATTGATAAGTTCAGAATATTTTGATGATAAACGCCCTCTCTTCTTATTTTTCCATTCAACATCAATGTCATTTAGAATCCACTGCCCATAAATACACCCAAGTGTTGTTTCATGCGTTGATTTAGCGGTAGTAGCTATTTCAATCGCCATTTCTGCCTTTTTCTCTGCCTCTTCATATTTTGGTGATATTCCATTATTTTTGTCCCCTGTTGCTAGCAGCCTGGCTAAATGGTTATAATAATGTGGATTGTTCGGGAACTTTTCAATCAATAATTCAAAAAGTGCCTTCTTATCTGTCCAATGTGGTATATATTCTACTAATGCGGAAAATTTTGTTTTCCTTTGTTCGGAATCAATATATGCTCTATCAATTATAAGCTCTTTAAGTATATTATTGACATACTCACTATCATTATCATACATTTCTCCCAAAGACTCAATAAATTTTTTTGTTGCCTTAAAAACCACGTCCTCGAACTTACTATTTATTTCTTCCGGAAAATATAGTAAAAGTAATATTTTTTCAGCAATTACCTTATGGCACAATCTTAATCCTTTGTCTCGAATAGTGGTTAGTTTCAACAACGCTGACGGTATCTTTTCAAGTAAAGCATAAACATTATCTATATTCTCAATACTCTGCTGACTTAAAAACCACCGTAACTCCGAAAAGGTAACACATACGTTTTGTGAAAAATAAGTAACCAATGCCAAGTTATTTAGCAGTATTCTTTCATTGGAATTGCAATCGGAAACTGTACGCCGCAGATTACCAATCATCTGATATTCTTCTTGAAACGTATAAAATCCATAGAAAAACGGAGATCTTTGTTCTTTATAGCCATCATTCCCCGTTATTGTTTCAATGAGTCTTTTCCTTTCTCCCCCATTTTCTTTCTTCATGGCATACATAGAAAAAATATCCCTGAAGTTCCTAGCAATAGAGATAGGCATTGTATCACCTAATGTTTCGAAAATCACCCGCCTTTCCTCTCGTCGTTCATCGTGACTATTGCTGTCTAAACGTTTAATCAACAAGATTACTAATCTGCCATTCTCAGCATCCACCTCTTGTTTCAGTTTGTATAATTCATCCTCTGATATGACTGTTGATCCTGATTCTACCGCTAAGAAAATACATTTCCCTGTTCTTTGATAAATTTCCAGTAGCATGCTGGCAACCTGCGGAGAATACTTTTTCAAACGAACACACGGAACCTGCTCTCTAAAATCCCACAATATGCGTTTCGACAGTGTTGTACCTCCTGCACCTGCTCCATGTAACAATACTATAGTTTTTACACGCGGTGACTTATCTTCCAGCAAATTTTCCAACTTTTCACAACTCTCTTTATATCTCTTTGCCTCAATTAAGTCCAAATCCCTATGATTTGCAATGTCATTCCAAGTTGCCTCATTTCCTTTATAAAATGTTTCTCCAAGACCATCTCCCATTCCGGACATATCTAAACCTGTATATATTAATTCATTTTTGTTAATACGTTCACACCCTGAATATACTAGCTCAAGACAGGACTCAAAGTAGTTCAAATCTTTCTCGCTAAATGTACAAATCCCATTTATTGCTGGTAGATTTGCAGAATACTCTCCGCTGTCAGCTTTATTCAGATATACTCCACAAGTCTGGGCCACATGTGTCAAATTTATCCCTGCGCATTCAATAAAATGCCATCTACGTAAATCTTCCAGTTCTTTAATTTCATCCTTCATTTCTTTCGAAAATTCCGCTCGCAACGATACAATACGGGTAGCTCCTGGCAATTTTAGATCACACAAGCTATTTATGAGCTGATTTCTAAATATTAAAGAATCTTTGCTGCAGTCAAAAACAAGCACCACCGGGACTTGTGGATTTGCAGAAAATAATTTTTTTAAGGCATCAATTACTGCTTTTCCATACGTTCGCCATAATTTTGAATAACTACTTTCTACTGCTTTTCTTATTGTAAGCACATTAAGCGTATGACTGAATACCTCCGCCTTCTCCCCCGCCATAACATTAATTTTTTTTACAGACTTTGATTTATAGTTATCAAGAAAGGATTTATATACACGTAACTCGACTTGCTCTAAACCAATATCGATCACCATCTGCCAATCAATCCCACACAGATTTTTTAACTGCTGATATTCTTCTATTGAGTATTTATCATCTGTAATAAGTATAGGCACATAATTTGTATATTTTACAAATTCTTCCCACAATTCTTCCGTATTTGCATATTCCGATGAAGCACATAAAGTACTCACATCATTCTCATCAAATTGATATCCAATTTTATTCAACAGTTGTTTACAACAATAAGCAATGTAAAACAAAACTTTAATTTGTTTTCCTGTATCTGCACAGCTCCTTTTACAAAGAAAGTTAATCCCCGCTACAATTCTAGCCATTAAAAACTGAAGTTCTATATCATCTTTCATTTTTTCCAGTTTTTTTTCATTCATCCAGTTTCTAATGCCTTCACATACAGCGTTTCTTGCCATATACTCTTTATAATATTCGCAAGGTTCAACGCTTTTTAAAAAAGAAGGTTTTACTAAGTTGTCCAACATAGAATTCCACTTTTTTAAATCATTATTTTTAGAATTGTCATAAAAAATACTGAACTCGAAATATGCATGGTCAAAAAACAGATAGGCATCCTCCATAACACTATCGTAGTCAATTAGCGAATATGTATCTTCCGATGCAATCAAATTGTATCCATGCAAATCACCATGAACCATTCCCTTTAAAAAGATTTGATCTGACAAGCATGCTCCCCACTTCGAAATATTATTTATAAAATACAACGGATTAGGATAAATTGCTCCATTCAAAGCCAGACACGCCGTTTCCGGATTCTCAATCAGTGTTTCAATCCTAGCTTTAAAACGCCCATCTATCCTTAGCTGCTTAGAAAGCAAGCATCGAAAAAAATCCTCTACTGTTCCTCCTATTTGCTCGTCCTCATTCATTAAGGATAATATGTCAAAAGAAACCTGTTTCATATATTTTGCAAGCAACTCCCCATTAAGCTCTGAAAAAGGTTCCATATTAATAATACTGTTATTTGCCTGATGATAGATAATGACATTTCTGCTGCCAACCGTTTTTTCCGCTTCAACTTTAACTAGATGACTAGAAAAACTTGGAGCACTTTGATATAATAAATTTGCTTTATAAGACTCCTTCTCCTCTTCACTCTTGGCCATACTGCAAACCTTCACAATATAACTCCCAGTAAGCCTTTCTCTTCGGCTAATCACTTTGATCCTATACACATCATCCCCTGACCGCCCTTCAGTTAAGGTAGTCGCATCAATATCGCTGTCTGAGACAACGGCCAGTCTTTCTTTTACAAATGTCTGTACATCCTGTGGTAACATTGTTATCTCCTTCCTAAGTATTCAAACAATAAATCCTTAATCGGTTCAACGATTATGCATCATCGTAATTTATTTACTAGTTTATTTGCATTTCACAGTTCCAAGTTTCTTCTAAGCTCTACATTTTATCTCCCGATCTCTGCAACAGAAGAACCACCTCCACATGCCCCGTAAACGGAAACATATCCACCGCCACCGCCTTCTGTGCCCTATACCCTTTCCCCGTCAAGTACTTCAAATCCCTGCCCAAAGTCTCTGGGTTACACGAAATGTAAACCACCTTCTCAGGCGCCATGCGGGCCACGGCCGCCAGGAATTCCTGGCTGCTGCCGCTGCGGGGCGGGTCCATCAGCACCACATCCACCTTTGCTCCCTGAGCCTCCATCTCCAGCAGAAACCGCCCTGCATCGTTCTGATAGAACTGGATATTCCGCACCTGATTTATCTTGGCGTTGTTGCGAGCGTCGCGCACTGCGTCTGCATTTAGCTCCACGCCAATCACCTGCTTTGCCTTGTCGCTGGCAATAATTCCGATAGTGCCTGTGCCGCAGTAGGCGTCCACCACCGTCTCCTTACCCGTCAGAGCGGCATACTCCATGGCCTTAGCGTACAGCACCTCCGTCTGCACCGGATTGACCTGATAAAAAGATTTGGAGGAAATGTGAAAAACCTTACCGCACAAAGTATCCTCTATATACCCCTTGCCATAGATCACCTGCTCCTTTTCTCCCAGCACCATACTCGTGCTGCGGTTATTCACATTGATTACGATCGTGGCAATCTCCGGGTGACGTTTTAGCAGCGCTTTCACAAAATTGTTTTTGGAGGGCAAGATGGGAGACGCCAGCACCAGTACCACCATGATCTGCCCGGAAGTCTGCCCCGTGCGTATCAGCACATGGCGCAGCAACCCGTATCCCGTATCCTCATTGTAGGGCCGTATCTTAAAGGAGGGCAACAACTCCCGAATGGATACAATGATCGCATCCGCTTTCTGGTTCTCTATTAAGCAGCTGTCCACTGGCACGATCCGATGGGTCCTCTCCTCGTAGATCCCAGAGATGGCGCGGTGTTTCTGGTCCTCCCCAAACACTGCATGTACTTTATTTCGATAGAATAGCGGCTGTTCCATGCCCACAATCCCTTCCAGATTGCAGTATGGAGCCAGAATCTTTCTCACTTGCTTTTCTTTTTCGCGCAGTTGTTCCCCGTAATCCATGCCAATCCATTGGCAGCCCCCGCAGCGCTTTGCCACCGGGCAAAGTAAATTATTTTTGTCTTGTCCCATTTTATGTATACCATGTCCACACTCGTACTTTTATATCTTGCTTTGCAGTCCTAAGAGGATTCTAGCACTCCTCTGTATTCCGTACTCCATTTCGCAAATCCTCTGATTTTGACTCATCTCAACATTTTCATCCTCTACTCTCATTCTATACTGCGCTGCCCTTTTTGTCAATTATTTCCATATCACGATTCGTAAACTCACATATTATTCCCCTCCCCACAAAAAAAGAGCAGGTCTCCCCGCTCTCTTCTCATACCCTTATCCGCTTTTCCCCAGTCTGTGTCTACACCGCCTCTTCTCTCTGGTCCACATATCTGCGCAGTGCCTCTTCGGCCTCCTCGGGACTCAGCGCCCACTCCTCCAGCATATTGTCAATGTTTTCCAGTTGATTATAGCGTTTCTCCCTATACATCTCCGCCAGTTCCTGCTTTTCCGACTCAATCCGGGTCATCAGGGACTCGATCAGTTCCTCCTTGGCCGTAATCTTTTCCTCCAGTGTCTTTCTCGGTCCTCGAGCCATATTTACCTCTTTTCCGCGCCATGCGCATGTATTTTTACCCTGCCCAGCCACTTATTATAAAGTACTGCGCTCAGGGAAAAAGTTGGAATTCTGGAAATATATTCCATCCTTAGTTCAGTATATGGACAAGACCATAAAAATATGCGTATTTTTCCAAAAAAGATTACATAGCTGGTCTTCCTAATAATCTATATCCACCTCAGCAAACAAATCATCAAACGTAATTTTAAGATTTGGAAAATGAACAATTTTCAATTCTTCCTTGTTTTGTTCTGTAATCGTCTCCCATAAATAATATTGCGGGGCACCGTCCTTGTCGTAGTCAAGATTGTATATTTCAACCTGTTTCTTTCGCCAGTCTACGATCCAATATTCATCAATCTCCTGCTGTCTGTACAACTCCTTTTTTTCTCCACGGTCATAATCCTCTGTCGAATCCGATAAGACCTCCATCACAAAGCGGGGGGCTTCAATAAAAGAACTTCCGCGTCTGGATTTAATACGACAGTTAATAGATGCATCAGGAATAACTGTTTTATCTTCTCCCTCGTCTGTCTTAAACCTGTATTGGATATTATCAGAAAAAACATAGCACATACTATTCATCAACTGTTTTCTTACCGCCGCCACAAAATTAACAATAACCGTTGAATGTTCCGGCCTTGATCCTGCCATATCTGTTATCTGTAAGTTCAAATCCATTTGTCATCACCTCCCATTTTTATATCTCTATTATAAGCAAACTATATGGCAATTTCAAGCCGTTTATCCGTTTCGACCCGCTATAACCGATAGTCTGCATTACATATAATTATTTAAACAAAAAAACTGCCAAGTTCTCAGCAAACGCAAGAACTTGGCAGTTTTCAATATATCGGAGTGGCGGGATTCGAACTCGCGACCTCCGCCTCCCCGTCTTTCAGTTTCAGCACCATGAATCTTTAAGGGCACTCTTACACCACCCAC
>CAYLIM010000012.1:0-51905 GCA_964383805.1 uncultured Acetatifactor sp.
AAAAGAGAATGGAGGCCGGGCCGTCCCACGGCTCCATCATCGTGGCATAATACTGATAAAAATCCCGCTTGCTCTGGGACATGGCCTTGTCGTTTGCCCATGGCTCGGGAATGGCAATCATCACCGCCAGCGGCAGTTCCACGCCGCTCATCACCAAAAATTCCAGCGTATTGTCCAGCATGGCGGAGTCGGAACCCGTCTTGTTGATGGCGGGCAGCACCTTGTGCAGCTGCCCCGTCAGATGCTCAGAGGACATATTTTCCTCCCTTGCCAGCATTTTATCCGCATTGCCCCGTATGGTATTGATTTCCCCATTATGCACGATAAAGCGATTGGGGTGCGCCCTCTCCCAGCTGGGGTTGGTGTTGGTAGAAAAACGGGAGTGCACAATGGCGATAGCTGATTCATAGTCCGGGCTCTGCAGATCCGCAAAAAAGGTCCGCAGCTGCCCCACCAGGAACATCCCCTTGTACACGATGGTCCGGCTGGACAGGGACACCACATAGGTATCGTCGGTAGACTGCTCGAACACCCGGCGGGCGATATAGAGCCTGCGGTCGAAGGCCAGCCCTTTCTCCACATCCGCGGGTTTTCCCACAAACGCCTGCATGATACAGGGCATACATTCCACAGCCTTGTGGCCCAGCACATTGGGAAAAGTGGGAACCTCCCTCCATCCCAGGAATTTCAGCCCCTCCTTCTCCACAATTATCTCAAACATTTTTCTGGCCTGGTTGCGACGCAGTTCCTCCTGGGGAAAGAAAAACATGCCTACGCCGTACTCCCTCTCCCCGCCGATCTGTATGTCCAGGGCCTCCGTCACCCTCCGGAAAAAGCCGTGGGGCACCTGGGTCAGGATTCCAACGCCGTCCCCGGTCTTGCCCTCGGCGTCCTTGCCCGCCCTGTGCTCCAGATTCTCCACAATTTTTAAGGCGTTTTCCACAGTGGCATGGCTCTTCTCCCCCTTTATGTTCACACAGGCGCCTATTCCACAGTTGTCATGTTCAAACTCCTCCCGATATAATGGGGCCTCGGGAACTTCCTTTTTCACATCAAACATATCCATTCTCCTTTTTGCTTATACTCACTAACGTCAGTCAGTAAATTTTTCTCTCCGCATAAAAATAAGTCGCAATGAGGCCTTTATGCACCCCATTGCGACTTATTTAATGTATACTATACATCTATTTTTCCGGTCTGTAAATAAAAACTTTTTAATGAATTGTCTGTCTATTCGGCAACAGTGCCTTTAAGCTTTCTTTTGTCAGAATCCAGCATCTTTATGCCGATAATTGTCACGGCCAGGCATACAATTGTCGTCGGCCAGCTGTGGATAAAGGAATCCGCCACACTGGTATATCCCAACACATAGGCCAGACTGTTGGCCAGCATATGTACCAGCACCGGCCACAGAAAACTCCCGAAATACTCATACAGATACACCATCAGCAGCCCCATGATAAATCCGTATCCTCCCTGGACCAGATTCATATGGTACAGGCCGAACAGCAGAGCTGACACCACCATGGCCAAGGGCAGTCTGTAGCTTCTCTTCAGCTCGTTGTACACAATGCCCCGAAATATCAATTCCTCCGCCAGGGGAGTGACGACGCCGTAGCAAATCAGTCCCACGGCCAGAGAGGCGGACAGCTGGCTCTGCGCCACAGCTCGATAGGTGGCGGAGCTGTTGGTAATGCCCGTCAGATCGAACAGCAGATTCAGTCCCAGCACAGCTCCTACGGTTGTCAACAGCGCTATGATATAGTTTCTGGAATGTTCTCTTCGCAGGTGGCTCAACGCCATGCGTTTTTTGGCCTCCCTTATCACAGGCAGCGCCGTATAGAGCAGGGCGATTCCCGCCACGGCATAGGACAGCGCATGCATAATCGAGCCCAGATTGCCTGTGTAACCCAGCGCCTCGGTTTCCGTATCCCGGTAATAGAACCATTGCCACAGCCCCGGCGGCACATGGGGTTCCACCGCCACCGCCAGCCACATCGCCCCGTTAGCCACTACCTGCCGAATCATCATAAACAACAGAAAAGGAAACAGCATGGGGCCGATGACGCCCATAAATCCCTTGGGCGGCACCTCGCACAGCTCCCGCAGTAAAAATTCCTGCAATTCCTCCACGCTCTCCACTATATAGTCCGCATGGGCCTCCCGCAGTTCCTCCATGCCACCGTAGCCGTAGGTGACGCCCACGCTCTCCACTCTCATGGCTCGGGCGCCCTCCACGTCGAATCTGCGGTCTCCGATCATGTACACCTCATTGCAGAGGATGGGCTTGTCCCCGAATAACTGGCGCAGCGCCTCCATCACCACCTGATCCTTGCTGCTGCGGCTGCCGTCCAGCTCGCTCCCCACCACTGCCTTGAAATACTGACGTATGCCAAAATGCTCCAGTATTTTTTCCACGAACACGGTGGGCTTGCTGGAGGCCACCGCCAGCCTAAAACCCTTACCGCTCAGAATCTGCAGCATCCGGGCTATCCCCGGATATATCTCGTTCTCAAAAAGTCCCTTATCGCTGAACCGCTCCCGGTACTTCTCCACAGCCTCCCCAGCCTGTCTCTCGTCCATGCCGTAGAACTCCATAAAGCTGTCCTTCAGCGGCGGACCGATAAAAGGCTCCAGCTTGTCCAGATCCGGCTCCTCTATGCCAAAGCTATGTAGCGCGTACTGCACACAGGTAGTAATTCCCACCTTGGGGTCCGTCAGTGTGCCGTCCAGATCAAACAAAATATATTTCTTCATATATCAAAAACTCCTCAGCTTTACGCTATCGTCATCCTCTGTATTCTCAATCTCCCTGATCCTCACCTCATAGCCCACGGCGTCGTTCACCTGCACATGCACCACATCTCCCACCTTGTGCCCCAGCAGCGCCTTGCCCAGCGGAGATTCGTTGCTGATAAGCCCCTCCAGAGAATTGCCCCGGACAGTGGTGACGATCCGATACCGCTCCACGCTGCCGTCGTCCAGCATCTCCACCGTGACAGTATTGTTCATTCCCACCTCGTCCTCCGCAGACGTATCGGAGATCACCTGGGCTGTGCGAATCATTCGCTCCAGATACCGAATGCGGCTCTCGTTCTGATTCTTGGCCTTTTTAGCCGCGTAATACTCAAAATTCTCGCTGAGATCCCCGTGCGCTCTGGCCTCCTTCACATCCTCCAGCGCCTTGGGCCGCACCACCAGTTTCCGGTGCTCAATCTCCTCCTCCATCTTCCGTATATCGCTCTGTGTCAGTTTGTCGTACATACTTACCCCTTTTCTTATTTAGAGTTCCGCATCCGCCCTGCCAATGCTTTTTTATTTACAGCCTATTTTACCGCATATACCACCGCCGCCGCCAGAATGATCTGAATAATGGCAAAGCGGAACACTGTCTGCGTGTTGGACCATCCCCAGACCTTTCGCACATGGTCATGCAGGGGGGTGCGCACATTGTTCAAAATGTGAATCTTCAAAAAACGTATCAGCGAAACCTTGAGCAACCCCAGACCGCCATCCAGGATCAGCACCAGCGCCACCGGAATGTACAGAAAAGGACAGCCTGTTTTCAAAATGGAAATGCTGATGAACAGTCCCATGGCTCTGGACCCCGCATCCCCCATCATCAGTCTGCTGGGGGTCGCGTTGTACCACAGATACCCCAGAATACAGACCGCAAACAGCAGAATCATAAAGGAGAAATCCCCCGCCAGACTCTTGATCTGGTCGATCAGGTAAATCGTCACGATCGTGATGATCGTCAGAGTGCCGGATAAACCGTCCACGCCGTCGGAGCAGTTGGTCACGTTCACCGAGGTCCAGACCAGCACCACCGTCAGCAGGGCGAACACCACCGGCGGCATGGTGAATTTCACGCCGAACATGGCCAGCTCCACCACGCTGGTGTTGTAGTGCAGAAAGGTGATCGCTACCAGAGCCGCCACGCAGAGATCCAGGAACCCTTTCTTGTACTCTCCCCAGGGACTTTTCGAGGCGTCGTCCAGAAAACCGGTCATCATACAGATAATAATCAGCACCAGATATATGGCGTTCTCTGTGGAAAAGGGGATAAAGAGCACCGCCGCCACCACAAATGTCAACACAAAGATTATACCCGCTCCCCTGGGTTTTCCTGCCGAGAGCTTACCGTCGTGGGCAAAATCCCGCCCCGCATCCTTGGGAAGGTATCCGCTCAGTCTGGATATGGCGATGATCGTGGCCAGGAACGCAAACAGAATCCCGGCAAAAGCGGCAAAGGAGGCATAACCCTCCGGTATCAGCGTATGTATCATGATCTCTTTCCCTTCTTATACAAGCGTTAATATTATATAGTATAGCCTATTTTGTCATATAATAAAAGAGCCAACTTAAAAATGTCGGCTCCCTTACATCGCCTTTTTTCATGCCCGTTCTACTTTTGCCGCTGTTTCTTGTGCAAACTTTTCTGGGCATACATCAGGTCATCGGCCTTTTTCAGGAAATAGTCCAGGGTGTGACTGCTGGCACAGTCCGTATAGGAACCAATGCTGGCTTGAATCTCATATGCTTTTTCAGATACTTCATTGTATTCGCAAATGCCCTGATTGATGCATTTCACTATCTCCTGAATGCGGACATCGGTATCTCTTCCGATAAAGGCTATCAGGAACTCGTCGCCCCCGATCCTGGCCGCAAACTCGTGGCGCAGACTGTTCTGAATAATGCCGCCCAGACTGTGCAGGGCCTCGTCCCCCTCCGCATGTCCGTAGGTGTCGTTGATCTGTTTCAAGCCGTCCATATCCAGAGAGATGATAGACAGATTGAGATCCCCTGCCTCCTCCAGAAGCTGGTTTATCTTGAGATAGAAACCATTTCGGTTGTACAGTCCCGTGAGCAGGTCCTCCATGTACATCTTCATCAGCTGTTTCTGGGAGCGCTGCAGCTCCATCAGGTGGCGAAAGCTGGCCAGAAACGCAGAGTAGCCCACAAACCAGAAACTCTCCGTATCCAGTGTGATCGCCGTGTAGCCTATGCTCTTACCCTGCAGATGAACTGTGGTAATCAACAGGAAATCGTTGTTTTCCAACTGTGCGTGCAGCCCCGGGATCACCTCTCCGAATTCCATGTCCTCCCAGCACTCTATCTCCGCCCGGCCGAACTCCACGCTCGCCTCATCCAGACTGTGGTAATGCAGCACCTTCAGCACCTGTGTGTAATCCTCCGCTGCATTGTCCTCCTGCCGCTGATTGCTGAAATCAATGACCTCCCGCTCCAGAAAGCCCTCGTTGGCGCAGAACCAGAAGTCCCGATAGCAGAGATCGCCCATGACCACCGGCACCTCCTGCATAGCCTCCTCCAGCGTTTTCACCATGCCGATATTCACGACCATCTGGTTCAGATCACCCTGGTATTTCAGCAGCCGACGCAATTCCTGTTTCAGGACCACCATCTCCGAAGAGACGCTCTGGGTCTCCACGCCGCTGCACCCACAGGACTGCCCCAGCCGCATCTCATTGTAAATGGGAATCCGCTGATGCAGATAGGTCTCAGGGCACCCCTCGTCCACAATCCGAAAGATCGTTTCGATCAACAGATTGACATTGTATACGCCCGTAGTCAGTCGGGGGCGATAATAGCGCTCCAGCTCCAGACCGTCAAAACCGCTGACCGCAATATCCCTCGGTATCCTGTAGCCCCGCTCCTTGAGAAATGTACAGACCTCCAGGGCCATGGAATCGTTGGCACAGATAATCGCCTCCGGCAGCTCCAGCCCCGCCTCTATCTCCTGAAACATCTGCTCCATGGCTTTCCGGCAAGGCTCCTCCCAGAAATATCCAAAGTAGATCCTGCACTGCTCCCGGGGAACACCCACCGACTGCATGGCGTCCAGATACACCTGCTCCCTCTCCTGGGAAAAACTGTTGTCAGGCATGCCGCTCATAAAATATACCCGGCGATAACCGTGGAACTTTATCATATGTTCCACAATCTTCTGAAAACAGTTTCCATAGTCCATCACCAGATTGATACAGCCCTCAAAACTCTTGTCCACCGTAATCACCGGCACTCCCGCCGCCTGAGCGCGTCCCACCATGACAAGCTGTTCCTCGTCAATCTTAAAGGACTCCGACATCAGCACAATGGCGTCAAAGCGTTCCACGCTCACCGCCGGAAATATTTTCTGCTCACCCTTATCGTTTATGTCATTGAAATAGAAATCTGCCAATGTGGAGAAAAAAATCACTTTGCAGCTATGCCGGGGGCTTTCCTCTATCACCCGTCTCATGATCCTCTGCTCTTCATCCTTAAAGAAATTGGCAAAAATGAACGCAATCACCTTATATGCTTTACCGTCAGAATACTTTTCGCCCATGCATGCTCCCTTCTGTCGTCAACTGTCGGCCTGCTGTGCAAAATAGTGCTTTTATACAGTATAACAGATTTAAAAGCATATGAATATAGCAGAAATACCTATTTTTAATCATCAATTTTTATTCAATTTTAGTACTAAAGTCCCAGTTTTTCGCAATGTCCAAACTGCAGCGCCTCCAGATCGTAATTACTGCCCGGCAGAAAGATCAGTTCCAGTATCCCCCGCCCCTTAAGCGGCTCCAGAGGGAAAGTCTGGGAAACGTAGTCCTCTCTTCCCGGCACCTCCAACACTCTGGACGTCATCTCACCGTCGTCACCGGTAAAATGTATGTGAATGGTGTTGTGCGGCAGGGGCGAGCGTCCCCACAGCGTCACCCGGTCCGCGCCATCCTGACCGAAGTCCATATTCTCATATACAACGGTCACATTGTTGCCGATGCCTGTGATCGCCCGATCCTCCACTGTGAAACTGTCCCCGTACACCCTGCTGCACTCCGCTCCCCAGAGTTTGCCGTATGCCTTCTCGCAGTAGGTAAAGGTAAAGCCCTTGATATGTACCTTGCGGCCCAGCAGCCGGAAGGCGATGGTGTTCAGGCCCTTGAGCCTGCAGGGCAGTTTCCAGGTCTCCTCCTGATACACATTCCACTGGGAGGGTTTCTGATAGGGCGCATTCAACAGCAGCCTGCTGCCCTCAGCCCCCGGCTCGCCCTGCCAGATCTCAATCTCATGGAGATCGCTGCTGAGGGCGAAGACCGGCACCGTAATCTCATCGGAGCCGTACTCCCCAAAGTCCAAATCCCGATAAATCACGCCGCTGACGCCGTCTCTGGAAGTGGCGATCCCCTTCTCATTGCCATTGGTGACCTCTCCTATGGTCTCGCTGAACAGTCCTGCCGAGATAAAGGTATAGGGATTTAAAAACGCCTGGCCCAATCCCTGCGCTGTAAACTCCAGCTGAGAGATGATTCGGACCGGATTTCGTCCCGATTGACAGCGCACGTAGAAAGCCCCGTCCCCCATGGCTGTGACTCTGGCATGACATTCATCCAGCGCTTCCACTTTTGCAAAGCTCACCGGAATACCGTTCTGATTGACCGCCTTCCACTCCAAATCCCGATCCATGGCATCCGCCGGACATATCCGGGCCTCTATGACAAGACTGCGCCGATCCGCATCCATGACGCTCCCCTCCGGCGTCAGCAGTTCCACCTTGCGGACAGGGATCGTATCCGGCAGTTTCCCGCCGCTCGCCGCGCTCCGGCTCACATCCTCGGCCGCACAGCTGCCGGGCCGCTGCGCGGCAGGGGCCACCGGGAGCTTAAGGCTGGCAGGCTCCAGGCCCCGGCCTTTTGCCGTGATCCTGACGCTGCCGTCTGTCAGAACCGGCCGAGACGCCACCACCGCCAGCAGTTTTCCGTTGAAAAGTTTTCTCACACATCCCTTATAGGGGTCGTAGTCTGTGCTGTCCCCGTTGTCCATGCCCAGCAGCCGACCCTCTCCCTCAAGAGTCAGCTCCACATAGTTCATGGCATTTTCCACCGGATATCCGTCCTCGTCCACGGCGCTGATCGTGACAAAGCACAGATCCTCCCCGTCCCCGGAGAGCTGCGGCCTGTCCGCCTCCAACACCAGACGCCCGGCCTCCCCGAAAGAATGTCTGGACTCTCTGGCAATCTCTCTGCCCTCCCCGTCGTAGGCCACGGCAGTGATCTCCCCCGGTTCGTAGGGCACCTGCCAGTCCCCCTGGAGCTGTCTGCCCCGGACATGATCGATATACTGTCTGCCCTGAGAACGGCCATTCACAAAGAGTTCCACACTGTCTGCATTGGTGCAGGCCCGCACATCTATGAGCTGCCCCGGATTCCAGTCCCAATAGGGATAGAGGTGCACCATGGGATGCTCCGCCGCCGAGCGCCACTGCGCCTGAAACAAATAGTATGCGTCCTTGGGAAAACCCGCCGTGTCGATATATCCAAAATAGGAATTCTTGGTGTGATAGGGCGTAGGCTCTCCGATATAGTCAAATCCCGTCCACAAAAACTGTCCGAAGGTAAAATCCGCATCCCGGTCATCGGCGATACATGCCTCCACGCTGCGCGCCCCCCAGCTGGTGCTGGAGTTGCCCAGGGCCGAACACTGCTCATCCTCGTCCGCCAACACGGACTGCCGCAGGGGAAAACGGTACACTCCCCGGCTCTGCACCACGGAGGCCGTCTCGCTGCCGTAGATGATCCAGTCGGGATGCTCCCTGTGATGCTCCGCATAATATTTTTCCCCGTAATTGTACCCTGCCACCTTCACGATGTCCGCACAGTTCTGGGCGCCCTCCCAGGGCATGTAGTTGGAGCCTATGGTGATAAGCGCGTTGCCCTTGGGATCATGGCTGCGAACATAGTTCACCAGCCTGTGAGTAATCTCCTGTCCGTGGGTGTCCGCATGGGTATCGTATATCTCATTGCCGATGGACCACAGAAAGAGGCTGGGATGATTGCGGTCCCTGCGTATCCAGGAACGCACGTCCCGCTCCGCCCACTCCTTGAAAAACCGGCCGTAGTCGTAGGGCGTCTTGCACCGCTCCCACATGTCAAAGGCCTCGGACAGCACCAATAGGCCCATCTCGTCCGCCAGCTCCATCACCTCCTCGGCCGGCATGTTGTGACTGGTGCGCAGAGCATTGACCCCCATCTCCTTCAAAATCCTGAACTTCCGGCGCATGGCCTCCCGGTGGAAAGCCGCCCCCAGACAGCCCAGGTCATGATGCTCACAGACCCCGTGTACCTTCACATATCTGCCGTTCAGGAAAAAGCCCTTATCTGTGGTAAACTCCATGCGGCGCAGCCCTATGGTAATCTCCTGAAAGTCCATCGGGGCAAAATCAGACCTCCCCGGCTCCGCCTCATACAGCTCCACCCGCAGCCGATAACATATGGGGTTCTCCAAATCCCACTCCTCCAGCCCTGTCAGCAATGCCTTCAGGCCAAAACAGGTCTGTCCATCCCCACGAGCAGAGAGTTCCCCCCACCCCAGATCACGCACAAGCTCCCCTTGTCGCCACAGGCTGTAGCGGCACCGGGTACTCTCGCTGACAGCTCCCGCGCATTCGGTCTCGATCTCCAGCCGGTAGCCCTCCTCCTGCTGCCACTCGGTATGTACATAAGTGCCGTCCAGGGGCAGATATACCGCTGGACACACCTTCAGCCACACATTGCGGTAAATCCCTGCGCCGGAGTACCACCGGCTGTTGGGACTTAAGTGGCGCACCTGCATCAGCAGCTCATTTTCTCCCGGCTGCAGGTATTCAGTGACATCGTGTTCAAAGGCCGAATAACCATATTTCCAATCTCCCGCCTTCTGCCCGTTGACATAGAGCGTACTGTCCATATATACGCCGTCAAAGCGCAGTATGACGCGCTGCCCGCCTCCCCGAAGGTCCGTATTTTCCTCACAGCACACGGAAATGCGCTTTCGATACCAGCCCGTACTGTTTTCATACAAATTGCGCGTATTGTAGATCAGCCAGTCGTGAGGCAGGTCCACCGGCGCAAACTGCTCCTCCCGTCCCCGTATATCCGGCATTTCCGTCCCCGGCTCCGTCTTCAGAAAACTCCAATTGTCGTTGAATAAGATCGCGTTACAGTCCATCTCTTTCCTCTCTGCCCTTGCGGGACTTTGTCTCTGCAGGACTTTGCCCGCAAGCGCCTGAAAAGGCTGCCGCCTGATTGCTCAGACGGCAGCCCTGTTATATATGCGCCCTATGCCAGTTTCACAGTAAAGGTAATGCACTCCTTGCCCGTCAAGGCCCGGGTACGAGCATCCGGCTGGCCTAAGCCCACGCTGACGGTAAAGGTTCTGCCCTCCACCAGTCTCTCACCGGCCTCATTCACCACAGTGAAGGCGTCTGCGCCGACAGGTATGGTTACGGACGCCTCGCCGCCCGCCTCCACCTGTGCTCTGGCGAATCCGCATAGCTTTGCCGCGGGAGTGGCGTCAGGTGCGTCTTCCGCCCTGATATAGACCTGTACCACCTCTCCGGTGGCTGTCTCTCCCTTATTGGTCAGTTTCACATGCAGCTTAAAGGCATCGGAGCTGTCCAAAGTGATCTCGCCGCCGCTTGTCGCCGGACTGCCGGAGCAGCTCACAGCGGATACCGTCACATCCCCATAGGTCAATCCGTAGCCGAAAGGATACAGCGGCTCGGACTCTATGTAGCGATAGGTTCTGCCCTTCATGGAATAATCCTCAAAAGCGGGCAGATCCTCGGTATTGTTATAGAAAGTTATCGGCAGTTTTCCGGAGGGAGACAACTCGCCAAACAGCAGCTGCGACACTACCTTGCCGCCTCTCGCGCCGGGATACCACAGCTGCATCACAGCGTCTGCCTTCTCCTGCTCCATGCGCAAATCCATGGCGCTTCCGGTCATATTCAACACAATAGTGGGCTTACCCACCTTCAGCACCGCCTCCACCAGATCCCTCTGGGGCTGGGGCAGCAGCAGATCCACCTTGTCGCCGGAGGCATAGCTGTTGCCGGTATCGCCCTCCTCGCCCTCCAGCGTCTCATCCAGGCCCACGCATAAAATCACTACGTCGCTGTTCTCCGCCACGCTGACAGCCTCGGTGACACGGTCATGTCTGCGGCCCAGGCTCTCCGTCTTGTCCTTGAACAGGTGACAGCCCTCGGAGTAATACACCCTCACATCGTCGCCCACTGCGTCCTGAATACCCTCCAGAACCGTGATATACCGGGAGGAGGTTCCGTGGTAATTACCCACCAGCGCCGCACGGCTGTTGGCGTTGGGCCCCACCACGCCGATGGCCTTCAGCTGCTCCTTTTTCAGCGGCAATATGCCGTTGTTCTTCAGCAGTACAACGCCCTCCGCCGTGGCCCTGTCAGCCAGCGCCAGATGCTCTTTGCACTCTATTTTATCATATCCGATCTTGTCATATTCCGTCTCGTCAAACAGTCCCAGCAAAAACCGGGTGGTGAACAGTCTCTCCGCCGCCAGCGTAATCTCCTCCTCCGTCACCAGACCGTCCTGATAAGCCTTCATCATATGCAGATAGGTGTTGCCGCAGTTCACGTCACACCCGGCTTTCAGAGCCATGGCCGCAGACTCCTCCGCCGTGTCCGTCACCATATGATGCTCATGGAAATCACGGATTGCCCAACAGTCAGACACATAGTGCCCCTCAAAACCCCACTCGCCCCGCAGAATGTCCTGCATCAGGGTCTTGCTGCCGCAGCAGGGTTCTCCGTTGGTGCGGTTATAAGCACCCATAACGGCCTCCACGCCCGCTTCCTTTACCAGTTTCTCAAAGGCCGGGAGATAAGTCTCCCGCATATCCTTTTGGGATGCCTTTGCATCGAACTTATGGCGAACCGCCTCCGGCCCGGAATGAACTGCGAAATGCTTGGCGCATGCCGCCGCCTGCATCACCTCGCCGTCCCCCTGAAGGCCCTCCACGAAAGCCTTGCCCAGCTCCCCTGTCAGATAGGGATCCTCGCCGTAGGTCTCGTGGCCTCTGCCCCACCTGGGATCACGGAATATATTCACATTGGGAGACCAGAATGTCAGCCCCTTGTAAATGTCCCTGTCCTCCTGAGCGCTGTATGCGTTGTACTTGGCCCGGCCCTCCACGCCGATCACCTGACCCACCTGGCCCATCAGTTCCGTATCAAAAGCCGCCGCCATGCCAATGGCCTGGGGAAAGCTGGTCGCCACGCCCGCGCGGGCAACGCCATGCAGACCCTCATTCCACCAGTTGTATGCGGGAATATTCAAACGAGGGATAGCAGGTGCATCATACCTAAGCTGTGATGCCTTCTCCTCCAGGGTCATCTGGCTCACCAGCTCCTGTGCTCTTTTTCTAGCGCTTGCTCTGTCTCTCAAGATCGTTTCCTCCGTCTCTGTAAAATGCTGTGATTCCTGCCCTATCAGGGCATAATATTACATATTTTAGTTGTAGTGTACCAGAAAACGTTTCTCATTTCTTGCCAGATTATGCTATCTTTTAGTCATTTATTGCGTTTCCGCCGCGATAGGCAATCTCAAGATCCGTGAACACCGCCGGCAGCGCTCCCCTGCCGCCAAGAGTCTCATCCTGGGCATACAGAGCCACCATGACGCCCGTGAAACCGCAGGCAACCTCCGAGGATAGATAGCGGGTCTGCAGACTGCCCAGAGAACATTTTTTCTCCTGGCCGCCCCCCAAAAACACAGCCGAAAAGCTGTACTGTGTGGGTTCCAGTTCGATCTGCAGCGCGACCTTTGCGTCCACGGGAACGCAGGAATCCTGCGTCACAAAGCTGACGCTCACACCGCCCACCACGCTACGAAGTTTGACGCGGCATGTCCCCTCCGTCCGCTCCACGGCCAAATCGTAATGATGTTCATGGTTCATGTACAGGCTGACGCCCGCCTCCCCCTCCGAAACACTTACGCCGCAGCGGATATGTCCCTCCATCTGCCGCTGGCGGATGGCTATAAAGGTGGGGGAATCCTGCTTTTCTCCCAGAGTCAGTCCCGTGGGATACAGCCTGTATGCGTTCTCCCCAAAGAGATAATTTTCCATGTGAGGCTTGCGCAGAAAACACCAGTCCACGCCCACACGGGTATCGGCAAAGGTGTCTCTCATCTTCAGGCGCTGCTCCACACTGTCGTCAATGCGGTCCGTCTCCACCCGGGTGGGGGTAATGCCGCCCACACCTGCTCTAAACCAGCCGTCCTCCCCAAATGTCACCGGGACCAAGTTCACTTCCCGCCCGGTGATATGGTAGGGCATCCATCGGTCGATCTGCCTAAACGCCAGATGCACCATCCAAAAATTACCCCTCTCATCCTCCGCCAGGTCCCCGTGGCCGCAGCCCTGAATGACATAGCCGCCAAGATTGCGGTTGGTCAGCACCGGATTGCCGGGATAATTGGTAAAAGGTCCATTTACGGTCGGCCCTTTGGCATAGACTACCATATGACCGTACTCCGTGCCGCCCTCCGCAGCCATCAGATAGTACTGCCCCTTGATCTTATACAGGTGGGGAGATTCCAGATACCGGCCCCCCGCACCCTGCCAGATACATACGGAAGGGCTTAGCTTGGCGCCGGTCTCAATATCGATCTCGCACTGGGTCACGCCGGATATGCCTCCATCGTCGTCCCCATTGCTCATAAAATAAGTTTTCCCGTCCTCAAAATACAGGGATGGATCGATCCCCCCCTGCTGCACGCGGATAGGCTCAGACCACTCCCCGTAAATATCGTCGGTCCACACATAGAAATTCCCCAGGCTGGTGACATTGGTGGTCACCATATAGAAACGCCCTTCATGATAGCGTATCGTGGGGGCATAGATGCCGCCGTCGTGGCCCGCCCCCACAAGGGGCAGCTGGCTCTCACGGGTCAGCACATGTCCGATCTGTCTCCAGTTGATCAGATCTTCACTCTCAAACAGCGGCACTCCCGGAAAATACTGAAAAGAGCTGCACACCATGTAGTATTTTCCCTCCGCCCTGCAGATGCTTGGGTCCGGATAAAATCCGGGGATAATTGGATTGGTATAATTCATGTCACTCTCCCTCCGGTCATCTCAGCAGAGCCAGGACGCCCTCATTTTTCATATTGGCCTGAGACAGCACAGCCATCCCCGCCTGTGCCAGAATGTTCCCATTGGCATACTCCACCATGAGCTGCGCCATGTCTGTATCGCGGATGGCGGACTCCGACGCCTGGGTGTTCTCGATCACATTGTTCAAGTTGTTGATGGTGTGTTCCAGACGGTTCTGGTACGCACCCATTCTGCTCCTCTCCTCGCTGACATATTTCAGCGCCTTCTCAAAAGCCGCGATGGCCTGTTTAGCCCCGCTCTGCGTACTGAGATCCACATCCTGGATCTTAAGGCTGCTTGCAGAGATGGAGGGCAGTTCTATGCCAATCTCATGTCCCATCTCCGTGCCGACCTGCAGGATCACCAAATCCACCTTGGCGAGCTTGTCGGCGTCGTCCTTAGAGTAGGCCGTTCCGGGAGCGAATTTGCCCCGTTCGCCACTCGCTCTTGTGTTAAAAGACGAATAGCGCCATCCGGGCCACGTTGTGGACGTGGTCGTAGTCTCACCCGTGGTCGGATCCGTGGACGTACTGGAAGGATACGGATTAGAATCTTTGCTCCTGTTATCATATATAATCAACTTTTTTGTTGCTGTATCCGCAGTGATTTGGGTATAATGATTTTGGGGATTGCCGTTGTCCAGCGCTTTTACAATGCGGTTCAGCAGCTCATCGGCGTCTTTTACGTCTCCGATTCCCACATTGTAGATATAGTGACTCCCACTCTGTTCCATGCTGCTGGTGGTTCCCAGTGTAAACTTGACGCTGTAGTGATTGGTACAGGTGCAGCAGGTCGTGTGGAATCCGTTATTTTCCAGATCCTTCAGCTGCTGCTTTGTTCCCGTGAACTTGGAAAAATCCAAAGTGGCCGCCACATGATCGATGGTTTCCGTCCCGTCGGTTTCGGAGGTGGAGATGATTGTGTCACTGGCGTCTTTGATCGTGGTTTTGATCTTATAGTTCTCCGTGGTCTGGTATACCTCCGACATGATCCCGGTCGTCGATCCCTGTCCCACCCAGGCCGGCAGGCCGCCGGAAATAATCACTTCTGTATTTCCCTCCGGCTTGGGCACGTCCTTTCCCTTCAGCACCCAGATTCCGTTGAAATAGGTCCTGTCGGAGATTTTGTCGATCTCCTCCTTTATCTGCGCGATCTCACGCTGGATATAGGAGCGGTCCTCATCCTGCAGAGTTCCGTTTGCGGCTTTGACACTGAGCTCCGTACCGCGGTGAAGCATGTCCTGCACCTCCGCCATGGCCCCGTCCGCTATCTGCACCATTGAAATGCCGTCCTGCGCATTGTCCACCGCCTGGGACAGACCTCTGATCTGCCTCCTCATCTTCTCGGAAATAGCCAATCCCGCCGCGTCATCCGCCGCCCGGTTTATCCGGTATCCGGACGATAGACGCTCCGAGAGCTTTGACTGTTTCCGACTGTTGCCCAAATACATTCTGTTGGCGTTCATCGCCGCCAGATTGTGTTGTATAATCATGTCACTTCCTCCTTGAAGTATATGGTTCTCTCCTACAGCTTCCCTGCTTAGGATTCTTTCCCAAATGATTATCGGCACAAAACGCCCATACTCTTACCCTCAAATTACAATTATAACTTCGTCATCACCTTCACATACTCCTCGCTCTTATCCCGCATGATGTCCAACCCCTGTGGCAGGCGCTCAAAGGGGAGCAGATGTGTGATCAGGCGCTCTGGCTGTATTCGCCCTCCGGCCAGCCGCTCCAGCACATAGTGCCAGTCGTCCGTCTCCTCCTGGGTAAAAGAGGAGTTCCAGCAGCCCCTGACAGTCAGCTGGTTCCTCAGGATTTTCCAGTACACCGCCTTGTCCAGGCACACATCCCCGCTGGGATTTCCCACAAGCACCGTTGTGCCCATGGGGGCGGTCAGATCTATGGCGGCCCCTATGGTTTCACTCCTGCCAATACATTCAAAAAAGACGTCCACACCTGCTCCGCCTGTCTTCTCCGCCAACCAGGGGCCCAATTCCTGGGTTCTGGTATCGCAGAAATCCTCCTCGGCTATGCCCATATCCAGAGCCGACCGTCTCTGCTGGGCCTTGTTTCCGATAGCCAGTACCCGCTCTATACCGTACTCTCTGAGGAACATGGACAGCAACAGCCCTATGGTTCCCTGCCCGTACACTGCCACCGTCTTGCCTGGACACACCTGTGCCCGGCGCAGGGCGTGAACCGCCACCGCCATAGGCTCCAGCATGGCGGCAGCCTTAAAGCTGACGCTCTCCGGCAACTCGATCAAACTCTCCCAGGGTGCCAGCGCGTATTCCGCAAAGCCTCCGTCCGTCCGGGAACCCAGATAACTATAGCTCCTGCACAGCTCATAGTGTTTTTGGCGGCAGGGGGCACACTCCCGGCAGGGTATCAGGGGAAAAATCCCCACTCTTTTGCCTGTCCACTCCGGCGGGGCTCCGGGGCCCACAGCCGCTACCACACCGGAAAACTCATGCCCCGGAATGGTGGGAAACGAATAGGTTCCCGTCTGAAATATTCTGGGTATATCCGAACCGCAGATACCGGCGGCTTTCACCTGCACAAGCACCTGGCCCGGACCCGGCTCGGGTACAGCCCTCTCCTCCATGCGCAAATCATTTATTCCATGCAATACATATGCTTTCATTTATATATTCCTTTTCACATTCTCCAGTTCCCGCTCAAAACGCCGCAGATCGTCCATCGTCGTGATCTTGTAGTTACACTCCTCCCCGGGGATCATGGCAATGTCCAGCCCCGCCAGGATCGCCGGTTCCGTGGAGCCGTTAATCTCCAGAATCCGCTCCGGCAGCAGCGCCCGGTTGGCCTCCAGGTAGACTCCCAGCCGAAACGTCTCCGGAGCCTGCCCCGCATAGATACATTCTCTCTTGAGCAGTCGATCCACCTTCCGCCCCGCCTCGCTGTAGTAGACCGTGTCCTTCATTGGCAGCACCGGCAGCACCCCATCGTGCCCTTTGAGGGCCTCCAGGCTGCGCTCCAGCATTCCCCTGGTGACTGAGGGTCTGGCCGCGTCATGGACGATTACCGCCGCCTCAGCCCCTGCGTATCGGGAAATATCCTCCAGACCGTTTAAAATCGATTGCTGCCGATTTGCCCCCGGTCTGGAAAAACCTCTGAATTTATCGCCCAGGCCCGCCCGTGCCACGCATTTCCCGGCCACATCCTGCCACTCCTGATCGGCCACGATCTGCACGGCGTCTATGTACTCGCTCTCCGCCAGCGTCAGCAGGCAGTATTCCAGCAGAATCCTGCCCCCCACCTCCAGATATTGCTTGGGGGTATCCAGCCCCATCCTGCTGCCGGTCCCGCCGGACAAAATCAACGCTGTGTTCATACTACCTCTTCCCGCCTGATCTCGCTTAAAATATCCCCATAGGGTCTGTCCTTTCCGAACAGCAGAGTCGTTCCCAGTACGAACCCATCCACGCCCTTGGGGGCAAACTGAGTGATCCTGTCCATACTGCAGGCTCCATCCCAGTACACTTTGAACCTCATCTCGTCCTTCATCTGCAAGAGTCTGTCTATTTTCTTTCCCACATAGGGCAGAAACATTTGACCCGCGCTGCCCGGGTTCACAGACATTACCAGCACTTTTTTCACTATGCGCAGCATCTCATATACAGTCTCAATACTGGTGCCCGGATTGATGGCAATACCCGGGATCATGCCTGCGTCTATGATTTTCTGCAGTGTGGTGGAGGGGTGATACTCCGCCTCGGGATGAATATACACCGTATCCCCTTTCCTGAGCTTTTTCAGAAAAATATGGATATTATTGTTGGGGTGCTCAATCATCAGATGTACGTCCAGAGGCTTTTTTGTCGCCGACGCGATATAGGCCATATCATTCAATGACATGGCAAAATTCGGCACATACCGCCCGTCCATAATATCTATGTGAAAAGAATCTATCCCTCCCATTTCCAGAGCCTTGACCTCCTGCTCCAGATTGCCGTAATTGGCACACATCATTGATGCCGTCAACTCAAAATTCATCGCCGTCTCCCTCCATGGAACATTGCCGCTGTTTTCGCTGCAACGATATCCATTTTATTTTATCATTGATAGAATAGCTTGTAAAGCGCGAGGAAAATCACGCCCGAGCCTTTCTCCCAAACACGATCCCTCTCCTCAGCTGCGCCTCCAGATAGGCCTCCAGCGTCCAGTTCGGGCACATGTATCCCCTGGAGGTGTCCGTGGTGAATCCATGATTTTCCAGAGTACGGCGGATGCTCTCCTCGTCCTCTCTGCAATGGTAGGAACAGATTGCGCACCGTATGTCCTCACATCTCTCCAGCGTCCCGGCCGCTCCCTCCAGAGCCGCTTTTTCCGCACCCTCTATGTCCATCTTAATATAATTGATCTCCCCCGTCTCAAACAGTCCGTCCAGGCTCACATGACTGCCCTCGTGAAAACGGTCCAGAAAACCGTACACGATCTGCACCTTATCCCCGTCTCCGCAGAAGGTCTGCTCCAGCGCCTCTATCCATTCGGGGTCTGCCTCAATCAGATATATCCTGGCCGCCCGATCCACACAGTCCAGGGCAAAAATCCCTTCTGCTGCCCCGGCGTCCACCACCACATCCCCCTCGTTTACTCCGTAGGATTCCTTGTCGTAGCAGTGCGGCGAGCGCTTGTCCTGCTCCATCACCACCGAGCGGTAGTAGCTGGCGATTCTATTCTCGTCCCAGGCTCTGGGAAAAAACATTTTTCTCCCCCTGTAGGGCACATACCGCATGCCACAGTCTTCATCCCACTCCACCGTCACAGGCAGGGACTGGTATTCTTCCACAAACCCATAGCTTATCAGATCGATCCGCCCTTTTTTATCTATGTAATCGATGATCTCCGCCACCTGGGGATCGTCCTTATCCGCCCGGTGCTTGTAATTCCAGTACTCCCGGTTGGCGAGAGCATAGACGAACTGGGACAGCATATCCACGCAGAGGATAAACGCGTCCATGGCCAGCAGGACTTTGTCCCTGTCCTTCTCCCCCTCCGCGATATTGGCACACAGCGCGTCAAATCGGTTCAGCACGTCCACATACTGACTCTCCGTAAAGGTGCTGCGGTTCACCTGCAGCTCCGCGTAAACACACTGCCGAATATCCGCCAGCGGAACATTTTCCACCGGCAGAGCGCCGCTTTGAATAGCGTTTCTGAGTTTTAACAGCAACTCTCTCGTATGATTCATAGAACCTCCTTGTTTTTACCTCCGACTTCCCGGGCTTTGACTTGTAGAGTCTCTCACTTTGTGCTAAAATTTAGAAAAAACCAATACACAATTCAAAGACAGGTGGTGTATTTTATGCGGACTATTGAAATTCTACAGGGGCTTGTCAACTCCATAACAGCTAATCCCTTCATCCTCTCCAAGCTGCCCTGGGAGGACATTCAGTTGTGTTTGCTGACGGAACTGGAATACCACGACAAGCTCTATACACCGGAGCAAATTCAGTGCAGGGACGCGCTATTTCGGGAACTGATAGAGGAGATGCGCCGGTATGCGGCGGATGGCGATGCAGTGGAAGTGCTCTCCCGTTTCCGGCAGATTATCCTGGTCCTGCAGACCCTGCCGGACCACGCATACACAGACGGGCTGCTGGAGCAGGCCAATTTTGACCACGCATGCCTGCGCCACCACAGGGACAATACCATTGTGGTGCTGGGCGATTCCCATGTGAATTTTTTCAGCGGCAACGAGGAATTGACTTTCCTCCCCATAGGACAGAATATCAACGTCTGCCCGAGCAGTACGCCCTATCCCTTTACTCCGCTGCACTTAGGACCGTGCCTGGCCTACAACAGCAACCGCTATGACACCACATTCCGGTTCAGAGAAAAGGCGGAATACCTGTTTCAGAACTTTATCAGGCCCCATGCCCGTATCCTGTGCTGTCTCGGTGAGATCGATATCCGTGTGCATGTGTTCAAGCAGGCGGCGCTGCAGCAGAGAACCTATCAGAATATCGTGGACGATATTCTGGCGCAGTATTTTGCGTTCCTCCTGCGCCTGCAGGAGCAGGGCTATCAGGTATCCTGCTGGGGACCCGTGGCCTCCCAGAGTGAGGCGTGCCCGGTGGACCCCAACTTCCCCCGCAACGGAACCGAAGTGGAGCGCAATATGGCCACCGCCTATTTCAATCTGGAGCTGGCCCGGTTCTGCGAACAGAACAACATGCCCTTCCTGACTATTTTCCCGGAACTGATTACGCCGGATTTTCTCACACTGGATAAGTATTATTCCCCAGATCACTGCCATCTGGGGCAGGCTGCGCTCCCGCTGGCTTTGCCACAGTGGCAGAAAATATTGTAAATGTCAGTTCTCCCAAACCTCCATATAGCTGTCCTTGAACTCCTCCTGGGCGATCTCCAGCATCTGGCGGGCGGACAGCTTGCTCTGATACTCCTTGTTGTCAAACAGATTCCGATGATCGGGGCGCACGCTGTGCCCCTTCTCAAAGGACAGGGCGTCAAAGCTCTTTCCCAGCCATTCGTAATCCGTATCGTCAATCGTATAGGGGTCCAGAAATTCCCCCGCGTAGCGGAACGAGTTCCAGTTTCGCAGCTTGTAGGCCATGGGGCGGCGGAACGCCACATAGGTCCCATATGTCTCAAACTCGCTGAAACTGTTGCTGACCAGCCGCTCCGGCGGGATGGCATGGATAATTTTTTCGTAGAAAAGTTCCCCTGGAATCTGTGCGTTGGCCTCTATGTCCCGGATCAGATTCTGCATGATCTCCCGGTTTATCAGCATATGCTCGGCGATAAAGGACTGCTGAATGCACTTGTGCATACCCGGCAGCAGCTTTTCCAGTGTCCGGAAATACTCTTCATGGTATTCATGTTTCATATCCAGATAGGGCTGACCAGTCTCCTGGGAAAACATGGAGAAAGGCTTGCAGGGCACTGTATCCCCGTCCCACATCAGATAATAGTCGTCCTGGCACTGTGCTGAATACTGCATCTTGAGAAACTGCTGGTAATACCAGCCCGTCACCCCTCTTGGCACGTCCTCCCTGCCCAGCGCCTTTTTCATCACGCTGTGTACGGCGTCAAAGGGAATGACCGCATCCTCCGGCAAAAAGCCCGCCCTATCTCCCAGGCCGCTCTCCGCCACCAGCTGTCCCACTTCCTCATTGCCCACAAACACCAGCCGCCTGCCGGGCATATTTTGAATCAATCGCGGATAATTGCACTGCAGCCGCAGATAGTCTTTCGCTGTGGTAACGATCAGTACGTCGTAGTTTTCTTGCATGTCAGATTCCTTTCTGTAAGGAGTTGCGCCTAGCTCCCTCATCTGGTTCAGTTTGTTTATTTTTTTGTGGTTTTCTCAGTTTCATAACTATGTACAAAAAATCGATGTTTCTGGAACAGTGTATTGCCTGTTTTATTATAGGCACATTCCAGTTTCTCTCTTTTTTTGCTGTCTGATTCCATTTTCAATTTTCTCCCAATCTCATCATAGACCAGTTGCAGTTCGTCAAGGAACCAAGCCATCTGTTTCGTTGGGCGATATAACTGTAACCTTTTGATCATGTCCTTTCCAAGTTCATCTTGCGACTGTATTCTTCCTATTTCGTCACGAGTAAAAATTGTATTATAATCGGTATCAACCGGATTGTAAAAAAATGGATTCTGTATTTTGTCCGTCCCTATCTCTCCTGTGAACGCGTCACTTTTCAACCGATTGCATACAGGACAAGAATACATAAGATTTTGATAATCATTATCCAAATCGTATCTTCCTGCCTTTTCAAAGCTCGCTCGGGGTATAAAGTGATCTATTTGAAACGATAATGGCTTAACCCACTCATCATGCATATTGCAATAAGCACAACGATTTTTAAAATCCTCTTGCAAATATGGCTTATAGCTATGATAATCTGTGTATTTTTTATCACATTTTTTTGTAATTGTATGTTTCTTGAAATCATTTGTCATTTCTTATTTTTACTCCAATAAACTTTTATATTCCCTGAGCATTTCCAACCCCTCGCGCATACTTTTCATATCATACGCCTGATCGATTCCTGTCATTTCGATTGGAACATATTTGTTTAACACCTGTTCTATTTTCAATAGTTCACCATATGCTTCATCTTCATATTTGGAATCATCAACCACCTTATCCAATATTTGCTTTCTTCTGATTTCCAGTTCAGCTCTCTTCTTAGTGTACCGTTCAATGTTTCGTATGATATGATAAACCATTTCCTTTGTTTCCATATCATCTGGTCTCATAAAGATTTCCTTAGCATACACCTTGTCAGGATCCGCCTTATCATTTTCCTTGCTCCTTTCCGGAACATCAGTAAGAATGACCACAGGAAACTCCGACACGACTTCGTGCATATAATTAACCACTTCGATTCCTTCCAACACTTCATCTAGAGTATCAAGTTTATAATCAACAATCAGGCATTGTATCCTGTCACTCTGTACATCCTTTATCAACTTTTCAAAGAGTTCTTGGCGAAAATTCTCTTTTTTTTCCAATTCATATAGTATAAAAGATTCTTCTCCCAATTGCCCCGCATTATGAACAAGAGACAGCATAACCGAACTTGCTTCTGCCTTGTCATCTTCTATCATACCTATGCGATACATATTCTACCTCCGCTACTTTTTCAGATAAATATCCAGTCCAAAACCTTGTTGTTGATCAGAGACCTCGATCATACCGTCATACCGTTCGACCGCCTCTCGCACGATCCAAAGCCCAATCCCGGTACCCTCCTCCGCATCTTTGCTGGTTTCTCCCAATTCAAAAATACGCTCCTGTACTCCTTTATATTTTGCGTCGAGTTCCGGCCCATTATTCCACAATGTTAGACAGAAATAGCCTTCCTGTTCCTTTATGACAACCACTATCTTCCTGTCCGGATTTTTCGTCTTTTCCAAGAAATATACTGAATTCAAAAAGAAATTATTTAGAATAATATATAAATCGGCCTTTGCCATCCCATATGTCGTTTCGGCATCCATATCATCCTCATATTCCATAGCAATATCTTTTGAGGCTAATAATTCCTCCCACATTTTTACTATATTTCCAATTTCTTTCCCAATGTATATCTGTTCCGATTGCAGTTTCCCTTTTTGAACTCCCTCCATAGCGACTTTGAGCCATAAGGCCAATACATCATCTGTCGTTTTCATCTTGTCGATGATAAGAAATGGATCATAGACAAAACCAGGATGCAAGTTTTCATTCTCAATCATATAATTGATCCGATGAGTAAGCTGCGCCGCCCTGGAACCATAGTGCGCCTGTATTCCTCTGAACTCATGAAAAAACGTATTTAGAATCAGCCCCGATGAACTGAGCAGTTGGAGAATCTGTTTTGCATTCAGGGCCTCCCTGACTTCCTGCATCAAATGATACACAGTCTTTTGGTATTCCTCGTCTGTATATCTATTTTCCTGACTACTCTGCCCTGCGCCTCCGCTTTCCTCATTCTCTGCCTTCGTTTTCGATGACACCACTCCCGTATAATTTGCTACTGCCTCCGCGCGGATATTGGCATCCTTTCCAAAGGACTTCTCCGTCTCATCATGCCATCGCATATACTCACGGTAAAATCCTTGTCTGTCTGTTTCAAACACGCGGATTGCCTCCTGAAGAATATCTACAAATATCTGATACTCATCATTCAATGTCAATCCCTCACGGTTTGCCATATCATATAGAGCCGGGTTTGTCTCCCGACCGATCGTGACCTGTCCTATCAATTGATACGCCAGAACACGCCATGAACCGCTGGCGCTTCCGACGCCGCCGGGGCTTTCCGCCTGCCGTTTTCCCAACTCCAGCCAGTCAAAATGACTCCCCGCATCGCCGTATGGCCGAACTTTAAACCTATCCCGATATATCTTTATTCCTGAAAATTTTGAGAGTAATTCTTTCCTGCTTTTCGCTGCAACCGGTTTGATAATCTCTACATCACTCTTCTGACTTTTAACAAAAAATAACTCTGCCAAAAAAGGGCCTACATTGCGTATTTTGGCCGGATCGTCCTTTAACACATCCGCCATATCTCTCTCTATGACAATATCCTGCTCATACTGTTCACGATGACAGTTTTCTTTATCGAAATAAGACCTTGCCCAAAATGAATCAAGGCTCACCATCCTCTCATATTCTTTAAATAACACCTTTTTCTTATGTATATCCACTTCATTTCGTCCCAATGTAACTGTGAGTTTCTTCTCACCATCAAATCTGGCTGTTATTTTATAGTCATAGTCTTTCACGCTGATCGACACGTCACTGGTCTCATAATTATATTCCGGATAATACTCATTATGAATAAACACTTTGAACGGATCCACTGTTCCAAGCGGATTTATGCTCTTCATATTTGTATTTACCTTTTCAAAGAGCCGCATAGTCCACTCTTCTCTGATTGGCGAAAGTACGATCGTTGTTCCTCTGCCCCACTCATGTCCATCCGAAAATGCTTGGGGAAATTTACTGCCGATAAGGTTCTCCACCGTCTGCGCATAGGAATCTTCTGTCTGATTTATTTCCGCGGCAATCTGATTTAAAAGCTTTGAATTCTCGAATTGTTCCCAATTGATACTCCAGTTGACCAATTGATCTTCTTTACTCTTTGTATACATTTGTGAAATGACCGACAACTTATCCAGCGCAAAACGTCCAATTCCCTTTGCGCCGGTTTTTATCCTGCCCTTTTCACTTGTGTAATTAACCTCCTTATCGCTTGTACCTATATACATCCACTTGGTCTCTACATCAGATAAGGACATGCCAATACCGTTATCTGCGATGATCAGACAGTTATAATTTGCGAACACCCTGCGTAACTCTTCATTTTCCTCTTCCGATATATCTTCTTTTTTCTTATAACCGCCTTGTGCAGATCTCTCATAATAGTTCAAGACCTTTTTTTGATCTTCATCCTTTAAAATCTGCTGTATTTTTTGCGCAGATATCTCATAAGGGACATATGGAAACGGCATATCAAACCAGACGCAAACGCAAGACGCATCTGCATCATATGCGTTTTTGATCAATTCAATGAGAGCGCCGTCTACATCAGCTATATTTTCCCGGCCTATCAGTCTGGCGGCTTTAGCCCCTACTTCGAAGGTAATCTTTCCCATGTATATCACTCCCAGTTTCCAAATCTGTACTCCGCGATATCTTTTACCGTAATACGTCTGGATTTTCCAGTTGTAAATATTCCAATATTTTTCAGATAGTCATAAAAGTGTTGGCTTTCCAATATTTTTTTTGCACGTTCAAGAGAACTGTTTCCTTTTTTTGTTATAAAGAAACCAGCGCACGGAATTACATTTTTCTCTTCCAGAGTAACATTTACTTTAGAAGAAGTGATAGATGGCATGACTAACTTCTCTCTATTTATCTTAGTGATTGCCTGACTTCTCCCATACTCAAACCACAGCGCTTTTTTATCGGAGGCCCTCTCCTGCAGACGTTTCTTATAACGTAATAAATGTTTTACAGCACAGGGAAATTTGTTGGTAAACTCCTCCTCGGTATAATGGCAAGGGATATCATCTAGATAATAGTACGGAAATATAATGGCTAAATTATGTGAATCCTTCCCTCTCCTTTTACTCACCGCCGGTCTCACAAGTTCAGCCTCTATCCTCTCTCCGTTTGGTAAGACATAGAAATCTCCAGCTCGCCTGTGACCTTCGAGTACAAAGGCATCATTACACAAAGTTGCCACTGTATTATTTACATAAAAGAAATCCCCAAATCTAAATTTTCCAGTACCAAGCTCAGAGACCTCAAATTTCCATTTCTCCGTCAAATCCGGCTTACTTATTTGAATTTGCCTTCCTGTCACCACGTCCATATAGGAAAAACGCGTGCTACATCGTTTCTGCAACAATAAAATCGTTGAGGAAGTAGTAATTCCCGGAAATTTATTCTGATAGGTATAATCAAATATTTTTTTCAGGTATGGCTTGATCAATTCTCTTAGATTACTCGCATACACGTTTTTATAAATGCTATACGGGATAATGTATGACATTTCCCCATTTTTCGCCAATTCCGATAAACCTTTTTCCACAAAGGCATAGTAATAATCAAACTTACCTTTTTTACAACTGATAAAATTGTCTTTCAGATATTTTCTGTCTGTCTCCTCAATATCACGGTATACAATATAGGGAGGATTTCCGATAATAAAGTGAAACTGCCTGCTTAGTTGTAAGCGTAGATAGTCCCCCTCGATAATATTCCACACTACATGTTGTATCCCCAATTCTTCGGCCATTGCATCAAGATTTTTCCTACACTGTGCAACATGGACATGCTCCAGTTCTATCCCCCATATATCTGTTTGTAACCCCTCTTTGATCTCTTTGTTACTTTTCTGCATTTTACGACAGGATAATATGTATCTCCGCACTATCTCTACAAGAATGTTGCCATCTCCGCAAGAATTTTCCAATATACTTTTTCCATAAAGTTTTCCCCGATACCCGACCGCGTCCAACAATTCCTCCACATATCCCGATGGGGTAAATATTTTACAATTATTTGCCATCTTAATTCCTGCCTTGTTTTCCTCTGCCAGTTACTGTAATACAAAAATTGAAGAAAATGCTGGTTTTATGATACACCATAATGGTTGAAATAACAAGTGGGAAATCCAAACTGTTAGATGCTTTAAATACTCGTGCGAGTACGGCACTTGGCTCATTGCCCGTAGAAATAAATAGCAGAAAAGTTCCGGAAACTCTTGTTCCGGAACTTTTTATCCGTCATTCAATCCAGAAATGCAGACTACTTCCCACCTGCTCGGTAACAACAAAAAGCATTTTACGTTTTAACAGAAACGCCTTAACTACACTTGCATGAGGATGTTGAAACTGATTTGAGTAACCGGCAGAAACAACAAAAAACGCATCCATATCTATAAAGTTACTATTAAAATTGTGTTTTGAACCATGGTGAGGTAATTGAATACATCCTATAGATTTCCAATACTCATCATAAGCCGTCTGCAACTGTTTCCATTTGTCCGAGCCTGCTGCGTCATAATCACCCGTATATAAACATCCCGAGGGTTTCGATTGAAAACACCAACACGGATTTTTACACCCCCTTATGCACTGTGTGTCTAGGCATTGCCCTAAATCATATTCTTTTTTACCCGAAAACAGGGTCATCGAGTTAACATTTAACTTTCCCGGCACACTCTTATACGCCGCTATAATTTTTTCCCGATCGCTGTTACCCGCCTGAGATGTATTTCGCCACATTTGTTCCAGCTCATCTTCTGTAACTAGTCTTCCAAACTGAGTTTTCAAATTATCTTTTAACTTTTCTATCCGACTCTTACGCCTAAAATTGAAAGGAATATACAGCCACTCCCTATATATTTGAGGCAGTAGATTCATATTCTCAAAAACATTATGTCCCGACTCTAATATGCGAACATCTTCTTCCCACTCTACCTGAAACTCTAACTCTCTTTCGTAAGGCTCTTGTCCCTGCTCTCGAATACCGATTAATTCCGGTCTATAGCCTATTTGTAAAGCTTGAATTGCCCGCCCCGGATTTCTCAAGAAATCTGCGGTAAAACCCCGTATGCCATTTATATCATTATAGATGTCCAATATTTTTTTATTACTCGATGCTATCAGCGGAAAATATATTTTCTTTACTTTGCAGTGTTTTAGCAAAAAAGGGATTCCGTTTATATGATCTTCATGTAAATGCGATATAAATAACGCCGCGATTTCTTCTCCCTGATGAAAATTATTTTCTATTGCGCCTTCTAGAATGTTTTTATCCGTCGAAGACCCGCAATCATATACAACATTTACATTATTGGGATTCGCCCTAAAGCATTCACAATAAAACGCTCCTTGCCCAACAGCCAGAAAACTTCGTACCATAATACTTTCCCCCTTTGTAAATTATTTCCCCTTTCACATTCGCCTTTGATAGCATAGTAATCTCAATAAATATCATACCACCTTTTTAATGTCATGTCCATAGCGCGATTTCCAAAAAAGCGACTAAAAAGCGGTGACCGCCTCTCACGTCACCGCTCCCGAACCACCTCCGGCAGTTCAAATCGATCCCTGTCCATATTCAGCGCCACAGCCATGTTAAGGCCAGACGGTTTCCTATCGTTCACCACGATCCGTTCCCCCATGGGCATCTCGAACAGAATCTCGTCATACCGTATTCCCTGCTCCCGCAGAAAGTCCAGCGTCTGCTGGCGGTATTCCTCCGTCCTCGAGGTGAAGATGACGATTTTGTCCTCGACGGGTATTCCGTCCAGATACGCCTTAGCCCCCTCCAGCAATGTGTCCACACCGTCCAGCTTGTATCCGTTGTGTTTCAGTATCGTCCCGTCCAGATCAAATATCCAGGTCTTGGGCAGCGTCGATAAAATCAGTTTCTGTTCCATACAAAATCCTCACCTACCACTAGATTCTCCCAGCCGTCTATGGCGTACATATCTATGGCTTTCCATTTGGTATCGCTGTAATTGTAATCGGGATACAGGGCGATCTTCCTGCATCCGGCATAGCGGATCACGTCACACAGACCGCTCCGTATGCCGATAAAGGTTCCCGCCCGCTCTACAACGGACTGCATCTCTGAAATGCGGGGACTGATCTCCTTCGTTCCCGCCAACGGTCTTTCTCCCTCCGCCACATTGGTAAAACATTGATATCCTCGCTCCTGAAAATCAGCCACTATCGGCTGCCAAAATGTCTCGTCAAAAGTAGTGACGGACTTGGCGTAAGGGGCGAAAATAACCGCTTTTCCCGGTATAATACTTTCTAAATCCGGATAGTCCTTCCAGCGAGTCGGCCTGCAGGGCACTGTCTCCCGAGGCAGCCCGAACACGCCGCACTTGTAGATTGTCTCAAGCGGTATGCACTTTATGTGCAGGGCCTTGTGCAGATTTACCACATAGGGTCTGTCCTGGTGCGCTATATAGGAATTGCCATCCTCTGTGTATATGCACGCCTGAATCAACTCATCCAGATCCTTCTGGGCATACGCCTCCACGGGATATGCGTCGAAAAGCTCCGCCACCTGTTTACAGGCGCCGCCAGACATACAGACCACACAGTTCTCGATATGCCGTGCGGCGAGAAAATGCGGCAGATAGGACATGGCAAGGAAGATGTCTCCCAAAGCCGAAAAGGGGCATAAGATAAGAAAATGCCCTGGATATTTTTCCTTGATATGATTCAGCTGCAGAATTCCCCTGTCCAGTCGTTCCTTCTTTCTAATAATAGTATTTCCCGACAAGGAGTATTCGGCATAAGAATTGTAGTCCACCAGTTTTTCAATCCTGCCGTTGTAGCCCAGCTGTCTTAGCTGCCGCACCATGGCCTCATACGCCCGGGCGGCTATACACACGATTTTTTCTGACTGCTCTCCACGCAGAATCTCTTCCGGCGGCATAATAAGAATCCCCTTATAGTCATCACCCTGCTTGGAACGGTTATTGTCAAGGATTCCGCTGACCGTGTATCCCCTGTCAAGCAGCAGATCCGCAAGGGTCTCCGTGGCATTGCTGTGGCCAAACAGATAAATCTCTTTCCCCTGAAACTGGCTGCTTTGCGCAAGAGAGTTTACATTTGTCAGCATTTCTTCGTAATGTGGCTTATCCATCCCTATTCCCCCAGCAATGCCTGCCATGCCTCTTCAGGTGTCAAAATCCCAGTCTGCACATAATTGATATTATACGCATATCGTCATAACAGCTTGTCTCAGAACAGTTTTAGAGACTTAACAGATAATCACACAATTCTCTCACCGCCCCATGACCGCCATTGTAATGTGACACAAAATTACAGACATTTTTTATTTCAAATACAGCATCATTGGGACATGCTCTGATACATGCCAACTGAATTGCCTCCAAATCATTTATATCATCTGCAATGTATGCAAGTTCATCGGAACCAATCTTATGCTCCTGAATTATATCTTCCAGCTTTTCCCTCTTATTCTTAACTCCCTGGCAAATATTGGTAATTCCCAGTTCCTTGCATCTTTGTTTCACAATCTCCGATTCCCGGGATGTCAATATGATAGGTTCAATTCCTCTGTCAATTATTTTTTGAATTCCCAGTCCATCCCTCACATAAAAACCTTTGCACAGTTCTCCGGAATTTCCGATATATACCACCCCGTCTGTCAAGGTTCCATCCACATCTATCACCAAATACTTAATCATTCCTATCCCCCTGTAAAAGCGTTCGATAATCCGTCAGCCAATATGGCTCCCTCCGGTAACCATATCTCTTTAATTGAAAGCAAATATTGCGGTAATGCCTGGATATCACTATGATTCCCACTCGTTCAAGTTTTTCTGTCTTGATTGTCTCCGGTGCGAATACCATTAGCCCTGCATATTCCCGATTCTGTTTTCCCTTGTCATTATCCAAGATTCCCTTTATCACAATACCTCTCCGCTCCAGTTTTTCTTTTATGCCTTCCGCGAATTCATTGCACCCGAATAGATAACACTCCTCCCCAAGGTCATAGTTCAAAAGCATATCATCGATTCTCTGCTCAAGCTGTTGACCAACCTGATTCCGCACTTCCGGATCATACTCTCTTGCATCCAGTACATTCCCACTCTCAAAGGTGTAGTTTGCGATCTCCGCCAGAAATAATCTTCCCTCCTGCTGCATAATATCACACTCCATCCGCACTACATCCTGCGCGATCGGAATACGCCCCAGCGAAGGCACGCCAAATACATATTCCAGAATCGGAAAACGCATCTCGTCTTCTATCCATGTATAGATACCTGATTGGATCGGATGAAACAGAAAGTCATCGGAATAATGTACAAAGAGAAGATTCATCACACAAAAAGTCTCTATTTTAATGTTTTTGTCATGTTCTCTCAAATAGGCAAAAAACTCGTCAATATTCTTGGGTGCAATTCTGTCCACAAAGCTGCGACACTCCATGCCCCTATAGTCGAAATTTCTATAAAAGATTTTCGGCCAATCTAATTTCCCGTTTGTATATGTAATTCCAAAAGACCATGAATTTCCTCTGCTCTGGGTTCTCCACATATCCAGTGAAAAGACATCGATCTCATTTTCCTTCGCATATTCCTCTACTTGAGACAAAACCTTTGCCGCCTTAGCATAATCCAGGCACATCACCGTATCATCCGCATCAATATTCCAAAAGGAATCATAGCCTTGCTCCGCCGCGTGTAGAAAAGTGGTTAAATGTGCATATCCGGCATTCGCCCATCGCTCATTTGCCATATGAGATATCAGCCCTGCCGCCTGCTCAGACCGGATGCTCTCCAGCCACTCTATATCGCAGCCGCCGAAGTCCATCTCTCCTATAACTCTGCTCTTCAAGTCCGGGGCATCGCATATCAAAAAGCATTTGTCGTTTCTCTCCATCGCAATTCGAATCCAATTTTTAAGATTCCTGATTGCATATTCTCTGTTTCGATTAATTTTTAAGTATAAAATACTCATTCTATTCCCAGCTCCTGTAATTGTCTTTCGTATGATTTTCGCGGGATGAAATCCAGCAGTGTGCTGGATGACAGATTGATCAACTTAATCCCGTGTTTCATACAATATTGGTTAATATAGTTCCAATTCTGAAAGCAGTAATGTTCTGTTCTCAATTCCTGCAGAATCCCTCTCCTGCGCATCTGCGTCTCAAAGCTCTTCTCATCATTTCCATAGAAATGAACATTCCCTGCCGCATTCCCCATAAACACATCGATTCGCGATTTGATCACACTTGCGTCACAGCCAAGTAAATAGATTTCCGAAAAGCCCATATAGATTGCCGCCATGACCGCATCGATTGCAATAGAATAACTCAAATACCGGAATCGGGTAAGTTCACATGGATTTACCTCCGAAGCAACTAACTTCTCCATAGACAATCGCACCGGCCCAAGATAATTGATATCAAGTTTCCGATCAAACCGATGTCCTCTCAAAAAATCGCGGCACTCAATTGGGAAAAAACATGCAACATTTCCCATCTTTTCAATATATCTGAGATTTTGAATCATGTGGTTTCGATCCTCGATATACCCCTGAAAGAAAATCCCATCCAGGGACAGATAAAAACTCAACGGAATTCCCGCATTATAAAATGCCTCTCCACACAAATTCACACCAAACAGAATCTCCCCTCTCAGATGCGACAGATCTGTCTCTTTCAAGGAGGGCCCATTCGCAAGAATAAAGCAGCGCTCACCTTTATGTATTCCTCTAAATCTCTCATTTCGTTCCACAAGAGAAGCCAATTCCGGATTCAACTTTTTCCAGAACGCAAAATCATATTTATTTTTAATCTGATTGGCCACATGCGTGTCAAGACCATCCATTATCACATTCTGCCATGTCTTATATAATTTCATTCTGTACCTCATGACTCATGAAAAAATTAACAATCTCATCCAACATCAGAAAAGACACTGAGTTTGGCAGATTCAAATTGCAGAGCACATCTAAAATTGCTGTCTTAAAAACCATCGGAGTGATTACGATTGCATCCGGCATCTCCTGATTTGGAATCAGGGAGGGATGGATTACCTTCGCACCCTTAACATTTTCAAATTCCTTTCTCGTCTGGTCAACAACGTAGAGTATCTGAACTTCTCCGCCGAACAATTCCTGATAAAGCATCTCTCCCAGCGGTCCTGCTCCATAAATAGCTATTCTTTTTATCCCGTGAAAACGAAAATATTCCTCTGGTTTTCTTCCGCTGTTCTTTAATATGATCCAACGACTCACTACCTCATAATATTCTCGGAAATCATTGTTGAGTTTTTTGACCTTAGCTTCTTTAACCCTGATATGTCGCCCATAAAAAAAAGCAAAAAGCAGTTCTATCACCAATACTGTATACACGAGCGCTCTCATCGTTCTTGCCTCCTCTGATTTTGCATAATTTCCGCTGTTGGAATTGCCGGATACGCATCGTCATTGTATTCAGATCTGCTCTCAAAATTAAACGCAAAGGTCGCTTCCCTTCCCCAGCAGATTCCCTCTCGAAGTATTCTCGCCGGATTCCCACCGATTGCCACATGTTCCGGGAAACAGCCTGCAACCACGCTCGCAGCGCCGATCACGCTCTCGTTTCCCACCCGTGCGCCTTTTAAAATAAGAGCATTTTGTCCACACCAAATATGATCTCCCAATTCGATATTCTTGGAATAATTTACTCTTTCCCCCGTCTGAAGATCATAAATATGATGTCCATCATGACTTCTAAGCCATGTTCCAAAAGAAAACGTACAATTTTTCCCTACCCGAATGTCCCCAAAGGCGGCCTCAATATGCGTGTCCTGAAACGAAGAACCATCACCTACGCAAACTTCAGCATCCGTTCCAACAATGATCTCCAGCTTATTTACGACCAGACCGCTCTCAATTCTTACTGTACTCCCCTGACCGCCAAATGATACAATCAGGTTCTCCGGCACGGTATCGTCAAAGATCAGCTTATTATGAAACAGATCCGTATACTCTCCGGCCCCTTGGGCCCGTAAATCACTTCCTGACAGGCGCCGAAAAGCTTCAGCCTTAAGTATATGTATTTCCAGATTTGAATTCTTTTCCAGAAGACTTTTTACCTTAGCACATTCATTCAGATCAGCCAGACACAAATAGACCGCCGCCGGTTGCGGAAACTCTATAAGTTCCGCAACAGTCATTGTCTTCTTCCCTCCCAAAAAATCCGGCTTTTCCCCGTCAAATCTCCGATCACATATATAGTCAATTCCACCCGCACAGATATTCCTCATAAAATAATGCCATGTTTTTCCTGCTCCGTACACAATCACCTTAGACATTACCGTTTTCATCTCCTTATTCCCTGTAAACAATTAACTACGGACATGCTTTTCAGACTTTATCTCCCTTCCCCAACAAGGCCTGCCACGCCTCTTCCCCTGTCAAAATCCCGGTTCGCACATAGTTAAGGATTGTCGCATATGCAGGATTATCCTCCGTCAAAATGAAGTTATCCGCGAATTCATAGGTATGATAGAGCTGGCACAGTCGCTCTGCCTGCTCTGGGTCTATCTGTCTGAAAATAACCTGTTCTTCTCTGATATCAAGCTGCTGTGCGGACAATATCAAAATCCTCCGGCACATCTGGCTTACCTTTCCAAAATCTATCCGTTTGAAAGTCTCACAAAAGCCCTCCGATGCGAGAATAACCATGTCATATTCCTGAATCATCCGCTCTATATATGCATTATCGTTCATTTTATATTACATCACCCTCCCGTTGAGCGGCAAACTTCTCCCACATCTCCAGCACATATGGCTTACGACATTTCGTTTTCATTTCCAGCGGGATTGTATGAATAAACATCTCAAAGTCTGACACAGAGACATTATATTCCTCCAGCAAATAGCTTGCATAGTTAGGATGGCAGTGGTACAGCGCAGTTATGAACAGATATGGAGAATACCCCCATGCTCTTTGTTGATAAATAGGCATAATGTACTTGCTGATCATATCCAAAATGATTTTTATATTGTACTTGTGTCCAAGCGTCATATTGTAATAATTCGCTATCAACTCTGTGTTCATATTCCCTGCCCCCCTTCCCATACCATATAATGATGAATCTATTACGATTCTGCGTGATGTATTATACTCCAAAATATCCTGAGCAGTAATAAATGCCAAATTCATATTGTTATGAGAATGAAAGCCCACAACAGCGTCCTTTTCCAACAAGTTGTCCAGTATCTTAAAATATTTCCGAAAATCCTCCTTCAGCATATACCCAAAACTATCTACAATTGACACTGCATAAGGACTCAATTCCGCTATCTTATGAACCAATTCCGCATACTCGTCGATTGAGTAGTCAATCGTCACCATAGGCTGCATAAACAGCTTATACCCCTTCTCTTTCACTGCCTTTGCTAATTCCATCGCCTCTTCTATCTGATATTTATAAAATACTACTCTGATTCCATCTATGGATCTTCCTGTACATTCTGTCAGATCCGCTGCCGTAAACTGTTGTACATCCGCCATGGCCAAAAGCACGCTGTCTTTTCTGTCCTGGGGCAAATATTCCTGGATTCTTTCAATAGAAGTAAACTGAGTTGAATTTCCCAATTCCCCCTGGTTATTTAAATATCCCACCTCTATAAAATCCAATCCAGCTTCTATTAAATTTCTAATCATGTCCACAATCGCCTGATCTTTAAAGTCCCATTTATTGATATAGCCGCCGTCTCGCAGAGTACAATCCAACAAATTATATTTATCCATCTTTGACGTCACCCCTTTTCAAAATGTGATATTCTACATATTTCCCAAAGCGTCTATTCTACTTAACAGGTTCTCTAACTTGGTACGGCTTTCCTTATAATGTGCTTTCTCCTCATCTATCGGGATGACCTCTTCTTGTTTTCCATAGACACAATTCATGCACAGGGTATTTGCCAGATCGCCGGCCAAATACTTTTTACGGAAAGCAACAAACTTCTCACAATTCCAGGCATCCTGGATTTCCATTTCGTGTAAATCTGCTACTACAGTTAGATTTTCAAAGTCCTGGCAGCAGATATTGACATAGCCCTCGGCAGATACATAAATATTATTGAATAGCTGGGAACACGGATACTGATAAGAATAGGTGTCTTCCCCTACAAATAAACGGTCATCCATCTCTTTGATGCTGCCGCCTCTTCGATTGGCATTCATAATGATCAGATCATCCACATAGGCGCCTAATTTATTCTGAAGGGCCGGAAATTCATCTACCGTCTGTTTGATAGCTACATATGAAACATACAACTTACAAGCGGCCTGTTTCTTCGCCCTTAGTTCTGATAGATAAATCAGATTTTCAATTACTTTCTCATAACCATCTATACCGTGTACCAGCTTATAGCTCTCAGCGCTCCCAGCATTAATTGAGAATTTAATGCTGTCTATTCCTGATTCCAATATACTCTCACAGCGTTCTTTATTCATCAAATAGCCATTGGTATTGAAAAAAACATATCTATAACCAAGCCCTTTTGCCAGTATAATGTATTTTTCGAGATTCTGATTCAATAACGGTTCTCCCGTTGACGACAGGCAGATCTCTCTGGCTCCGGCTTTATATGCGTCTTTAATTATTTTCACGCACAATTTATCATCAATATTTCCACATTTTCCAGTATACTTTGACTGGGGGCAAAATACACAGGAATAATTGCATGTATTACATATGTCAATTTTTACTATTGGAGGAAATGGCGGCTCTGCCATAACCTTAGATCTATCCCGCTGTTTTTCCAAATATTTTTTCTTAAAATCCATCTTACTGTCTCCTTTCGGTTTTGCTGTTTACAATAGTTTCTCCGCCAGTTCAAAATCTTCCCTTGTGTTTATATCTACTGCCTCTTTATAGGAAACTTCTTTTATAAAGGGAGTTGCTCCGATTCTTCTGTGATATTTTTCATATACAGATTTTCTAAAAACATATACCCCCGACGTCTCTCTGTATATTGGATCAATATCCTGACTTCTGGGTATATTTTCCGCATCAAAATTGAGCGGTTTATTATCTTTCCACAGGAAATCCTGAATTTTAGTTGCGCAAAACGCACTATCATATTTACCGCTTAAAACGGCGCTAAGGCATTCCTGCATAGTCTCAACTGTGACAAAGGGCGCTGTGGCATGGGCGTATATGTATATTTCCGCATCTATCTGTTTCATGACTTCATCGAATATCTGATTAAAATTGGATTGCGGTAAATCAAGATACTCCGGTCTGCGCAAAAACTCTACGCCCTCCGGCAAATACTTTATAATCTCTTCCTGACTACAAAAGACAAAAACTCGTTCTATGCATTCTATTTGTTTTAAATTCTTAAGCGTGTGTTGAAGCAATGGCATACCACCAAGGAGCATGGTATTTTTCCCAGGTAATCGCTCATTCTCCATTTTTATTGGCATAATGGCTATTATATTATGCATCTTCACAGTAGTCCTCCTGTTCTTTTACAGTGCTTATTATTGTGATAAAGTCTTTCAGGTCAAAATGTTCGGTTTCATAAATTGTATTTGCCGACATGAAAGTGTACAAATAGTTTTGGATTTTGCGCTTGTCTTCATCATCCAGGCAAATTTCCAGGTTTTGAACCTGCCCTGTTTCCATATCCACGATAATAAATTTTTCATCGAATACAGAGAAAATTGCTAACCTGTTGTTTTCTATTGCTTTTTGAAACAAAGAATTACTCTTATATGGAATCCACTTTGCTGCCGGGGATATACTTTCAGGAAACCTGTAGATATACTCTTTGGTTCCTGTTGCAGACAGGCAGCGTACAACTGCGTTTCCATGCCTGGGCACTATATAAAGCCAGTCCTTATACGCAGCAAGAAACAACCCTTGTGTGTATTCAAATTCCGCATCATTTAGGGCAACGAAGTTTTTACTCTTGTAATCCCCAACTCCACGCTCATCCTTGTATGAGAATATAATGTCACTCTTTATCTCGACAGCGTCCGATAAGGATACATCACTTTTCTGTAAGGGTCTTAATATCTCGTATTCACGGGAGCAAACATTTAATATAACTGTTTCCTGCGACCTCCAACAGGGTAATATACAATTTCCTGCTGCATCTATATGTACAGTTTGAAAAATCATCCTGTTGTCTTCTTGTTCAAAAAAGCCTTCTGATAATTCTTCATACCAATTATCAATATAAGATATGGCTTGTGACACTGGATCCAGTTCCACAATTGCACGAAATCTCCCAGGGAAAAAGTATACTTTTTTATGGATTACCTCGACATGGGAAAATATATTATAATTACTTTTTTCCCCGTATTTTTCAAGATCGATATCCATTGTGATAAAAGAGGACTTTTCCAGATCATAAATCAATATATGATGTCCATTTCTTGGACCTATATATAATTTATTGTCCCAATATGCAATGGGAGCGTACAGTTCCAGACGCTCGAAATTATCACCCGGGAAAAAATCCAGCAGCTTAAGTTTACCTGTTAACATGTCCATTTGAAAAAGGGCATTATATCCTATATTGCAAAACCATGCCCTGTCTTTATACACGGCAATATCATGAAAAGCAATATCTTCCCAATTAGGCATTTTATAATTCATGTTTTCATCCTTTCTCCCCTGAGGCTACCGCTACTCTATATTTAGAATAAACTGTCAAAATCAACACGTTCAAATGCCTCTACCGCACCTCCTCTTGTTGCGTTATATATCCGAAATCCTCTTTTTTGGGAATGGATTTCTGCCTTCTCAAAAGCTAACTCACTCCGCCTTTGGTTATGCAATCTTGCATTTTCATACCTTTTTTTTTCCTCTGAGTTAAAGTAATTCTCAATAAAGTGATTTTGTGAGTCCGTAACATTCCCTGTATATGTGTTGTCTACACCAATTAGGTATATTTCGCCTGCTCCCATATAGGCAGCAAGCTGCAGCCCCACCGAATATATCACGGTTCCACAACCATAGGTTCCCATGCACACGTCCTCAGAAAACTTAGGATGTCCCTTGTCATCGCAGTAATCTATAATGTGTATATATTTTACAGATTCATAACGGGGAATCCCATATACTGCATTACACCTATCACTCATGATAATGTCCCCCAGTATGTTTGGCAGATCTGTCTTAGAACCTTGCGCAATCAATGGATCATCCAATATAAGGTAATCTGCTCTCCATGATGTCTTATTGTATATCTTATATATTCTATTGCATGCTATACATATTTCATGAGACTCATGCAATTTTTCCAGATCATCTATGTTCATGCTTGGACCGTTTCCAATCAGCCAGATTCTTTTCCCTTTATGTATGTCTTTATATTGAGCTAATTCAGGGTGATAAAACAGAAGGTTCCCATAAGCAGGATCATAAATATCAATAACTTTGATACTATCATTTATTGTCTCAAGGATATCACTTAATCCTGGATATGCTCCCTCAACATTCACCACCAGACAATCAATATCTTTATCAGCATCCTCCCATGTCCGAACAGGGATTCCCATACATGTCTCAGCCTCAATTTTTTCATTGGAAATAATCACAGAAACATTGAAACAATTGCTTTGAATTGCTATTTCCGATATCAAATACGGCAGCAAAGCGTTTACACCCAGAATAGCTATCTTTTTGTATTGCTCTATGCCTTTATTTGCCAGAACCAAATTATAAGATACAGGTTCCCATCGCATGTTCAGTTGCATTCTCGGCAGAAGTTGATTATGGATCATTATATCTTCCTCGCAAAACGCAAAATACCTGGTCACACAAGCATCCAATAACTGTTTTTCTAAGCAATCGCCATACAATTTTGACGCAACAACAGTGATGTAGTCAGACAAGTCCATTTTGCGAAAAGTATCAAAATCCATTACCTGCTTTCCGCAAAACTCTGTTTTATTCCTATCATTATCCACGAAAAAATCTACTCTAGCGCCTCCCAGAAAAATAAGTGCCGTTTTCCCCGTTCTGCCTGCCCCAAAAATAATATATCTCATCCTTACCTCCCTGCTATTTCCTGAAAGATCATATCTGCCAAATCATGCTCCACAATACTTTCCACACAGATCTCACAAATTTTCTTTCCGATTCCCATATTCCGAAATGAAAAAACTTCTTCCACATTCTTTAATCTTACGGAATGCGTATAGAGAAATATCTTTTTACAATCAGCATTACTTATCACATCACAGAGACCACTTCTCATACCGATAAAATATCCCGCGATTTCGCTGACAGCTATACTGTCTTCGATAGAGAAATGAAAACCTACAGTGCCTGGCAATGGCTGTTCCTTATCATTTGTAAGATTGGTACAGACAGAAAAACCAGCCGTCTTAAGTTTTTCTATAATGGCGGCCCATGCAGTCCTTTTCATACACACCAAACTATTTGAATCCGGCGCAAGAATAACCGTTTTCCCTCTTTTCAGCCCCAGTGTAGAAAGAGCTGTTTCTATACATTTCCTGTCTGGTTGATAGGAAGGAGGTGTGAATTTCGTTTTCTCCCCAAAAATAGCATACTCATATGTGATATTAAAAGGGACTGCATATTGGGGCATATTTTTGTGTATGCTTGTTATCAGTTCCCCTTTCTTTTCAGCCCAATGCGTACATAGGATTTTTGCTTTCTGATATCCGACCAGATAACCAAAATCATTCAGTATGCGCAGTTCTCCTACAGGTATTATGGTAATATCAGATATTCCAAATAATTTACCGATAGAAACAGCGCTTTTATTTACCGCTAAAACTCTCCAATTCTCAATTTTATGTTTCTCGATGTAAGTCAGCAGATATCCAAAGATGAAATACATATCCCCTAATCCCTTTACCGGCATTAAAAAGAGCCAGGTATCCGCATCCCACTGTCTCCTATACCGCTCATAAACCATACGGCATCGTAACGCGTATGGTACAACGGATACAAAACACGGCTGCTTTATAGGAATCATTTTTAAATCTATAAGTTGAAAAATCTGGGTTCTCCTACTATAACCCATCGATATCAACTGTTTACTCATACTGTCAAAGTGCCTTGATGCAATTAATATCACCGCATCCTCTCTATAAGTTTCTAAAACGTCTCCTGGTTTAGCAACTACAGTGTTTCCACAATGCTCTCCTGTTCTGCTGGAATTGTTATCAATAATCGCCCATGCGTCAAATCCATGCTTATTCAAGTTCATAATAATATGTTCTGTATATGCATTAACTCCAAAAATAACGATATATTTACGATCAAAAACTCCCTTTCCCGCCATGTATGCAATATTAACTGCTATATCCTTATCCTCCAAAGAAGCACATTTTGTATATCTAAACCTTCTCTCGATTCTGTTTCGCATTATTTTCATTTCCTTCCTACTGCATACCATATATTCCATATATCACATAGTCTTCAGTGTTGATAAAACCCTGTTCCACAAACAGCTTAGTCTCTCTTCCCTCCGGATAGTCCCATGACGCTATGACAAAATAGGGAATTCTATTATGTAATTGATGCAATTTACATAGTTCAGTTAATGGCAGGATCCACATATTGGGAATGGAAATAACTTCAACATTTTCTCCACACAAAGCGCTTGGGTTTTCGCTTTGTGTATTTAATATCCATAATTTACGAAAGCGCTCTTTTGTCCCTGGAATAATATATTCTCTATATTTTTCCGCATATGTGCATACATACTTTATGAGTTCTGCGTCGTCTGACGCAATCAGCACAATGCCATCCTGCGAAGAAATACGATAGCGCCTCTTTAGCCCTTTCCATATTCTGTTTCCTCTTGCCGCGGCAAAAAGACATTTACAAAATTCTGTTGTCATTTTATGTTTTCTCCCGGACCTGTTATTTTAGAACTTCTGCTATCGGCATTTGAGGAATCGATTCTATAAGTGTTGGTGCGGATAAATTGACCAAACGGATGTTATTCCTTTCGCACAGCTCATTTAAAAGCTTATATTGCAGCAGCTGTGTCAATTGTGTCTTTATCTCAAAGTACATACCTTTTGATCGTATTCTATTCAAAGCGATTTCCCCGGAGATATCGTCATCTGTGTAGGCATGCATATTTAAACTTTGATTTCCTAAATAGTACTTGATTTCGTCTTCTAAAACGCTCTGATTGCATCCCAATAAATATATTTCCTTAAACCCCATATATATTGCAATGTTAATGCATCCTATCACTGCATTGTACGGCTGCATAATAAATTTTTTCATATCTGGGAAATTTATTTCCATTGGGCAATCTAAATTAATGTATTGCTCTTTTATATTCATGTAATTGATGTTCAGTTGTTCTTCCAAATTGTGATATCTGCAGTAATACCTTGCCTCCACCGGAACAAACACATCAATGTCCCGCTCCGACAGCATGAGCATTTTCTTGTAAAAGCTGTAATCGGTATTATTCCACATTCCCAAAATATCCCCATCAACACAGACCCAATAATTTATATTTGCCTCCTTCCACCCTGGTACGCTCATGATTTGATTAACCCCAAAAACAAACTCTTTTCTTAATTTTGATAAATCTACGTCCCCGAGCGAGGGACCATTCCCCATTATGAAACACCTTTCTCCATGGTGGAGGTCTTTGTACTTCTCGTTCTGCTTTGTAAGCTGGCAAACATCTCGGTGTGTTGCTTTATATAAGTGATATCCCCAGCCATTCAGGATCGCATTGTATCGATTTGGCGATTTCTGCCTTATATTATGACCTATCTTGTACAATCGGGATCCCCAATTAAACAGCTCATACACGGCTTTGCCTTTTTTATATCCGTATCTTGCCGCCTGCTTTACTATTTCCTTGTTGTGTCCCGTTGCAAGTAATATGACGATGTTCGAGTCATATGGCAGCAAGACCTCTTCCATGCGACAAGCTGCGATACCTCGAAATTCCTCTTTTACGGAATTATCCACAATCGATATTTTATCTTTTTCAATCCCACAGCCAAGCAGAAAAGATATTGACAATCTTGTTTGATGACTTATTCCCCAGAAAACAATTCTTTTGTTGTTAGAAACTATTTCTCGATCCAAAAATTTACCAATTGCATAAAATAACTCGTTTTTTTGAAAGTCGAACATTTCCTTATTACCTCAGTTTAGGCAGCTGTTATTCCAAAATATTTGAGCAATCGCACATCATCTTAACAACTGACCAATCGCTCCCCCCGGATGGTTCCTCTTGAAATCCTCCAGCTTAAGCCCCATCTTATTAGCCACCATCATAGCCAGTCCCTGCAGTACGATCAGGTTCATCGTGGTTGAATTGTTCGGCACGATATTCCACAGGTCTCCCTCATGCGTCAGGTCAAGCACCACCGAGTTGGGAATCTCCCGGGTCAGCGTGCTGTCCTTCACAAAAGTCAGCAGCCACATATTTACCCTGCGCTCCTTCAGCAGTCCGGCCAGATATATGGACTCCGCCGTCTCCCCGCTCTTCGTGAGCAGTATCACCATATCGCCGTCCTTGACCACGCCCATATCCCCGTGTACCGCTGAGTTAGTGTGCAGGAAATACGCATCCAAACCCATGGAGATCATGGAACCCACAAACTTGTCGCATATGGGAACGTTTTTTCCCAGGCCGGATACAATGAGCTTATGCCCGGACCGCAGCGTCTCCACCGCCTCATCCACCCATCTCTCAAAAACCTTCTCGTCCAGCGAATGGATAGAGTGGTCAAACTCCTTTAATTGTCTCTCAAAATAGCTTATCATAGCACATCCTCCAGATAATACAGCCCATTGTAAAACGCACCGCATATCGAATCATAGTCCTGCCACGCATATGTAGTGAGCGACAGCCAGATCACCGCGTGCAGCAGCTTAATATCGGCACTGTCCATTCCCGTCATCCGGAAGAAATCCTCCTCCATATCTTCCCACTGGTTGGAGGCTATCTGCAGCGTCACTTCCTCCTCCCCGATATCCAGTCTGAAATCCTTCAGATTGAAACGGTCATAGTTCCCCACCAGGGAGTAGTACAGCTTTGCCCAGTCATACATGGGATCACCGTAAATCTCGGTATGTCCGAAATATCCCCGGGGGTCTATCAGCACCGGCGTTCCGTCCTCCCGCAGCATCATGTTGGAAAAAGTGCAGTCCCCATGGATCAGACAAAAATGCTCACATCGCAGCTGTTCCAGCGCTTTTTCCAGCTCCCGCTTATGAAAGTACACGTTCCGGCATGTTTTCCCGTTGACCGTTATCGTTCTCCTGTCCGCAAAGGGCACCAGATCCCGGATGCCGTGAAGGCGCTGCATGGTCTTGTTGTAATACGCCTCCTTGATGCTGAAAGTGTCTGCAGGAACCTGCTCCGCCTCATGCAGCTTTTTGAGCGCCTCCACCAGTTTCTGCAGAATCTCCCGTTTCTGTTCGTAGGCCAGCTGACACTCGTAGATATTCTTCCCCTTGATCCGCTCCATCCGCAGCGGGTTCGTGCCGTAAACTTTGGGCAGTATGGTTATATTTTTCCCACGCGCCGCCTCATACCAGGCGCATTCCCTGACAGCCAGCTTTCGCCCCTGCTCGTCGATCCCCTCTTTTATCACCACGTCCCCCTCAAAGGTCATCTTATTGAAGGGTCTGCACTTTTCCTGGGCCAGTTTGTTATATTCTTCCAGCAGGCCAAACTCCCTTGTCCCTGCCAGTCCAACTTCCTCAAACACAAAGCTTTTTTCCTGCATCCACCGAACCAGTTCGCCGTTTACCGGTACATCCTGTAGCTTTGCCTTCTCGGTGAACAGAAAGAAACCGGCTACTCCCTTCTCGGTGGATTTCTCCTCCACCAATCTGCCGCCCTGATAACTCCACCTGCAGGGGAAGGTCTGAGAGATACCGATATAATCCTTCTCCTCCTCAGGGAGAACAAAATCCTGGGGGAGAATCAGATCGGACCACACCAGCATGAACGGAACCTTGTCGGGCAGCAGTTGTATGGCCTGCCTGACGCCGGAACAGGTCCCCGTTCCCTCCGCATCTACCACCTGGTACTTTACTTTGGCAAAGCCCGCCAGATATTCTCTGAGTACCTCTCTGTGGTAGTCAGCAATAATCACATATTTTTTGTCTGGATATTTACGAAACAGATGAAAGAGCATGGGAAGGTTTTCTACAGGCACCAGCGCCTTGGGTTTATTCTTTGTCAGATACTCCAGCCTGGTTCCCTTGCCTCCGGCCTGCACCACGATATAGTCGATATTCACGCCCTGATTCCTCCTTGAACCTATAAAAAAGCCGCCGCACCTAAAATGCGACGACAGTTCCTCGTCAATTCTTTGTGCCTCCATGCAACCCGATATTCAATAATCGTTTCACAGAATGGACCCATCTGCGAAAAGAAAACCACAGATTTACTCTGTACTATTATTAAATATATCGGTTTTATTTTACACTATTTAAGTCGGACTTGCAATATTTTAAAAATATTTCCGTTATTTCCCACAGCTTTCACCGTTTCAAAGTAGTTATGAATTCACGATTAGGAATGTTTTGTGTAAAATGAGGAACATAAATTAAAGAAATCCTATATTTTGCGGTCAGTTTTGGGGTCAAAATCCTGAATGTCCGCATCATCCATCGAAAGGAGAAGAGACATGGCAAGACATGGAGAGAATATCAGAAAAAGAGCGGACGGAAGGTGGGAGGGACGCTATAAGGTGTTTGATGAAAATAGAGGAAAATATGTATACCGTTCCGTATATGGCAGCGCATATGAGGAGGCAAGGGAAAAGCTATCCAGAGCCAAGCTAAATCCGGCAACTGCAGCTGCCGAGGAACGCCAGATGCGGACCGAAACCGGGCATAGCACTGCGGCTTTGTTCTCACAGGCTGCCCAGGAGTGGCTTGCAGATATCGCAGACAAACGGAAGTATTCGACCTATGTGAAATATGAGACGGTATACAGAACCCATCTTGCCGGAATCATCGGTTTCTGCCAACTTTCCAATACTGTCGCCTCGGAAATACAGGCAAAGATTTTTGACCACTTATCAGAGGCAGCGTTTTCAGAGAGCCTGCAAAAGAGCATCTGCGGCATTACAAATCAGATATTGGTCTTTGCAAACAGGAAATATTCGCTCAGCGTTCCCACATTGGAAAAGCTTGGAATAAAGCAAAAGTACAAGCCAATCAAGACATTTTCCACGGCAGAGCAGGCCAGGCTGCTCTCCGGTATCTATGGCGGTCTGGATTCGTTCAAAATTGCGCTGCTGCTATGCCTGTACACAGGTCTGCGGCTGGGAGAGTTATGCGCGCTTAAATGGACGGACTTTGATCTCAAAAATATGTCCATGACGGTGAGCAGGACAGTGCAACGGATTGCCGCGCAGGACAGTGTGACCAAAACCATTCTGTTAGAGACTGCCCCAAAAAGTGAGGGTTCCAAAAGAATGATCCCTTTGGGAGCCGAAATCATAGAGCTGCTTGCCCGGCTGAATCAAAGCAGCCCCTATGTATTTGGCGGGGACAAGCCGCTGGAACCGAGAACCATGCAGTACAGATTCAAGAAACTGCTGAAAGAGACGAATATTGGTGACAGGAATTTTCATATTCTTCGCCACACCTTTGCAACAAACTGCATTGAAAACGGTATGGATGTAAAAGCCCTGAGCGAAATTCTGGGACATTCCGATGTGAAGATCACCCTGAACCGCTATGTACACCCAACAATGGAATCTAAGAGAAAGCAGCTCGGGCAGCTCCCGGACTTTTATGGTCAGATTCTTGGTCATGTCTCCTGATAATGCTGGGTCTGCAGCATCGGGAAAGATTTTCGCAGATGGGTCCATTCTGTGAAAATACATGTTGTCAACCTGTATCTGTACATATTGTATCCATTTAGCGGGGTTGTCATAACAGTAAGCCGCAATATATTCATGAATATTGGGTTGCTATAGGAGTAATGAGATATATGGTAGTTAAAGATGGGTGGAAAAACTTTGTAGATGAGGTAAGGACAACAGGAAAACCAATTGTTTGTTTTGGAGTCGGCGCAATCGCTACGTTTGTTGAAGGATTGTTTATTGATTGCGGAATATGGGAAAAAATTACCTTTTTCTTGGATAACAACCCCCAAAAAGAAGGAAAAACCGTTGGAGTTTCAAGAAAAATCCCGGTTATTACGGTCAATACGTTTAGAGAAAAGAATATCTCAGATTTTATTTTTTTAATTGTAATAGAATCTTATGTTACAGTTGAACAACAGTTCAACCAATACACTGAATGGCGTAATATTTCAAGCTATGCATACATCAAGCTGAATAGAGAGATACAGCAGAATATTAAGCAGCCCTATAATTTACTGAAAAAAAAAGGTAGTAAAATTCCTAAAGTCATTCACTATTGCTGGTTTGGGAAAAGCCCAAGAGCAAAATTGCATCAAATATGCTTAAACAGTTGGGAAAAATATTGTCCGGATTACCAGATTATAGAATGGAATGAAGATAATTATGATGTAAACAAAAATTTATATATGAAACAGGCTTATGAGGCAGGAAAATGGGCTTATGTATCAGATTATGCGCGAATAGATATTATTTATCATCACGGTGGGATATATCTGGATACGGATGTGGAACTAATAAAAAGCCTTGATTCCCTACTGGGTTTAGAGGCTTTTATAGCACATGGCCAATGGCCCGCAGTCAATAGCGGAGCAGGGTTAGGCGCTGTTATGGGAAATCACATATTAAAAGAGATTCTTGAAGATGAACGAAACTGTATTCCGTTTGTGCAGAATGATGGAATGTTGAATATGGCGCAAAACGGATTCTATGAAACATCCGTGCTTCGGAGACATGGTTTTAAGAAGTATTTCCTTATGCAGGAAGTTGATGGGATGCTGATATTGGCTCCGGAAATTATGGCGACGGCAAGTGTACTTGGAAAAAACGTGTTTGTTACAGACAGAACGATATCTATCCATCATTGCGAAGGCAGTTGGGCGTCGAGAAAAACACTTGATGAGAGAAAGAAAACCATAACCCACCAACAGGAGGCTCATGATTGTGGAATATATTCAACTTGACTTTGAAACGTTTGCAGAAATAAATTCGAGCATTGGGATAGGTATTAGTACAGAATATAACGCAATATTCAGAGCGGATTTAAATACAGGAAATTGTGAATACCTGGGATTTATACCAAATGAAAAGATAAATCAGAAAAGGCTCTATACAAAGGCGGTTGTTTGTTCAGATAAAATATATTTAGTTCCTTCATCCGCCAATGAAATTGCGGTTATAGATACAGCGTCATACGAGGTAGAAAAGCTTTCCATAAAAACACCGGTATTGTCTGACAATGAATATTATAAAAAGGGGGCAAAATTTAATGAGGGAGTCGTCTATGGAAACAGCGTATACATGATAGGCTGTACCTACCCGGGAATATTAAAAATATCACAAGTCAATGGCCAATATGATATTAAATATTTTGACAGGTGGGCGCAAGGACAATCCTTTATTTTCAGAAGAAGTCCGGCAATATATGGCAATATGCTATATATTCCGGATACCTGTGGCAACAAGGTACTTGAATTTAATATGGATAATGGAGATGGTCAATTTTGGCGTGTTGGAGATAATAATCATGGATGTTGGAGTGGGTGTATTGTAGGGGATAGTCTTTGGTTGGCGCCCAAAAACCCGGGACCCGTCATCAGATGGAATTTAATATCTCACAATGTTCAGGAGTATGATGCTTTTCCAAATGGTTTCTGCAGCAGAGACTTTGCTTTTTCAAAAATCCTTTACAGAGGTAAAAACCTATATTTAATACCAGTCAGAGCGAGTGCAGGAATAATCATTGATACCATATCAGGAACGATATCACAATGGAAACCTTTGAGTGTAAAAGATGATGAAACACTTAGTTTTATGTTTGAGGATGCGCATAAAGCTTATATTAGACTGAAGTCTAATACACGGAAAAGCTGCTTTTACCTAGATTACGGTTCTATGAAGATCAGGCCCTTTGAATTTTTGCTGACACAAGGAAAAGAAATGTTCTTCAACGACCAAATACAGCAGTCAGATGCAATTAAAGAAAATAGTTTGTTTCATTTAAATGATTTTTTAAAACATATAGTTATGTGAGAGTGAAGGAGACAAAACATATGAAACTTGAGCAATTATCACCTGAGAATATATCGAAGATTTTAGGAAAAAAGCTTTGCCTGTTTCAAGCGAACCAAAAATATATTGAGGAAATGGAGCAAAAATATGGGGTATTGAAAAATATTGAAATGATTATCAGAAAAACTGTAAAAACAAACAGCCTGACGATATTGGATAAAACAATACCGCGTTACGAGTATTCATATCTTGATACCATTTGCACAGATGAGTATGCATTTATTATTGCGGATGGTTACTACAGAGAGATATATGAACAAATCGAGCAGGTCAAATCAATAAATACATCTGATCGTGTGATTTATTTTTTCCCTAATAATAATACAGAACTTTATTTGTACTATAAAAATAAATACAAGAATCAACCGCTGGATAACATAATTGTTTTCAGAAGTGGGCCGTCTAAGGATGCCTACATAGAGGGAATGGATTTTTATGACAATGCAAGAGCTTTGTTTGAACACATGGTAAAAAAAGGATACAACGAAAAATATGAGCTTGTATGGTTTGTAAAAGACCCACAAAAACATACGGATTATGCAGGCATAAAGAATGTTACTTTTATGTCATTCGATTGGGCGGAAACGGATAATGTAGAGCAAAGGAACTCATATTATCGGGCATTATGTTTGGCAAAATACATATTTTTTACAGATGCACATGGTTTTTGCAGAGAAGCAAGAACAGATCAGCTCCGAATACAGCTATGGCACGGATGCGGCTATAAGCGCTCAAAGGGGTGTAATTATCACGAAAAACGTTATGAATATTACACTGTAGTAAGTGATATATATGGAAATCTATTTCAAAAAATAAAAGGTTTGAGAAAAGACCAAATACTTGTTACAGGTTATCCAAAAGCCGATTGGTTATTAGAAAAATCAGAAATTGATTATTTGGAGCTGTTAAATATTCCTCCAGCTTTAAAATACATATTTTGGCTACCGACTTTCAGAATGGTATCTAATGAAGGATTATCTTATTTGAACGAATATTCAGACTTTTCTGAGACGGGGCTTCCGGTGGTGAATACATATGAAAAAATGAATGAGTTGAATAGCTATTTGAAAGACCAGAATATCCAGCTTGTAATAAAGCTACATCCATTTCAAAAAAAGGAAGATATTGATTGTGGAAATCTCAGCAATATTTTTTTACTGGACAATATGGAGCTTTGCAAGCACGATATCATGATAAACCGTTTATTGGCTTATGCTGATGCGCTTATCTCCGACTACTCTTCTGTCACTACAGATTATTTGCTGCTCAACAGACCTATTGCTTTTACATTGGATGATATTGAAGAATATAAAAGCAGCAGAGGTTTTATGTTTGATAATATCTGTGATTGGCTACCGGGTAAAGAGATATGGAATATGACTGATTTTACTGATTTTGCTGGTATGATAGCTGACGGGCTGGACTTCGATAGGCACAAACGTCAGAATTTAAGAGATAAGCTATTAAAATATCATGATGGGAATAACAGCCAAAGGGTTTTGGATATGCTGAACATTTAAAATGGAGGTGGCAGAAATGTACTCAGCGATTTTGTTGGCAGGCGGCAAGGGAACGAGAATGCAGAAATCGGTTCCCAAACAATATTTGTTACTGGCTGGCAAACCGGTAATAATTCATTCTCTTGAGAGACTAGATGAACTAAATGAGATATCAGAGATCGTTGTGGTTTGTGAGCAGGAATATACCGTAACTATTACACAGTTGCTCGCCCAATACAATATTACAAAGGAAGTTCTTTTTGTCTTGGCTGGACAGACAAGACAAGAATCTGTGTACAATGGGTTAAAAAAAGCGAAAAACGAAATGGTTATCATTCATGAGGCAGCAAGACCCTTTGCAACTATAAATGATTTCAAAAAGCTTATTGCCGTAAATTCAAAAAATGCATTGCTCGGATACTCTGTTCCGTACACTGTGGTTGAAGGCGACAAGAAACTTGACAGAATATTAGACCGTTCAAAACTGGTAAATGTGCAGCTGCCTCAGAAATTCTCCAAATCTGAATTATTAAAAGCCCATGAAAAAGCTTTTAGAGAAGGATGCCAGTTTACAGAGGATGCAAGCTTATTGTTTTATTATGAGAAAAGTAATATTGAAATCGTTGAAGGCAGCAACTACAATATAAAGCTTACCGAAACTTTGGACATGCTGATAGGGGAAATTATATATAAAGAGTACATCGCAAGGAGAAGATAAATGAGAACATGTGTCATTACAGGAGCTTCTTCAGGGATAGGGCGGGCAAGCGCCATAATGCTGAGTCAAACGAGAGGTTATGACAATTACGCACTGATTGGAAGAAACATAAAAGGTTTGGAAGAAACCGCTCAAAATATGGCATCGGATATTAATGTGTGTATTATAAATGCAGATTTGAGTACTCCGAAAAATTTGCCTCACATTGTTGATGAGATAGTTGAAAAGTACGGTACAATTGACTGTCTGCTCAATATTGCGGGATATACAGAACCGGCATCAATATTTTCAACTACGTATGAAAATATTCAAGCCACATATACGATAAATTGTTTTTCTCCTTTTATTTTAATGAGAGAATGCGCTAAGCATATGAAAAAACAAGGCGGAAAAATCTTAAATGTTGCGTCTACAGCAGGCATGTCACCAAGACCCGGTTGGGTGAGTTACGCATCTTCAAAAGCTGCAATGATATCCATATCCCAAACGCTGACGGAGGAGCTAGCTGAATACGGTATCAAGGTTTATTGCATATCTCCGGGGCGGTGTGCAACAAATCTAAGAAAAAAGCTTGCTCCTGACGAAGATCCCAGTACGATTATGCAACCGGAGGATGTGGCAAGAATCATTTGCAATCTCATAGGAGAAGGTGGTAATTGTATAGATGGACAAAATATTGTTGTCCGTCAAAAAATAAAGTGAACAAAGGGAGAGTATGCAACAAGGACACACTCGCCACCATAACTGCTTTCCCCCGTACCCGGGCCTTTTCCGCCACAGCGCCTATAACATTTTTTCCTGGAAATCCGTAAAGCTTTCCGCATAGGCAGCCGCTTTGTGCCATCTGCGGAGAGTGTCCAGGCTCTCCTCCGCACGGATACGGGCACTGATATCCTCGGGAATCTCGCCCAGTTCCTCCAGCAGATCGAGGATGACCTGGGCTATTCCCTTTGCTATACCTTGGGCTATTCCCTGGCTCACACCCTCCGCATACGCCTCTTCTCTCTCCACCGCCATCGCAT
>CAYLIM010000013.1:0-49303 GCA_964383805.1 uncultured Acetatifactor sp.
CCCTTTCCAAAAGAAAATCCGCAAAGCCCTGCGACTTCCAGAAAATGATTTTGGAGATAAAAAACAGAGCACTGCAAACAATCATTGTGCGCCTGTAACCAATGCGGTCTGCCAGAACGCCCCACGGGATTTCAAAGGCAAAAGAGAGCACCAAAGAAATGCTTTCTATCATCGTAATCTGAAAGATAGAAATCCCGGCGGCCTGACGATATAGTGTTGCGATTGACGAATAAAAAACCATACCCTGAAAAAAGGATATGGAATACATAAAAAAAAGATTTCTTTTCATGAGTACCACCATCCTTAATTTATATTTGAATACGACAAAATAACCATGGATGTTTTTCAATCTCCACGGTAAAGGAAACCTTTTGAACGTAATCAAATCGGATGGCGCATGAATTTACCTCGCATTTCAATTATTTTAAATATAATTATAAATTATACGCCAAAATTGTCAACTATTTTAAGGTCATATTCAACAAGTTAAAAGTGCTCCTCCTTCATGGCCTGCTGCATGCCGTTCATAAAGCCCAGCATATCATCCTCCCGGATCATGGCGATGCCCTGGGCCTCGTCCCCCAGCACCATCAGCCGATCCCCCGGCTGAATCCGAAAAATCTCTCTGGCTCGTTTGGGGATCACGATCTGGCCCTTGTCCCCCACTGTCACCACACCGAACAGATGCTTTCCCTTGGGGGGAACCGTCATATTACCCCCCTCTCCGTTATAGTTTACCAGTTCGTCCAGAGATACGTCATACAGCTGAGCCAGCGCCATGCAGTTGTGAATATCCGGCGCGGTCTCCCCGGTCTCCCATTTGGCCACTGCCTGCCGGGAGACGCCCAGACGGTCGGCCACCTGTTCCTGGGACAGCTTATGAAATTTTCGCAGATTATACAGATTTTCACTCAACATAGATTATACTCCTCACAGATCCAGTTTTTCAAAACGCTCTTGCGAACGTTTCATGGACAGCAGCGTTCCTGCGGCGTAGACCACTGCCGCCGCCAGCAATATGACGACCTGACGCCATTCGCACGCTCCCCCGGCGTCGTTCAGCCAGGTCAGGCCGGGAATATGGTGCAGCGTCTCCCCCAGGCCTACCACCACGAAAGCGGCAACACAGAACAGGACAAACGGTTTTCCATAATAGTAGGCCGTCTTATAAAATCCGCCCATAAATATCACATTAAACAGCATCATAATCACCAACAGCCAGGCGAGAAACACCAGGTTTGCATTCATCAGGGGATTGGTCTGATACACCTGAACGTCCCGCAGCGCCGTCATGCGCAGCAGAGTCAGCAGTCCGCAGATCACAGTGCCCGTCAGCTGGATACATACCACAAAGAGATACCGGGCCTTCACCACATCTCTCTTTCGCACCGGCAGCAGAGCCGTGTACAGCACGTCATTGTACTCCCGGGCAAACTGGAATGTATAAAAGATTCCCAGGCAGATAAAGAAACCGCCCACCAGAATGGGATATCCCGGAATCATAGCCATCAGCCCAAAGGCCAGAAAAATGTAAGTCAGCGGCGCCGCCGTCAAGGTGAGTTCCTTTTTAATCAGTTTGCTCATACGAATCCTCCTTCCAGATGTACCATAATGGTCTCCAGGTCAGCGGCTGTGATTTGTACCGGTTCCGCTCCCCCGCTCTCCGTTTCTATGGACTTTGCGCTGCAAAATGACTTTTCCTGTTCCCTGAGAATCAGCGCCGTCTGTCCTTCCTTACTGCGCCGGATTCCCAATGCCAGCTCTCTCTGGGCCGGCGTCAATTCTCCGGACACGGCCGCCAGCCGGTAGCGTTCCACGAAATCTCCTATGCGCTGGGAGGCTATAATCTGGCCCTTTTGAATATAGGTGATGGCGTCCGCGCATTTTTCCAGATCCGAGGTAATATGTGTGGAGAAAAGAATGGACACTCCCTGAGCCGCCAGGTCCAGAAAGATCTCCAGCAGCTCCTCCCGGGATACAGGGTCCAGTCCACTGGTAGGCTCATCCAGAATCAGGAACTTTGCATGGTGCGACAGGGCCAACGTCAGATTGAATTTTACCTTCATGCCCTCAGACAGCTCCGACAGTCTTTTCTCGGGGTTCAGAGCAAATACCTCCAGATAATGCCTGCATGCCCCGTCATCCCAGTTGGAATAAAAGGTTTTGGTCACCTGAATAATCTCCTCTATTCTCTTGCGGTGATAGTAACTGATTCCCCCGGTGGCGTAGCCGATACGCTGCTTGATCTCCTGCTCCCTCTCCCCCAGCTCCATGCCAAAAAAACGAACCTCTCCGCTGTCGGGATGCACCAGATTCATAATGGATTTCAGAGTGGTAGTTTTGCCTGCCCCATTGCGCCCGATAAAGCCCATAATCATTCCTTTTTCCACAGTGAAGGATACATCCCGCAGACAAAAGGAGGGGTATTGCTTGCATAGATTTTGAATACACAGTATCTGTTCCATAACATTCGCTCCATTCTTTTGGGTTTTTTCGTATTTTTCCCACTTTTGTTCGCTTTACTTACATTATAAAATGACATATCTTTTCTGTCCATCAATCAAAGCTGACATTTGGGAGCTGTTTTTGTTATGTTTTGTTGCGCTTTTTTATTTTCGACTATTTCTTTTCGGGTGGGTAGAAGACCAGCAAATCCTCTATTCGGCACTCCAATACAGTGCAGAGTTTGCACAGGACATACACGTCCAGCCGAGTGATATTGTTGGTGCAATAGTTGTCGATCTGTTTCCAGTTCATCTCCGCCTTGTAGGACAGCTTATTTTTGCTCAGACCCTTTTTCTTGAGTAACTCATTCAGCCGAATCTCCAAATGACCAAAATTCTCTTCCATATCCGCACTCCCAACATATGTGTTTTTGTTATGCTTTAACGCTTTTATTTTATACTTGTTGCAGTGCTTTTGTAACCCTAAATAAGTATCAGTAATTAATTTACAGGAATGTACGTTCTACGATTTTCTGTCAGCTTTTGTCGATATTTCTTGACCGCTATGGACTTGTAATCCTCTCTCAGACTTGGTATAGTTTTCTTGTGACCTGATACATGCATTATAATACTACATACAGAATCATATGTTCTGCAAAAGAAAAAGATTTGCAGGAAAGAGGTAACTATGGATTACTTTAAGGATAAGCTTTTTGAGTTACTCAACGATGCGGACGATATGGGAATAAGCGATATCGAGACCAATGACAGGGAAAACAAGTTTGTAATATCTCTTCAGAACGGAACGGTTTTGGAGGTGGAGTGTCGGCTGATACAGAGCTGAAGGGGTTCAAGGAACAGGGCAATAATTGACGGTGTTTATATTCACCGACCTATAAAAACCTTCTGCGCAAATTCAGGGTAGTGTAGTATCTGCCCCATGAGCACACCCATTGCCGATGCCATCATAAATCCGCGAGTCCAGCCGCTGCAATCGCCCAGGAAATACAGCCTTTTGATGTTCGTTTTGAGATATTCGTCCATTTCTATTCGGCCCGCATTGTCCTTTTTCAGGTTCATGTCGGAACAACTGTGTGATACACATATCTTCTCCAGCCAGTCTGCGCCCTTTCTACCAGTCGCAATAACGACATCGCAACCATAGATCGGGCTGCCCGAACAGATTACACCCGTACACTGTCCATTCTCAAGAATTATATCGTCGCACGCCGTGCCGAAAAGTATCTCCACCCCATTGTCGAGCAGATACTTTTCGATGCGTGCGTAGAGCCGCTGCGCCATTTCCGCTTTGAGATAACGGATAGGACGGTCCATGTGTTCTTCCGTGCCGAATTCCAGATATATTGTGTCGGTATAGTCGATCAGCTCCTGAGTCTTCCTCTCTCCAATAAGCTTGGGCAGCTTTCCGCCACTACCGCAGAACAGCGAGAGCATACCGTCGGAGAATTCCCCCACGCCCGAAAAGTCCGTCGTTATATGGCAATATCTTTTTTCAGCGAGCTGCTCCTTTTCAATTATCAATATCTTTTTTTCCGTTTCGCAGAGAAGCAACTCGATAGCTGTAAATAAGCCTGCGGGACCCGCCCCCACTATTATCACATCATATTTCATAGTATCACCCCTCGAACGCCAGCGTCGCGTCAATGATTGGACGCTTGGGTTCCCAAATACTTCAAAAAATATTACAGTCAAATTATAATATGTTAAGCTCGAAAGCGCAATAAAAATAAAGTATTTAGTTGAAGTTGACGAAGGAACTGTTTTTGTATAAAATATTATAAGTTTCTTTGTAAAAGCACTTTAGGTAATTGCAAAACTCAGTTGCCAGACCAGTGTCATTGTGCGCATTGTATACTCCAACGTAGGCACGCTCTCGCTTCGTTCTCACCGTAGCGGTACATAAGATGCCAAAATACGGCATCTAAATACCGACGGCTCGAAAGAGCCTACTTATGGAATATACAATGTGCACAATTCGGTACTGAAAATTGATTTCGCAATCATCTATAAAAGCACTTGCTCGAAAGGAGAAAAAGATGATACGCACATTCGCAGCGCACCGCATCAGAAAACAGGAGGAGCTGACGGGAAAACTGTGGACCTTTTCTCCCCTCCAGGGCGAGCATGCAGGAGAGCAATTTCAGGTTCCCACTCCCAGCTGCTGGGAGAACTATCCTGATTTTGGGCTGTACCGGGGAGAGGGCAGCTATACCACTCAATTTACGGCAGGGGGAAATATCCGCATTGTCTGCAAGGGCGTGAGTCACACGGCCACTGTGCTGCTGGACGGCCAGTGTATTGCCGAACACTACAATGCTTATACTGCCTTTTCCGCCGTGGTTCAGAATGTACCCTCCGGTCTCCACAGACTGGAAATCATAGCGGATAACCGCTTTTCGGAAAAGAGCGCTCTGCATGTGCCCAATGATTACATGTCCTATGGCGGCGTCTCCCGACCCGTTGCGTGGGAACAGGTGGGCAGCTGTTTCGTCGAATATGTCCATGTGACGCCCTATTTTAAAGAGGGCCTTTGGCATGCCCGGGTGGAGACGGCGGTTCAAAATCTGTCGGAAACGGAGCCGGTGACCCTGCGGATCACCATTGCGGATAAGGCGCTGACTTTCCCGGCGCAGACACTACCCTCCGGCGTCAGTATCCACACCGGGGAGCTGGTCTTCCAAGATATTACACCCTGGTCTCCCGAGACTCCTGTGCTGTATAATGTAGAAGTTTTGTTGGAAAAGGACGGTCAGACTTTTGACGACCTGGTGGACCGCTTTGGTTTTCGAGAAATTAACATAGAGGGCAAGCGGATTCTTTTAAACGGAAATCCACTGCATATCAGGGGCCTGTGCCGCCACGAGGATCACCCGCAATTCGGCTGTGCGCTCCCCTTTGCCGCCATGGCCGGTGACCTGGCGCTGATAAAGCATATGGGCGCCAACTCCGTCCGCACCGCCCACTACCCCAACGACGAGATCTTTCTCGATCTGTGCGACGAGCAGGGTATTTTGGTGTGGGAGGAGAATCATGCCCGGGGACTGAGTCTGGAGCAGATGCAGAACCCCCATTTTGAGCGGCAGGCGGAGCAGGTAATCCGAGAGATGGTACAGTGCCACTACAACCATCCCTCCATCTATATCTGGGGAATTTTAAACGAATGTGCCAGCGACACTGAATACGGCAGAGAGTGCTATCGTCAGCAGTTTGAGCTGCTCCGCTCTCTGGATCATACCCGGCCTTGTTCCTTTGCCAGCTGCAAGTTCAAGTCCGACATCTGTTTTGACCTCCCGGATGTGGTCTCCTACAATATATATCCCCTCTGGTATCACGACACGCCGCCGAGGGAGTATCTGGACGACCTGTACAACTGGGTACAGAATGAGACAGGAGGCAAAGGCAAGCCTTTCCTGATAACCGAAATCGGCGCAGGAGGAATCTATGGCTGCCGGAGTACCTATGCCACCAAGTGGAGTGAGGAATATCAGGCCCATGCCCTGCAGGAGCAGATAAAAGCCATCCTCTCCTATTCTGATTGCACAGGCGTCTATCTCTGGCAGTTCTGCGATATCCGCATCAGCGAGGAGGGATGGTACGGACGGCCCCGCACCATGAACAACAAAGGAATCGTGGACGAGTACCGCCGCCCCAAGCTCTGCTATGAAACAGTAAAAAAATTATTTGAAACTCTATAAAAATTATTCTATAGACAACTCTGTCACAGAGCCAAACCGGTTGGCAAGCACCCGGCGATAGGTTTTTTCATAGCCGTGGTGCGCCAGCCTGCAACGCACGCTGCCATCTTCACTCACCGTAAGACGATACAGATTGTACTCCCCTTCCCGATAGGCGAAATCCTCCCCGTTGTCCATATAGTGTTCCCACTCGCCGCCGCCCGGATATACGTCCAGAAGCAAAGTATCCTCCTCACGCTCGCCCACATAGGACATGGGCTCCATGGCGGGAATTACACTGCCCGCTTTCACATAGATGGGACACACCTCCAGAGGGGCGTCCCTGACAATCCACACCGGCCCGGTAAACTTCTCATCTGTCCAATAATCATACCAGCTGCCCTCCGGCAGATACACCATCCTCTTGGTCATGCCCTGACAGACCACGGGTGCCACCAGAATCCGGTCTCCCAGCAGGAATTCATCGTTGCAGGTTCTGGCAGTCTCATCCCCCTCATAGTGATATACCAGAGGCCGCATCACCGGCGCGCCCGTCCGTTCCGTCTCGCGGAATAAATCGTAAAGATACGGGATCCAGTGGTAGCGCAGTTTTACATACTTCCGATAGATACTCAGAATCTCCTCTCCAAACTGCCACGGCTCCTGCCGCCTGGTGCCCATAGCGGAGTGATTGCGGAACAGAGGGGAGAAACACCCCACCTGCACCCAGCGGGCCAGCAGCTCTCCGGTGGTGTCCGAACCAAAGCCACCCACGTCCGTGCCAGCAAAGGGCATACCCGACAGACCCAGATTGCACAGCTGGGGAATCGCCATCTGCAAGTGCGCCCAGATACTGTGATTGTCTCCGGTCCAGCAGGTGCTATATTTCTGACTGCCCGCATAACAGGCTCTGGTAATCACAAAGGGTCTGCGCCCGTCCAGACGTTTCAGCCCCTCATAGGCAGCTCTGGCCATGTGATGCCCATAAACATTGTGCATTTTGGCGTGGCTGGCCTCCTTGTCCTCATCCGTAAACACCACGTCCTCCGGCAGGGGACCCTTGAAACTGGCCGGTTCATTCATATCGTTCCAGATACCCCGAACCCCTTTGCTAAGCAAAAAGCGCTGGTTTTCTCCCCACCAGTCTCTCACTGCCGGGTTGCCAAAATCCGGAAACGCCGCGTCTCCGGGCCATACAGCGTTGATATATACCTCCCCCTGGGGCGTTCTGGCAAAGTACCCCTTCTTCACGCCCTCCTCATAGACGGCGTAGCCCGCCTCTTTTTTTACGCCCGGGTCATTGATAACAACCGGCTTAAATCCCCGCTCCCTCAGCGTCTGCAGATATCCCGCCGCATCCCCGTGATACCGTCTCTCATTCCAGGTGAACACTTTGTAGTCCTGCATATAGTCAATGTCAAAATGAATGACGTCACAGGGAATATCCTTCTCCCGCATACCCCGGGCGATCTCCTCCACATCCTCCTGCGTGGTGTATCCCCACCTGGACTGGTGATAGCCCAGCGTCCACTTCTGCGGCAGAGGACAGGTACCCGTGAGATAGGTATAGTGGGAAAGCACCTCGGCCATGGAATTTCCGGCCATATAGTAGTAGTCCAGATTCCCCGCCGCCGCACCGAAATAATAGTACTCCTGCGACTCCTGCCCCATGTTAAAAAAGCTCTTGTAGGTATTGTCCAGAAAAATGCCGTACACATGCTCTCCCGTCAAAGCCATGAAAAAGGGAATGGACTTATACAGCGCCTTGAAACTGTCCACCTGGGGATCGGGATTGTCGGTGTTCCACATCTCATAGTCATAGTTTCGCTTATCCAGAAATCCCGTCTTGTCTCCCAGCCCGTAAAAATGCTCGTCTCCCCAAAGCCGTTTCAGTACGTCGAAGGCGTGGTCCATCCTCCTGTCGGACTTATGCCCCTCGCTGGCCAGAATCTCCAGAGCCTCGTCGCTGATTACCTGCAGGGGCCTGCGCTCTCCCCGATAATCTACGCACACGGCATTGCCCTTTTGATCATAAAAATCCACATAGAAACCGTCGCTGACCCTGACGGACACGACTCCCGTACCGATCCACAGGCCGTCCTCCCGCTCCTCCACGGTCAGCTCCACCGGCCGCTGCTTTTCTCCCTCAATGGCCTTGGAGTCGTGTTCCCGGCTCTCCAGACCGCAGAATACATTGATAATCTCGGGGGCAACCGCCCAGATTTTTGCCTCTCCCTTTTCAAAAGCCAGCGTGACCTTCTGCCCCGAGAGCTGATAACTTTTTCGTCTTCCCAGATTCATTTTCCGCACCTATTCCTTCCCAACTATCCTTGTTTTTCTCGCTCCGTGTATCTGCCGCTGCCCAGCAGGATATCAGCCACTTTTTTCCAGTCCCCGTCCATCACGCAGTAGGTGGGGCTGTATTTGCCCTCGCAGCTGGGAGAGGTATCCGTATGAATATACAGACTGTCCATCCCCACACCGGCAGCCCCGGCAATGTCCGAATTCATATCGTTCCCCACCATAAGGCAGCTCGCCGGACTTAAATCGTATCGCTCCAACAGTCTGCGAAAAAAAGCCTGGCAGGGCTTTTTGCACCCCTCCTCGGAGGAGATCAAAATGCCGTCAAAGCAGTCTGTAAGCCCCAGCATCTCCAGCTCCGGCCTGGTAAAGTCACTCTGGGCGTTGGACAGCAGATACAGATGCTTTCCTCTGGCTTTAAGCTCTTCCAGCGTATCCTTTACCCCATCATACACCATAAGCAGCTGTCTGGACAAGGTGCGAAAAAAAATCGCCGTCATCCGGGCCGTCTGTCGGTCGCAGGAAACCCCCTTCTCCCGGAACATTCTCTGAAAAACCCCTGTCAGATCCGGCTCCGCCAACACATCTCTCTGTCCGAAACCTGCGGCCTTCTTCTGCGCCCGCAGAGTGCTCTCCTCCTCCAGTCGCCGAAACGCCCGACGCAGCTGCAATGGGGTGTAGGCAGCCCCCAGAGAGGCATATAATTCACTCATCTTCGCCCACAAATACGCCTTGTTCTCATTGGTGCGAATATCCGCCAGCGTGCCGTACAGGTCGAAAATATAATTGTCATACATACCTCTGTATGCAGTATTGCAAGCCGTGCTTGCGATACTGCACAAATCAGTATATGAAAGTTTACTTTCATACATGTTCCAGCACCTCGTAAACTCTTAAAATCTCACCAACGCTCCAGGCCTGGGCAAAACAGCCCTTGGAGCTTACCGGATTGCCGCCGTCGTATATCTCCGGCAGCTGGGCCACACAGCCCTCGCGCAGAGCCGTCTCGATTCCTCTCAGCTGCTCCTTGACATAGGCCCTGGCCTGCCGGGAATAGTCATGCACCTTCAAATACGCCAGATAATATCCCCCCAGAGGAAATGTCCACACAGTCCCCTGGTGATACGCCAGATCCCGGTCCAACTGCGCCCCGCCGTAAAAGGGATGAAACTGGTCGTCCTCGGGAGCCAGAGTCCGCAGTCCCACCGGCGTGTAGAGTTTGCGGAACACGGTCTCCACCACCTGTATTTCCTTTTCTCTGGAAAGCAGGGAAAAGGGCAGAGACACCGCCCAGATTTGGTTGCACCGCACCTGATCGTCCGACGCCGTGCCAGAGATCACATCCCTGAGACACCCCTTCTCCGGATTCCAGTACAAAGTCTCAAATACAGCATACACCCTGTCGGCCATGGCGCCATAGTCTATCTCGTCCGGGGACTGACCCTCCCGAGACTGGTTCCCGGTCTCCTGTGTCTGTCCCCGGGAAAGCTCCTCCATAATACGCAGCGCATTGTACCAGTAGGCGTTGATTTCCACAGGTTTTCCGTGGCGGGGCGTGGGAAGGATATCTTCCACCCGCACATCCATCCATGTCACCTGGTCGTATCCCTGTCCCGCCGCGATCAAACCGTCCTGATCCATGTGGATTCCATAGTCCGTCCCCTGCGCATACCACCTGATAATATCCTGCATCACCGGATATACCTGTCTCACGAAAATGTTGTCCCCCGTTCTGCGCAGATACTCATATACAGCCAGAATAAACAATAATGCGGCGTCCACCGTATTATACGCAGGCGCCTGTGTCCCCTCCGGGAACAAATTCGGCATAAGTCCTCTGCGGCAATGTGCCATAAAGGTTCGCAGAATACTTTTAGCCGTATCATACTGTCTGGTAGACAGACAACACCCCACCAGCGCGATCATGGTATCTCTCCCCCAGTCTTCAAAGAAAGGAAATCCTGCCAAAATCGTCTTCTGTCCCGTGGATTCCCGATAGGAGATAAATTGATCCGCGCTGGCCGCCAACGCCCTTGCAGTCTCATCATGAAACCTCTCCTGCAGACTTTTCCGATGTTTTAAAACATTCTGCAGGATTTCTGTCATATTGGGCAGAACTTCCTCCATTCCGTACACAATCTCCAGCGATTCCTCCTGCCCCTGCTCAACGGTAAAATATATCTCATGATTCACCGCCGTGCGTCCCAGAGCCATCTTGCCGTCCTTCACATCATCGCTGTAATACAAGTCCTCATGATACCGAATCGGTATCTCCTGACACACTCCGTTGGTGCGCAGATACAGTGTCTGCCCGTTGGATGTAATCCGGTTCTCCGCAAACGAAAATTCCTGGCGCACCGACAACCGCTGCCCTTTGGGAACAAACTGCAGATGAGGCCGCACCCTCAGCGCCACAGCATGCTGAGAGCGGTTCCTGATCCGATAGGAGACGCCCACCACATTTCTGCCCTGCATCAGAGCCAGGGTGCGCACCACCTCCACGCCCTCCGTCAAATAGGTCCATACCGGATAATCCTCATAGACAAAACCCGTCTGCAGACGGTAGCCCTCCTCCCGCTTTTCGTGGCACTGGAAGTCCTGACTGGAGAGAAAGACCCGCCTGAAAGGACAGGGCCTGTCACCCAGCTCCAGGGTCTCCTCCAGCCTGTGAACCATGTTGTAGCGGTGATTGGGGGAGTGGGTGCAGGCCATCAGCACAGCTTGATCTCCCCTGCTGCAGGAGGCAATCATACTGAGGGAGGAAAAGCCCCCCAGTCCATTTGTCATGAGATAACAGTTCTCCTCGCCCCTCCCAAAGGTTTTCCAGTCCGGTTTTCCATATTGAAACTTCATAACTTCCTCTTCTCTGCATATCGCAAGCCGCGCTTGCGATACTGCGTTAATCAGTATTTGAAACGTTAGTTTCAAACTTTCCTCTTTTCTGAAAAGTCACGCTCCCAACGCGCGTCCCATAATCATGCCGCTGCAAGGGGGGACCGAAATCATGCCTTCCCGCCGGGTCTGCGGCTCACAGGTATAGTCCGCCTGCTGCCCATCCGCCAAAACATTCCATTGCCCCTGAGGCAAATCAATCGACGCTGCCTTATCCGAAGCGTTGTAGGCTACAAATATCTCCGGCCAGCCACACTCCTGCGCCGTGTGGGCATGTTTCTTCCAATCTTCCCCAGGGCGGTTGTCCATGCGATAAGCCACCACTCCCGGCCCGAGTATCTCCCTCTCCAGAATCCGCTCTGCCGCCCCGGCGCTCTTGTCGCAGAGTCCCGGCAGCCGCTTGCGCAGCCGTATCAGTCCCTTGTAATACTCCAGCAGCTCCCCGTACTCCACAGTCTGCCGCCATCTCAGCATATTGATTCTGGGATGTGAGCGGTAGCTGTTGCCATCTCCCAGCTTAGTGCGTCCGAACTCCTCCCCCGCCTGGAAGAAAAGACTGCCCTGACAGGTAAAATAGATCATGGCCGCCAGCTTGTTGGCACACTGCACGTCCTCGTAGAGTCTGGCGTAGTCGGCGCCCTTTCCATGAAGACACATGACCAGCTTATCCCACAAGGTGAAATTGTCGTGGGCGGACACATAGTTGATAATCTGAGCGCAGCTTTTAGGCCGGAATTCACCCTGGCCGTAAGTGTCCGTACACCACCCGGTCACAGCCTGCAGCACCTTCTTCTCCAAATCCTTTCCGCCGTTCACAAAACCCGGTTTCTCCTCGTAAAACACATGCCCCTTGATTATGTCCCGGGTATCGTCACTGAAGACAGCTATGCCCTCGTCCAGATAGTTGATATTCTCTTTCAGGGCAGCGCGGGTTTCTCTCTCCATAGGGGATTCCGCCGCTCTCCAGGGCTCTCCATACAGCAGTTTTTCTCCTTTTCCAAACTCCCGGTCCAACTCCTGCCGAATCCGGTTCATCAGCTCCACCGTGAGCAGACCCATCAAGTCGAATCTGAAACCGTCCAAATGATACTCCTTTGCCCAGTACATAACAGAGTTGACGATATAGTTATCTACCATCTTCCTGCCCACCGCCATATCGCTGCCGCAGGCGGAGCCGTTGGATAGTGTGCCGTCCTTCAAGCGGCGGCAGTAATATCCCGGTGCCGTTCTCTCCAGCCACGAATCCGCGTCATGGGTGTGATTGTACACCACATCCATGACCACTCGGATACCCGCCCGATGCAGGGCCTGAATCATCTCCTTGCACTCTCTGATACGCACCGTGCCGTCGCACGCGTCCGTGGCATAAGAACCCTCCGGCACATTGTAATTTACCGGGTCATAGCCCCAGCTAAACTGTTCCTCATTGCCCTCCTCGTCCAGCCATCCATAGTCGAAAAAGGGCAGCAGATGTACGTGGGTGATACCCAGCTCTTTCAGATAAGCCACACATGTGGGATACTCCCCGTTTCCCCCCCGCACCGTAAACGCCTTGTATTTTCCCCTATACTCCCGGGGTACACCGCTGTCGGAATCATGGGAAAAATCCTTGATGTGCAGCTCATAGATAATATTTTCCACGGGCCTGGGAGGAACCTCGTCCCTCTCAAATCCCTCCGGATCGGTGCGCTCCAGATTTACAACCATACTACGGTAGCCGTTGCAGCCGCAGCCCACGGCATAGGGGTCCGCAGTCTGCACACATTCCCCTTCTGTCCAGATATGATAGTCATAGTAATAGCCGTGAAAATCTCCCTCCAAACACAGGTGCCAGACTCCCCGTTCCTCCTTTTCCATATCCAAAAGGCGAAAGCACTCGGTCTCCCTGTCCCCGTTCTCATACAGACACAGTTCCACCCTGTCGGCAAAGGGCGCCCACAGCTTAAAGTCTGTCTCCTGAGAGGTGCAGACCATTCCCAGGTCCTTTCCGTCATAGCCATATTCTGTATCAAACTCTTTGGAATACTGAAATTTCTTCATTCTAGCCCCCATGCATATCGCAGACATAGTCTGCGATATTGCTCAAATAGAAAATTGAAAATCTTTGATTTTCAATCTAGCCTCCATAAAATACCGCATTGAACAAAAAGAGAGCCGCTGCAAAATAAATACGCTTATTTTCGCAGCGGCTCCCGTCCCTGACAGAACCTATAGGGATTATCCCTTCACAGCTCCCGATAATCCTTCCACATAGCACCTCTGTGTCAGCACGAACAGAATGGATATGGGAATGGATATCAATACGCAGCCCGCATAGAATTGCGTATAGAAGGTCTCGACATATTCCTTCTCCAGCATGGTCCACAGACCGATAGCAATAGTGTAATATTTCGTATCATTTCCCATGATAACCTTGGCGAAAATGTAATCTACCCAAGGACCCATGAAAGTGGTAATCAGCGTGTAAGTGATAATCGGCTTGGACATGGGGATTGTCACATGGATGAAAGTATCCCACTTGGTGGCCCCATCAATGTAGGCCGCCTCGTCTATGGTCTTAGGTATGGTGTCAAAAAAACCCTTGGCCATATAGAAACCCAGTCCGGCGCCTCCCGAATACACCATGACCAGCGCCACTTGCTTTAACACACCTGTCTCCAAAAATCCCAGACCCTTCAGGATATAGTACACGGCGATCATGGACATAAAACCGGGGAACATGCCCAGTATCAGAGCGATGTTCATAAAAGGCTTACGCATCTTAAACCGCAGACGGCTCATACAGTAGGATACGCACAGCACAAAGAATGCGGCGACGATCGTACTGAAGATGGCGATTACCAGCGTGTTGGTAAACCATCTGAAGAAGTCGATCTGGCTGGTGGGTTTGAACAGATTAGCGTAATTGTCCAGGGTAAATCCTCTGGGCCAGATATAGCTCTTGTAAGAGCCGCTCTCCTTTCTGAAGGAGGTCAGCACCACATAAAATATGGGCAGCACCCAGATAAAGCTGAGTATGGCCAGCAATATATGCACAAATGTGTTGGTAATAAATCTCTTCGCTTTCATTATTGGAACGCCCCCTCATCTTTGTAGGAACCGGTGTGCCGGTAGGTCAACAGTGACAGAGTAGCCAGAATAATGAATACCAGAATACCGATTACGGCACCCAGGTTGTAATCCTTCTGCGTGATAGTCAGACGGTACAGCCAGGTTACCAACAGATCCGTCTTACCTGCATAGTAGTAGTCCAGCGTATCGGGCCCGCCGCCGGAGAGCAGGAAGATTACGTTAAAGTTGTTGATATTGCCCGTAAAGGATGTGATCAGGTTGGGCGTCATAATAAACACGATGTACGGAATCGTGATTTTCCGGAAGATTACAAAGGCGCTGGCGCCGTCGATCTTGGCCGCCTCGTACAGCTCCGCCGGAATATTCTGCAGGATACCTGTGGTGGACAACATGGTAAAGGGTATACCGATCCAGAGGTTGATGCAGATAATGGTAATCTTGGCCAGCGTGGGATCCGTAAAGAACGGAACGGACTCCGTCATACCGATGGCTCCGATCTGCCGCAGCAACACGTTCACAGGGCCGTTGGCGTTGAAAATCGTTCTCATACTCAGCAGAGACACGAACTGGGGCACTGCGATAGACAGCACAAACATAAATCTCCAGAAACCCTTGATCCTGGTACCCTTGCGGTTAATCAGCAGAGCCAGGATAATGCCAAGGATAAAGCAGCTGAAGGTAGCGAACACGGCCCAGATCAAGGTCCAGCTCAGTACCGGCCAGAAAGTGGCCGCCAGCTTGCTGCCCTGGCCCAGCATGGTCTTAAAATTATCCAAACCCACCCAGGTAAACAGATTTCCGGGCGGCTGATGTTCATGGTCATAGCTGGTAAACGCAATCAAAATCATAAATACCAGCGGTATAATGGTAAAAATGATAATACCCAAAATGGGAAACGCCAACAGTGCGGTATGGATATTTTCCTCACGGACAGAGAGAAGATCGTCCTTGAAGGTAGGGATATGCAGTCCCCTCTCCTTGCGCAGCTGTGTGCAGTAAGCGCTCTTTGCCGACATACAGGCTACAAAGATAACAGCCAGCGTAAGTACAATAGTAATAACACCATACAGCAGGAACAACATGGAGTTATCTCCCGCAGTATACTCATAGATTCCCAGAGCCTCATTGTAGCTCTGTCCCTGTTCCTTGGTTCCCAGCGTCATAAAGTTTCCGATGGCGCTGACGCCAAATGTTGCCATATAAAAAATATAGGCTATCTCGATTGCAAGGAAGATCAATCCCCTTATAAACTGTTTGTTCAAAATATTTCCGAGGCCAAAGACAATAAGCGAGCATTTTGTGAGCGCATTTCCTTTCACAATTGCCTCACCGACACTTGCATCGCTGGGTTTCCCGGAAGTTGTCTGTATATTATTCTTCTTCAAAGCCCCCATACGGAACCTCCTCATATTTTTAGGGGAAGATAAGGAAACCGCCATGGTTTCCTTATCTCCAGAACTTATATCTAACTCGATCCGATTACTCGGTCATAGCCTTCACGAAAGCATCCAGTTTCTCCTGCACATTGCCCTTGTTGATCTCACCGCTCCTGATCTCAGTGGGGATGGCGCCTGCATAAGTCCAATATCTGGAGGAGAATACACTGTGAGAGGGCTGCATAACGCTTGCCTCATTGGACTCCTTCACGATAACTGCTGCCAGAGGATCAGCCAGAACGGCGTCGCTGGAACCTGCATTGATATTGGTAGGAACCTGCGCGGACTTCTCATAACGCAGTGTCTGATTCTCCTCATTGCCCAGGAAGGTTGCGAAAGCAACTGCCGCCGCCATGTTCTTGGAATGAGCGTTTACACCGATACACTTGGAGCCGTAGAAACTCAACATCTGATAGTCATTTCCGTCGGGATTGAAAGTAGGAATCACGCCAATGCCCATATCGTCGCCCAGAATATTCTTGTAGGTGTCATAGTTCCAGGAACCGTCAAACCACACGCCCAGTCTGTGATCCTCGATCAGCTCGCTGACAGCGATCTCGCCGTCGTAGGCACATTTCGGGTTGTTGATCAGGTCGATCAGATAATTGGTAACCGCCACACCGGTTGCATTGTTCCAGTTTACACCTGCATCCAGGTCATTGCCCTCGGGACCGAACACGGTCAGACCTGCGCCGTAATAGTAAGCGCCCAGTTTCCAGCCGCCTGAGGACTCAAAGTAGTAATTGTATACATTGTCTGCGGTTTCCTTGGCCATAATCTTCTCCAGGGAAGTCACATCGCTCTCATCCATGATAGTCTTGTCATAGAACATAAAGAATGTATTGTGGGTAAAAGGAATTGCGTAGGTTGCATCCCCGATCATCGCAGTGGCGCGAACGGAATCGGAAATGGTCTCTTTCACCATCTTCTCTGCCTCGCCGCCCAGCTGTGCGATAGCGCCTGCATCCACCAACTCGATCAACTGATCGGAGGCAAACAGGAACACATCCGCCGCAGCGTCCACATCCTTGAGAACCTCTGTCTTGGCGTTGTCCTCACCTACAATCTCCGTCACCCAGGTAATATTCCACTCGGGATGAGCGGCGGCAAAAAACTGCTGCTGCTGTTCCATAATACCGGTGTCAACCTGGTTCTGAGGACACCATACCTTCAGAGTCACATCCCCACCGGTACTGCCGCCATTGCCCGAGTTGCCGCTGTCGCTACCGCAGCCCGCCAGCATGGAAACAGACAACATTGCTGCCAAAGTACATGCTAAAACTTTCTTCTTCATAAAATACGTCCTCCTTCATACACATCTCCGAAACAAGTTTCGGTATATTGGTCTTTTATAAATTACCACACAAAATTCTGGAAGTCAACCACTTTTTTCGTTAGATTTTACACATTATAGTGTGTTTTTTTTACCATGGTTGTGCAATTTGTATATTTTTTGCGCTGTTCTTTTTCTGTTGTTTCGAAACATTCTGTACTATGTTTTTCGTAATAGAATAACCAAGAAATAGCATAAAACCGCAATTTCAGGATTTTCTTCCCGCATATCCCCTTAGAAAGTTTAGAACTCCCCCTTGCCTTTTCTTTTCCTTGTTGCTATAATTAGTTTCGAGAAAAAGAAATTATTGGCATTTTTCACAAACTTTTTTACAAGATTCGCGGTATTAGCGGGCTTATACTCAAAAATACAAGTTGCGAAACAATTCTTGTCGATTCCGCGCGGCCGCTGAACATTAAGGAGCACTTATGATTACTATATCCGATATTGCCGCACAGCTTGGAATTTCCAAAAGTACAGTATCCAAAGCGCTTAACAACGCCACCGATATCAGTGCGTCCATGCGCAAAAGGATTTTGGAAACGGCTGCCGAGATGGGATATATAGGCAGAAGGATTTCCGGCGCACAGAAAAAACTGTGCATTTTAATTGAAAACATGAACTATGAAACGCCCAATCAGTTCGGCCACGATATCGTGCAGGGATTCCGGCAAATGGCGGAAACCGATGGGTGGATCGTCGAAGTCGTTCCTCTGGACATGGATTTCCAACGGTTGACGCCCTATGGGGTCTTCATGCTGGATCACAGCTATCAGGCGGCATTTGTGCTGGGTTTCTCCCTGTTGGATCCCTGGATGCAGGAATTCAAATCAACTCAGGTTCCCACGGTTCTGTATGACAATTATATCAAGAACAATCCCTATATTGCTTCCGTGGGATGCGACAACCAGGAGGGTATAGAGCTGGCTGTCAAGCATTTGATGGAGCTGGGCCACAGTAAGATCGGTCTGATCTCAGGACCTCTGGACTCCTATATCCTGAAGGCAAGGTATCACGCTTATCTGGGCGCACTGGACAAGTACGGTCTGGAGATAAATGAGGACTATATTGGTCTGGGATATTATGTGGCGGAATCCACCAGGACCTATATCCCCAAACTGCTGGACAACGGCGTTACGGCTATACTGTTCTCCCATGATGTGCGGGCCTTCTCCGCCATGACCGAGTGCAGCGACAGAGGGATTCAGATTCCCCGGGATCTGAGTATTATCGGCTTTGACGACCTGCCCATGACCGCCTACACCACTCCGCCCCTGACCACCATCCGTCAGGACAGAATCGGCTTGGGGCGCTGCGGCTACTTCGCTACGGGGTGCCTCTTGAACAGTCTGCCCATCGGCTCCATCCTGCTGCGGGCGCCGCTGATCGTCCGAGATTCCACCGGTCCGGTTCCAAGAGAATAAGCTTGTTTTTATTATTGACATATATGCAGGGGGATAAATTGGAAATTATTGCTTTTTATCTCAAAAATAGCATATGGGTAATCTAAAGAAGAAACCGAAGAGATCAAAGAGTATTTTGTAGATATGATAGGAAAGCTTTCCAGATCGATTGAAGATAATCGGCGAGTAGGCAGTGGGATAGCACGTGCTAATCCCACCACCAAATAAACTCCGGGTATTTTTCCTTTAGAATGCTCTTGGTCTCCTCCCAGTCCGGAACCGGAGAAAAGTCTATTGTCTCCACAATCTCTCCATATTCGGAATACTCCACTGTCAACACCCATGTATCATCATCCGATGTGCTTTCCAAAAGAGCCAGCTCTTTCTCCTCTTGATATTCTCCGTTCTGAAGACCGTAGATACTATAATATTGACGAGCAGGGGTATCTATCATTATGCTGTGGAGTTTATGGTCCTCATAACAAATGGAGTAACACCAGGGCAGTTCGATGCTTTCATACTCCTGTTTCTCCTCAGACCAGCGCAGCAGATAATAGATATTCCAGCTCCCTCCGCTGCCGCTCGTATAGCCTGTATAATACAAAATATCCTCATAGCCGTCATCATCGCCGTCCCAGGCCTTACAGTTGCTCCTATCTGTTGTCAGTGGACTATCTATCCTTTCAAGTATGATTTCCTGCTCTCCGTGCTGCCCGTCTCTATCCCATGTGATTTGCAGCCTGACAGAATCATAGCCGTCACTGTATGGCAGAGAAGGGCCCGTCTGTACTATCCTAACTCCCTCAAGTTCTTCTACTATCGTCACAATCTCCTGCGGCTCCGTCTCACCAATGGTCTCCACATATACGCCGAGAGTTTCCTCTGTAGAAGTTTCTTCTGAGAACGTTCCCGCTGGAGGCGTTTCCTCTGGGATAGTTTTCCCGACGGACCCTGCCTGTCCACATGCGGTAAGCGCCAGCTGAAACATCAGTACAAATAAATATTTTATAAGAGTTTCTCTTCTCTTTTTCATCGTAAGCCCTCGGGATGATTTTCTTTTAACACACTTAATACTTTATCGAAATTTATTTTAGCATGAAATAGACTGGGTGTCCACAAAATGGATGCAGCAAAGCATTGACAGCGCCAATTAGGCAGCCGTATAATATACCTCAAATTAATTGCCAAATGGTATTGCATTTCCGGATGTGACAGCTATGAGGGATTTGTAGGTACTCGCCATTGTTGCAGATGGCTTATAATATGAACGGGATAAACTCCCAGATTAAATTTATGGAAAGGAATCATTTATTATCCATGAAAAAGTTGGTAATATATCGCAAAAAACAGTTCCCCTCCGCGCTTATGCCATATTGGATTGTCACGGACATTTCAAAGTCAGAGCTTATGGAAAAACACCAGCTCTCTGATGATATTTCCTGCTGCTACGATAAAGGTGGATGTCCCATTTATCATGAGGGATTTAATCCACATGAATATGGAGTCCCCATTTCTTTTGGAAAAACCTTGGAGTTGGAAATAGATGATAATATAAAATCTGTTTTCGCTGTAACACTGGATGGGATATTGTCCAATGAACTCGTACTGGATGCTCCGGACGCAACTTATCAGATTCTTTTGACAACTGTAGGCGGATGGAAAAACCCCAGCTACCCTCGGCTTGCGTTTCGGTCTTGAATTAACTAATATTTTGACAATCAGCCAATCCTCTGTTAGAATGGTCCCATAGAGCTGCGGCGGCAGATAACCGGACAGCCCGAAATTAAGCTTTATTACGAGGAGGAAAATTCTGTATGAGAAGATATGTTATGTCTGCATAGCACTGGCTATTGCAATAAAAACTGAATTGTCATAGCCATTGCTATTCCTAAAGAGAAAATATTTTTAGGAGGCAGACATGGGCTATAGAAACGCAGGAGAAATCCTGCCGGTGGAAATCATCGAACTGATACAGCAGTATGTGGACGGCGAAAATATATACATTCCCAGGCGCTCGGAGAACCGCCTGAAATGGGGCTCCAGAACCGAGATCACCCGCGAATTATCCCAAAGGAATAAACTAATCTATGCAGATTTTTCTGAGGGAATGTCCACCCTGGAGCTGGCAGACAAGTATTGTTTGTCCCACAAAAGCATACAGCGCATTATCAGAGACATGAAATCATAATACAGTGAGCCGACGCCTTACGGGGTATCGGTTCATTCTTTTTTTAAAATTATTGCAATTTTGTCCTATCCATGCTATCATACTTGCAAAGCATATATTCTTTTCCATTTTGACGGAGCAATTCTCTTCTCAAGAAATCAGAAAATCTATGCTTGAAACTCAAAATGAAAAATTGAAGACGAGCAGGAGATTTTCGGGTAAAATACGAACGAATATTTTTTGTATCTCCTGCGCACAGCACCGAGGAGGTACGGTATGAAAAGACAGAGAGAAGACACCCATTTGTCTCAGGCGATGGCGGCTGCCAGGAGCGCCGCCGCCTATGATACTAACGCAAAATTCCTGCTGGCGGACAAGCAGATTCTGGCGAGGATCCTGAAGTATACCATCCGGGAATGCAGGGACATGGAGATCACAGATATCATCTCCTGTATCGATGACGATATTGAGGTGGCCGCGTCGGCCCTGGACCCGGGACTAGCCAATCTGGGCAGGGTCAGGGAAGACAAGACGGAGGACAGTGTTCCGGGAGAGGGCACGATATATTATGATATCCGTTTTAGCGCATATCTCGGACAGATGAAGATGAAATTCCTTATCAATCTGGAGGCGCAAAAGCTGACCAGCCATAGCGTATTGGGGTATCATCTGGAGAACAGGATTGTGTATTATCTCTCCCGAATGGTTTCGGCCCAGAAAAACACGGAGTTTTACAGGACGGATTATGACAGTCTGAAAAACGTGCGCAGTATCTGGATATGTATGGACAGTGGAAAAAGGGGAGATTCCATTGAGGAGATTAATCTGGAGCGGAGGACGGTGTATGGGGACAGGGATAACTCCCACAGAGTGGAGCTTGTTCAGGGAATCATAGTCAATATACGCAGCGATCCCGGGGAGGAGACTTCCCGAAATACGCTGATCGCCATGCTGGAAGTACTACTGTCCGAGATGAAAGTGGAAGAGAAAAAGGATATACTGGAAAAAGAGTATGGAATGGTAATGCAGGTAGAGACCGAAGGGAGGATGCAGTCTATGTGTAATTTGTCGGAGGTTTTTATTGAGAAAGGCATACGGAGAGGCATACAAAAAGGCACTATCGATCAGAGCCGTCAGTCAATCTTTGATCTGCTGGAGGACTTAGGGGATATCCCGGAAGACATCGTTGCCCGTATCCAGGATGAGGAGGATACAGAGACACTTCGCATATGGCATAAGGCGGCGGCGCGGGCAGAGGATTTTGCTGCATTTCGTGAGAAAATCCTGGAAGACTAAGCAGCGTATTGTATGCAAAGCCAGCGCTACAGTTATCGCCCTGATAGCGCTGGAACGCGAGCAGAGAGGTACTATCATGAGCCATTCCGACATGAGCCGACGCCTTACGAGGTATCGGCTCATTCTTTTTTAGAATTGATTCTGAGGTAGCTCAAACAAAGTATTTCTGGTAAACTCATTATAAACGGAACCTGAGACATGTAGGGGAGAAACAGGAGGTCAAGATGATACCAGCAGATGTCAGCCAAAAGATATCCGAGCGCCTGTGGAACCAGCCCGACAAGGGAGAGCTGGAGAGCCACAGGGAGGAGACCTTTATAGACGATATTATTCAAAAAAGCCATATTGAGAGAGAACTGCTTGCAGCTCTGGAAGGGATAGAAACTGTCTTTGACGGAGGAGCCGGGTGTGGGCGGTTTTCCATTTTGCTGGCAAAAAGAGGCTGCCGGGTGACACATTTTGACATATCCCAGCCCATGCTGGACAAGGCGCAGGAGCTGGCCCGTGCCGCGGGAGTGGAGCGAAACATTACCTTTGTAAGAGGCGCTCTGGAGGATTTGTCGGCATATCCCGACAGGGCATTCGATCTGGTCATATCCTTTGACGCCCCCATCTCCTATACCTATCCCCATCAGGAGACCGTCATTGGAGAACTGGTCCGCATAGCTGGAAAAAAGGTTATGTTCAGCGTCTCTTCCCGGCTGGGTTATCTGCCCTATCTGGCCAATCCAATTCAGAAAAACCAATTTATTCTAAGTCCCGACTGTCCCGACCCCTGGGTCCGGCAACTCATTGCGGACAGACAGAAGGCTATAGATTCCTTTGTGCTGAGCAAGGAAGCCATAGAAGATTTTATGAAGAGCGGCGTGATTGGCGGAGCAAGCGAGATCTCGGAATACGAGAGGGGCAAAGCTCCCTGGTGCATCACCTACACTTTTCTGCCGGATGAACTGAAAGCGCTGCTGGAAAAACAGGGCGTACAGAATATCCATATGGCGGGCCCCGGCGCATATGCCAGAACCATTCCAGGTGAAATTCTGGTAAAAATAATGAACGATCCTCAGAGCAGGGAGGATTTTCTGGAAATATGCTACCAGTATGACTCTAACATTTATGTCTGCGGCATGGGAAAAGACAATCTATTTGTGAAGGGAGATATAGTGTGAAGCAAAGTGAAATTTTTTATGGCTATCATGTGGTGACGGAGAGGCCCATGCAGTTGGGTCAGCATATCCTTTTTGATGACGAACATCACAGCGGCGTCTATGAACGGGTGATGAGCAAACTGGATATAGTCAATGACATTTACCGCAATCCTCAAAAATACGAAAACACAGAGCTGGAATATCCTGTGATGGTGGCGCTGCGGGAGCTGGCGCTGGAGGAAGTCCGGCGGGAAAAATACCCTCATTACCCCTCCAGAATGGGATGCCTGTATGTTTCGGAAACCCTACAGGAATCCACGCAGTGGGCAGATTATTTTATCAAGCTGGGCAGACCTACCTTCCAGATTGTGAAAGTCAAGGTCACCGGAAGTCGTTTTGTGGGGGATGCCACCAAGTGCTTTGACGGTGTTATCAGCAAGGAGCAAAATCTGACAATGGCAGAAAGGTATTGGGAAAATGGGCCCAATCCCCCGGAGGAGCCGCCTATCCATGAATTTTTAGTAGGCGGCGATATCGAGGTAGTGGAGATTGTGAAAGAATATCAATGACAAACAGGAGGAGTTGTACATGTCTTATGAATTGAGAGATAAAATCGACACAGTTCTTGTCCATTGGGACTTGCAGGACTGCAAGACAAAGCAAATCTATGATACCGCCTGGCAAGTGGGAGACGATTATGTATTGAAAGAGTATCAGGATGTGAAAATGCTTGAGCGGAACCTGAAAATGCTGCGTCTGCTAAACGAGAGAAATATCCCTGTGGCTCAGATCATACCCACCGATGACGACGCTCCGTATGTGTCCGCCGACGGCGCTTTCTATTTCCTCTCCAAAAAACTTCCGGGAAACAATATCACCCGGATCGACAGTGACAGCCCTCTCGCCCGGTCAATGGGTGAAATCATTGCCAGGCTCCATGCCGCCTTTCAAAAGTGCGAGCCTTTGGATATGCTTTGGGACAACAGCCTGTTAGATGAGATGAACGGCTGGATCAGGGAAAGTATGGAAAAAAACGACTGGCAGCGCATTTCCAAGGAGGAATATGAGCGGACAGTCTCACAGCTGGCCGCCGTGTATGAACAGCTGCCTGTGCAGTTAATTCACCGGGACATCCACTTCGGCAATTTCCTGTTTGCGGACGGCGTTTTTTCCGGCTATATTGACTTTGATCTGAGCCAGAGAAATATACGGATTTTTGATCTGTGTTACTTTTTGCTGGGGCTGCTGTCGGAGGAGGAAGGGCTTAGAATCACAGAGGAAACCTGGTTCCGGTTTTTGGGTGACGTGTTTGCCGGATATGAGAGTATCTTAAAACTGTCCGAGGCGGAAAAGAAGGCCGTGCCTTATGTAATGGAGTGCATCGAGCTTCTTTTCGTCGCCTGGTTTGACAATGAAAATGACGGCAAATGTGCCGAAAATGCCTGCGAACTCTATAAATTTGTGCGGCGGCAGGAAAGCAGGATAAGAATTATTTGAACCCCCCACGCCTTGCAAGCGCATACCCGGCATAAAGCCCGGCCCCCAGAATCAGGGCGTCCTCGTCAATATCAAAATTCCCGTTATGGGCGGCATTCAGCGTCCCGGGTTTCTCCGGATTGCCTGTGCCCAGATATGCATATGCGCCGGGAATGTGGAGAATATACTCCGCAAAATTGTCGCCGCCCAGTGATAATCTGCGATCTGTGACCACTTTGCCCTCGCCCCACAGCTGTTTTACCACTTCTGCTGCCTCCAGACATACCTGAGAATCATTAATCAGGGCCGAGGCAAAGTCCGTCCACTGAATTTCGGCGCTGCCTCCATATATCCCCGCAATGCTCTGAACTGTTTTGTTGACCAATTCCTGTGTCCGCTCTCTGCTTTCCTGGGATATGGTTCTGGTAGTTCCTTCCAGCACCGCCGTTTCCGCCAGGGCATTGTAGGTGGTTCCGGCTTCCAGTTTTCCCACGCCAATGATAACCGGTTCCACGGGGGAAGTACAACGAGTGACCAGCGCTTGAAGAGCCACTACAATATGGCTGGCGATATACAATGCGTCAATGCCCAGCTGAGGAGTGGACACATGGGCGGATTTACCCCGTATCACGATCTTGAAATGATCCACCGCCGCATTGTTCAGTCCCGGTTTCAGACCCACTTGGCCGCAGGGAATATCCGGGGCTGTATGGAGTCCGAAGACACGGTCCACACCATCCAGAATTCCCGCCTCCAGAAAGGGTTCGGCTCCCTGTCCGATCTCCTCCGCCGGTTGAAAGACCAGGCGCACTTCGCCGCCAAAGGTATCTCTGTTCGCCGCCAACAGTTTTGCTGCACCCAGCAGACAGGCTATATGGGCGTCATGCCCACAAGCATGCATGACGCCTTCCGTCCGCGAACAATAGCTGACCTTGTTGGTCTCCTGAATGGGCAGCGCATCTATATCTGCCCGCAGCACAGTCACGCCTTCTCCCTGCCCAGTTCCCCGGAGAATGCCCAATACGCCGGTCTCTCCCACGCGGGAGTACGAAACACCAAATTTATCCAGCTCCTCCTCTATGCGCTCTGCTGTGCGAAACTCCTGCAGACCCAGCTCAGGGTGCTGATGGAATTCCCGTCTGAGCGCAACGATATATTCTTTCTCCTGATTTATATGTCTGAGAATATCTGACATAACTTTTCCTCCCTTAAACCGCATATCCTTATAACGGACCTGCGAAATTTCAGTGCGTAGCTGCTTCAACTGATTCTGAGCATTCTTCAGCGCCTTGGGCACGGTAAAAATCTGCATTATAACCTGTCACTTTACCAGCAGATCCTGGTCCCAGCCTACCTTGATAAAGTAGCCGCCAAAGGTTTCGTTAAATACCTTCTCTGTCTCCGCAGACTGGAATGCCTTAATCACCTTGTCGTACACAACCGCTTTTTCCGCATCTTCCAGGTCTGCCGTCCTGGCGGCAACCAGGTTCCAATACTCCTCCACGTCCAGCACACTGTCCTGATAGACTGCCTCCTCCGCCTTCAGCCCAAAGTCCAGGGCGTAGTTGCCATTGATCGCTGCGACATCCACATCGGGCAGGGTAGAAGGTATAACATTCGCTTTTAACTCTTTAATGGTAATTCCTACGTTGTAATTCTCAATATCGTCCAGAGTGGGGTTAAACGCCGCCTCGGGACTCAGGGTAATCAGTCCTGCCGCCTCCAAAACTTTCAGGGCGCGTCCGCCGTTGGTCAAGTCATCGGGAATTGCCACCGTGTCCCCGTCTTTTAATTCATCCAAAGAGGATATTTTCTGAGAAAAGAGATTCAGCGGAACAATAAGAGTGTTTCCGATATTTTGAATCTCATAGCCATAATTTTCAATCTCACTTTCCAGATAAATGCGGTGCTGGAAAGCATTCAGGTCGATCTCTCCGTTTGCAAGCGCATTGTTGGGAGTCACATAGTCGGAGAATTGTACAATCTCCAGATTAATACCCTCCGCCTTCAATGCCTCCTGGGCTGGCGCCCACAAGTCCTCATAGATGCTGCCCACCACGCCGAGCTTAACAGTGACCGGCTCCACCTGGGACTCCTGACCTCCTTGTGCCGATGCGCCTGCACCTGCGGCCTGCCCATCTCCTGCATTGCCGCAGGCACCCAGAGCCAGAGTCAACAGCGCTGTAGAAAGCGCCAAAGTAACGAGTTTGCCTAATTTTTTCATTTTTTTCTCCTCCTGATTCTTTTTCCGCCCTCCCACCAGTGCCCTCGCGGCATAGTCGGGGGTGGCGGCAGTTTATAAGTTTTACAGCAGTCCCATGGGTTACCGATCATGCGTATTCTTTTTGACCACCAGGCTGCCGATAAACTCCATAATACACACCATGATAACCAATACCACTACAGTGACATTAGTCACATCTGTCATATTCCGATCATGTCCGTAGCGCACAGCAAAATCCCCCAAGCCGCCAGCGCCTACCACGCCCGCCATGGCTGTCAGGTTGAGCAGGCTGACCGCCGTAATGGTGGTGCCTCTGGCGATAGCCGCCACACTCTCCCGCAGATAGACCCGAAAAATAATGTCCACCGGGCCATTCCCCATGGAAAGCGCCGCTTCGATAAGTCCCGGATCAATCTCTGCCAGAGCGCTCTCTACCTGGCGGGCCAAAAACGGCACTGCGCCAAATACCAACGGCACGATGGCGCCTCTGACATAGATAGCCGTACCCATGATTGCCCGGGAGAGCGGCATAACCCATGTCAGCAGAATAATAAAGGGAATGGATCGAAACAAACTGATAAGCTTATCCAAAATCTGATAGACAAGCCAGTTTTCCAATATGGCTCCCTGTTTTGTGACGGAGAGCAACACTCCCAAAATAAGGCCAATGATAAAAGTAATTGCTCCCGACCATGCAATCATCTGCAGTGTGTCCCCAATAGCTTCGTAAAAGGCGGGCAGTCTCTCCATAACATTGGGTATCCAGTTATTCAGAAACTCTTGCATCTTTTATCACCTCCACGCATACATTTTTTTCTCGCAGATATTCCATTGTCCCTTCGATCTGCTGCGGCTCTCCGCTGATAATTGCCACTGTCCCGCCTACCGGGGCGCCCTGCACAATCTCGATATCCGCAAAAATAATATTCATCGTGACATGAAACTTCTGTGACACAGTGGAGATCAACGGCTCTGAGACATTCCGTTGTATGTAGGACAGTCTGACGATCATCTCCCCGGCCTTAAGGGCAATGACGGGAGAATCTGCCACCACCAATTCGTCTATCTTTCTGAGACTGGATGTGGTGTGGATAAAATTTTGCGTGATATCCTGCCGGGGAGAGGCAAAGATGGAAAACACTTCCCCCTGCTCCACTACCTGCCCATGTTCCATCACTGCAACCCTATCGCAAATCTCTTTTATTACAGCCATTTCGTGTGTGATAATGACTACTGTGATCCCCAGTTTTTCATTTAGCTTCTTTAAAAGCTGCAGAATGGACTTGGTAGTCTGAGGGTCCAAAGCGGAAGTCGCCTCATCGCATAGCAAAACGCTGGGGTCATTGGCAAGGGCACGGGCAATAGCCACTCGCTGTTTCTGACCGCCGGAGAGCTGGCTGGGATACGCATTAGCCTTATCCCCTATGCCCACCAGTTCCAGCAGCCCGTGAACCTTATCTGTTATTTCCCGGGATTTCAGGCCACTTCCTTTCAAGGGATAGGCCACATTGCCAAAGACAGTGCGAGACGGCATCAGGTTAAAATGCTGGAAAATCATGCCGATCTTTTTTCTGGCGTGGCGGAGCTGTCTGGCGGAAAGCTCCGTCATCTGCTGTCCATCCACTATGACGGACCCAGCCGTAGGCCTTTCCAATAGATTGATACATCGGACAAGGGTTGATTTTCCGGCTCCCGAAAACCCTATGATGCCAAATATTTCCCCTTTTTCGATGGTAAAGGAGACGTCTTTGACTGCATGTACCTCCTGCCGTCCTTTTCCAAAATCCTTAGAAACATGAATAAACTCAATCACTGGTATTCCTCCTGGCATTTTTCTAATCCACGGAAGAGCTGGCGCGCATGGCCTGAATGGTTTTGGAAATCAGCGCGTCCAGATCCCAATCCAGCATTGCCGCTCCCCGTTCAATTACCTCTCTGGAGCAACCCGCCGCAAATTTTTTGTCCTTATATTTCTTCTTTACAGACTTAACCTCCATATCGCTGACACTCTTAGAGGGGCGCATGAGGGCAACGGCACCGATCAGCCCGGTCAGTTCATCCACGGCGTACAGCACTCTTTCCATCTCATGCTCTGGGCGGATCTCCACAGTCAACGCATACCCATGACTTGCCACCGCATGAATCAACCTCTCATCCACATCCCGCCCCCGCAGTAGTTCCTGCTCTTTGATGCAGTGTTGATCCGGCCATTGCTCGAAGTCCAGATCATGCAATATTCCTACGGCCTCCCAGAAATCAGCCTCCTCGCCATATCCCAACTCCCGGGCGAACCATCGCATGACGTCACCCACGATACGCCCGTGTTTTTGGTGGAATTCCCCCTGATTGTATGTACAGAGCAACTCCCATGCCTCTTTTGGTGTTGGTATCATTTTTCTTACCTCCCTTATAGTTTATGGTCTCCGCCAATGCTGTCCAAATCCTCCATTGATTCCCCTCCAACCATGTTGTATAATAGGTTTATTCTTATCAATTCCAGAAAAACAGGAGGTACAGCATGTTGATCTCTACCAGAGGACGCTACGCATTGAGGGTCATGATTGATCTTGCGGAGCATCCATCCGAAGATTTTATTCCGTTAAAAGTAATCGCCCAGCGCCAGGAAATCTCCGAAAAATATTTGGAGGGCATCATCAAGCTACTGGTAAAAGCCCGATTTGTAAGCGGCTTGCGTGGAAAGGGAGGTGGATATAAACTAACCCGTACCCCTGACCAATACACAGTTTTCAGCATCTTGCAGCTGACAGAGGACACCCTTGCGCCGGTTGCCTGCCTAGAGCAGGATGCACCCGTCTGCCCCAGGGTATCCGTCTGCCGTACCTTGCCTGTATGGCAGGGGCTTGACAGACTGATCCAGGATTATCTGGGCCACATTACTCTGGCAGATCTGGTCCGGAACGATTTATTGTAATTCCTCCGGAACCCACCACAGTCCATCATTGTTTTTATCCAGATACTCCTTAAATTCATTAGAATGGTAAGCATCTACGATGGCCTGTGCCCAGGGCGCAGATTTGCTGCCTTCTTTGACCACCACCTGAAGAACCAAATGCTCCTGAATGTCTTCGGTAGCCAACGCTGTGGAGGGATCGATTCCCGCATTGTATACAATACTGCCGGTGATTACCACATAGTCGAAATCCTGAATAGCGGCGGGAATCGTAAGGGATTTCATCTCCACAAACTCTAAATTTTTAGGATTCTCGACGATGTCATCCTGAGTGACTGCCGAAAGCTCCACCTCGGGGTTTAGTTTGACCCAGCCGATCTTCTGCAGCAGAGCATAGGCGCGGGCTGTGTTAGAGGCATCGTTGGGAACGGCGATTTTTGCTCCCTCCGCCACTTCCTCCAGAGAGCTGTGGGTGGCAGAATAGATACCGGCAGGAACAGTGGGAATGGGGCTGATCGGCACCAAATCTCCGCTGTTGTTGGCGTTAAAGTTCTCCGCATATGCGGTGTGCTGTTCCACATTCACGTCCACCTCACCGTCATTTAATGCTATATCCGCTGTCAGCAGATCAGAAAAATCCACACCCTTAAGAGTATATCCTTGATTTTCCAGAATGGGAACTATGGCTGCCTCAAACAGTTCCGTGTAAGGTCCCTGGGATTTGCCGTAGACAATCTCCGTTTTGGAGGCCGCGCCTACCGCCGGGCTTTCTGCCCCTGTGTTTCCGCAAGCTGTCAGATACAGCGCAAAAACTGTCAATAGCAGCATTGTTTGCAAAATCTTTTTCATAATTTTCTCCTCTTTTCTTTTATTGTTGATTAAGTAGTTACCGATGCTCCCGCAATCTCCGGGAGAGTCGATTGCCCACAACCTGAAGCAGTTGCACCAGTATCACTAAAATTACCACCGTGAAGACCATCAGGGGGGTATTCATCTTCTCATAGCCATAGGTCAGGGCTAGATCACCGATGCCACCGCCGCCGCAGTAACCTGCCATGGCGGATGCACCCAGCAGACCAATGGTTCCGGTTGTCAATGCCAGGACAATGGACCCAAGTGTCTCTGGCACAAGGAAATAGCGTATCACCTGCCAGTTGGATGCCCCCATTGCCTGCGCCGCCTCCAGAATTCCGGGTGAAACCTCCAGCAGACTGTTCTCCATAAGTCTGGCCAGATAAGGGCTGATATAGACTACCAGAGGAACCAGCGCCGCCCTGCTGCCGATGGTGGTGCCCATAATTGCCCGTGTCAGCGGCATTATGGTCACAAGCAGGATAATAAACGGGATGCTCCGCACTACATTAATATAAAAGTTTATAATCTGGTATAAAATTTTATTTTCAACCAAACCGCCCTTCCGGCACAGTACCAATACCAATGCCATCAGAAAACCCACCATTGTGCCGATCAACAACGAACAACCCACCATGTAGAGGGTCTGACCTCCGTTGAGGAGCAGTCGCTCCACAGAAACCTTAAATAATTTCAGTCCCAAGAATTCTTTCATCAGTCAATCACCACTCTTTCCCGTAAGACACCCACCGCATCTATTTTCTCTTCCGCCGTCTCCAGCGAACTCTCCTCCCCTATAAGCTGCAGGATAAAGATACACATGACGCTGTCTTCCAGCTCCTGAACCGTCGCCCCAAGGATATTGACCTCGATACCATCTATATGACAGATTTCAGATATCACAGGCTTTTTGACGCTGCTGCCGATGAATTTCAGCCGCTCCACCCGGTAATTTCTCTGTTCCTGATACAACAGCCCTACGATGCTCTCAGGAATTTGATCGCGAATGACTGTCCTGACAAATTCCTGCGTAACCGGCGCTCTGGGATGGCTGAATACCTCCATCACTCCCCCCTGCTCCACAATATGTCCCTCCTCCATGACGGCCACCTTATTACAAATCATTTGAATCACCTGCATCTGATGGGTAATCAACAAAATTGTAACTCCCATCTCCTGATTGATGCGTTTCAGCAAGTGTAGGATGGACTCTGTAGTCTTAGGATCCAACGCGCTTGTGGCCTCATCACACAGCAGAATGGACGGGTCTGTTGCCAGGGCCCTGGCAATTCCCACCCTCTGTTTCTGCCCGCCGGAAAGCTGGTTGACATAGGCATCTTTTCGATCCTCCAACTCCACAAAACGCAGTACCTCCTGTACACGTTTTGCAATCCGCCTCTTGTCCGCTCCCTCAAGAATCAGCGGAATTGCCACATTTTGAAATACCGTCTTCGATTCCAACAGATTGAACTGCTGGAATACCATGCCGATTTTACGCCGAACCTTCCGCAGCTGCACTCCGGAGAGATTTGTCAGTTCCTGACCGTCCACGGTCACGCTGCCGCTGTCCGGTTTCTCCAGGCGGTTGACCATACGGATCAAAGTGGACTTTCCTGCGCCGGAAAAACCGATTATGCCGTAAATGTCGCCTTTCTCCACATGGATGGAGACATCCTGTAACGCTTTGACAGTTTTTTTGCGATCAGAAAAACTTTTGTTGATATTGTTCAGTCGAATCATTTCCAATACTCCCTGAATTCCTTGCCAATGCCTGCGATAAGGCATATGCGGCAAATTTGCGCATAAAAAAACCGGGTCCCTTAAAATCCCGGATAAATGATATACTTCGCCTCCGCCCTAAGGACATTATCCCAACACACGACAAGAATAGTCGATGCATTCGGTCATATCATTTATCCGCAGAAAATGCATTCGACAACAGCACATGTTCATATACAAATTTACGTCTCTGAAATCCATCTCTTTTACCTCTCGCCAAAATTCTTTTCCTGATTGGAATATGGCAATATTAACACCATTTACCTACTATGTCAATAGGTTTAAAGAAAAAATTTTTTATGTGCGTTCTAAGACCCGGCAAGGAACTTTACCATAATCAGGCAGGGATTGTCCTCATCCCACATCTCCGTCAGCGTAATCAACGGGTCAAATCCCACGCTCTCATAAAACATTCTGGTTTTCTCATAGGGGGCATACGCCACTTTATCGCTCAGGGTCTCCACCATGGCGTACTTGCAGCCGCATTCCAAAAAATATTGTTCCGCCACATCGTACAGTGCCCTGCCGATTCCCATGCGGTGGCACTGTGGATGTACACCGCAGACATATATATCTCCCGTGTGTCCGTAATGAATCCTCACGGAAAAGAACCCCAGACACTTTCCCTCCCCGTCCAATGCGGCCCAGAATGGAAATTCCTGCACCTTTTCCACATACTCTTCCAGCGAGGCCTTATTGCCAAACCAGTCCGGCAGACTCTCTAAGACGGACCTTGCGCAGGAGGATTTCTGTTCTTCACTTTCTATTTTCAAAATTTTATAATCTATATTCATGCATCCGACTCCCGCTAAAATCAGCCCATCGTTGTCTGCTTCTCAGTCATTACCCGGATCAGCTCCTCCACGCTGCTTTGCAGCGCCCGGCATCCCATATGGTAAAAATCCCTGTTGTCATACCCTCTGTAGTCGGTTTCCAGACACATCAGCAGAGCCAGGTAGGCGTCATACCATTTTGCGCGTCTCTTCTCCTCGCGGCTCAACTCAGTGATTCCGTATCCATCGTAAAACGCCTGATTGTACTCATGGCTACGAAAACCTACTTCCATCAGCGGGTCTGCCCACAGACACCTCTCAAAGTCAATGATCCCCTGTACCTGGCCATCCGATATAAAGACATTCCCCGCCCAGATGTCCCAGTGGACAAACCGGGGTTCCCGGACCATATCGAATAAAGCCCTGTCTCTCTCCAACGGCTTTAGAATATCCTCTTCGCTGACAGGCAGCGCAATCCCCTTGCGATCGGCGTCCCCAATGGCATCCCGGACCATGCCTCGAAACACCTCATACCAGCTATCGCCCTGCCTGTCCGGCTGACCATAGTAGCCGAAACGCTCTCCTAAAATGCCGTTCAGCTGCGCCGTATACCGGCCAATGTCATAATAGATCCGCTGCTTTTGGTCCTCTGCCAGAATATCCGACAGCACGGACAGACTCCGGCCCTCCAGCATTTCCATGAAAAAGTACTCCCTGTCCGTCACGCTGCGGCTATTGTCATAAAAAAGAATCTCCGGCACAGGAACCTCCGTGCGGTTGGCTGTCATCCGCATGGAATCCACTTCGCTGAACATGATGTTTTTCTCACATGTCATTACCTCTATCTCCGGCGGCGGCGCAATCTTCAGTATCACCGCTCTGTCCCGCAGACCAATCCGGTAGGCAATGTTAAAATATCCCTCTTTCAGTTCCTGCACTTCCAGAGCATTTTCTCCAAACGCTTTTTGCACCATCCCCGCTATGGTTTCTTCTGGCACTGCTCCCTTTGTTATACTGACTGGCATTACACTTCTCCGTTTTCTATAAATAATATCCCCAGAGTGCCGGGACCGCAGTGGCTGGATATCACACCGCCCGCTCTGGTCTCCAGAATCTCATCAAATATCTCCAGGTGTTTTAGATAGTCCCGAATCGCATCCACGATCTCCGGTGCACAGCCGGAATGGGTGATAAATACTCTGTCCCTTTTAGCCTTTCTCATGATTGGCTCCAGATCCCGGGCATAGGCCGCCAGCACTTTTTCCAGACTGCCTCGATACTTTTTGTTGCTGTGCATTTTGCCGTCTTCCACCACGATCTGGGGATGCAGACGCAAGGTTCCGCCCAGCATTGCCGCCAGACCGCTGCATCTGCCTCCCCGGTGCAGATACACCAGAGTATCCACCACAAAGCTTGCCCGCACCAGCGGTTTCAGCTCTTCCATCCTGTCCGCGATTTCCTTTGCGCTGTGACCAGCCTGAGCCATGATAGCCGCTTCCACCACCAGCAGACCAATACCGGTGGAGAGGTTTTCCGAGTCGATTACCGTCACCCGCTCCCCGATTCCCGCCTCCTCGGCCGCCAACTGCATCACATTCCCGGAGGTGGACATCTGCCCGGAAATGGAAAAGCAGACAATCTCCTCATATTTTCCGCTAACCTCCTGCAGCAATTCCACAGCGCTTTCCATGGAGGGCGCAGAAGTTTTGGGAGTCGTTCCGCGCTCATCCGACCAGCGGTAAATCTCCTCCGGTCCGATATCCCGGCCATCCTCGTACTCATCCTCCCCCAGCAGAATGTGAAGGGGCAGGATTGCCACCTGATATTTCTCTGTCAATTCCTGCGACAGGTCACAGGTACTGTCCGCTATTATTCCTACCATTGCTCTTGCCTCCCGACTATATTTTGCTCTGCCTATATTATACTCACTAACAATTCCACTGACAGGTTTTCATATCCACATGCCCATCATCTTTAAACCTGACCTTTTCCGCCAGCAGCAGTTCTCTTTGATCCCAAAAATGAGGGGCCAATCTGCCGGCGTGATTTACCACCCGATGACAGGGATAATCGCCGTAGGCGTCCGCCTGGCTCAATACCTTTCCCACCAGCCGGGCATTGTTGTCCCTGCCGATCAGCCTTGCGATCTGACCGTATGACGCCACCTTCCCCTCCGGGATTTCCTCCACAACAGAAAGTATTTCATAGATCAAATTTTCATCCAGAACGGCGCCCATATCCGCTACCCCTTCAACTCCGCTTTCAATTTCTCGTACTCCTCCGTCATCACCTTAAATGTTTCCTCGTCTCCGGCTTCGGAATCGGGATGATATGTCTTGCTCAGAGCGCGATATCTCTTTTCCAGTTTTTCCAGCGTATCACAGCCCGCAAAAAATCCGCCTCCCGCAGCTGCGGCGCCGGGTTTCTTCTCGGTCGCCGCCCTGAGTGCCTGCTTTTCTATGGTATGTTTCAATTCCTCCAACTTGTCGATCTGCGGCATGAGTTTTTCAAATTCCTCCACCGGCATCCCGTCCTCATACTTGCCTATCTGATCCACCGTCTCCTGCAGTCTTGGAAAATATTCTCCCCAGCTGGAACGCAGAATATAGTTGTCGCTCTTGTCCACCAGCGGATGCATTCTTTCAATAAATTCCTCAATCTCCGCGACATGCCGCTGCAGAATTTCCTGATAGCGGTTACACTTTTCTATACGCTTTTCATCCAGAGCGTGTATACCCTGAATGCTCTCCTGGCCGAGCTCTCCCGTTCCTTCCAAAATACTGCTCAGATACTTCTCATAATCCGAGGTGCTCAAATCCATCTCACTGCCCCATTCGCTCCACTCTATGCCCAGAGACACCAGAATGACCACAATGGCAATCAGGAACGCCAAGTACAATGTGACGCCATAGACAATGGAGTATGTGGGGAACATCCTTACATATGTCAGAAGTCCAATGCCAAAATGCTCCTGAATATATTGATTGCTCAGAACAAGAGAGCCTATCACAATGACTATACTTGCCAGCACAAATATCTTAAGGGCGTGGGTGACAAACAGGATCATGACCCGGTTAATCAATCTGAGCAGCGTGAAAAAGAGGCAGCACAGCCCGTTAACAAAACCATTTCCCTCCTCGTTTACCAGGGCATACTCCGTCTTACAGCTGTTATAGATCGCCGCATATCCCGCATAAATCAGCTCGTAGGCGCTGTTCAGCAGAGAAATGATTATGGACACCACTGCCATGACTATCGCAGATACCAAACTCAGAATCCAAACGACGATGGCGGTAAAAATGCCTCCTAAAACAAGACAGACAATGACAAGGAAAAAACCGTTCAGAAATCCGGCCGGATTCTTGAATATTTCAAAAATAACGGCAATGCCAAACAAAATAAATATGGCTCCTATGATCGTGATCGTCTTTTCCATGGCCTTTGCCGCCAGTTTTGCCGCCGTCGCCAACAGCAAAAGCGGCAGGGCAATGATTGCAAGTATATTGATTTTAGCTATCTTAAGAACTCTTTTCATGTCACACCCCCGGCTATTCGTATGCGGCAAACTCATATACAATACTGCAGATATTTTCCCCTGCAGGATCGCATTCCAGCGTGAACCTGTCTCCAGAGGATTCGTCATAGTAGACCATACCTGTATTATCCAGACCTATCCCCATGAGAAGGGAGCCTGTCATGGAGTCCGGTGTGCCGTATATCCCCTCCTCGGCATGCATAATCTCTCTCACGGACATTCCCACCCTTGCGCCCTGCGCAAAGACGAGATTCGTTCCCCGCACCTGCACCTTGATCAGCTTGCACTCCGTCCAGGACGCCGCCTCCGACGTCTGATTCTGCACTGTGATTCCCACACCGGAATTGAAGATTGTGACCTGTTCATAGCCCTTCACCGGCTGGTCATATTCAAAGTCTATGTAGTCCGTAATGCGCTCCAGATCTATGATCTGTCCCTGCAGCTGCGCCTTGCGGGAAAATTTATCCAACTGCATAACTTCTCGAATAGGCTGGAAATCCCAGACCATATCCGAGAATTCCTCCAGATTCTCAATGTAGACTGTCAGCTCATTTACCCCGCCTTTTGTCACCTCAAGCTGTTCCTGCCTGGCAGATATGTCCATATGCAGATAATAAGGCGAACCGGTACAAGAATATACTTTGTAAACACCCGGATTCAGCGAGGCATTCTGTTTAAAGCCGTTCTCTCCGTCCAGTGTGAAATGGTACTTCCGCTCGGTGGTGATATTCTCCAAAGTAACCTCTATCTTCAACTGACCTTCCGCGTTATCTCCCAGCATCTTGAACTCCTGGGGTATACTCTCCAGACTGACGACACAGGCGCAGTCCCCCTCGTCCAGCTTTCCCGTCTTCCCGCAGCCGGTCAGAGACAATGCCAGAACACAGACAATGGCCGCCGCACATCTCAGTTTCCTTCCTATCTTCATCGGTACTACCTCCCTCCATAAATTGCCCTGAATTTACATATAAAAACAAGTCTTTATACCCGGCCCAATATCAGATTTATTGTAGCACATGTCCTATAAAATGTCATTCATTAAATCAAAAACACCCGGCGCAAACCGGGCGTTTTTGGTTTATAATATATTTTCAAGGGGGAATACCACGTTTACAGAGTGGCGTCCACCGCCGCTCCCTTCAGATCTTCTTCCATCAGTTTCATCCTGTTCATGATATCCTTAAGTTCCTGCTGAAAATCAGCTTTTCCGCCATTCATCTGCAGCATCTCCTCCGTAGGTAGATCCTCCAGCAGATCCTCCGCGCGCTCCTCGTTCTCTTTTGCCCGCTCCCGGGCAGCTTCCGCCCGATTCTGAATCTGCGCTTTCTCCTCCCGGATTGCCTCCAGCTTTTCTTCCTCTTCTTCCTTCTTCTCCTTGTTCTTCTGAGCCTGATCCACCTTTTCCTGCATCTCCTCGTCGATGTGATTCATGCCCTCGTCCTTAATCATGCCGATAATCTCTTTGCGGGCGGCGTCCATAATGGCCTCCGCCTCCTCCTGGGCTGCAATCATGGGATTGCCCTTGCGCAGATCCAGGCGAGCCTTATGTACCGCTTTGTTGGCCGCGCTATAACTCTTGATGGCGCCAGTATTGTCGCTGATGGCCTGCCTGTAAGGCTCCGCCAGTTTGTCAATGTCTTTACAGCGGTCATAATATTCCGTTAGTCCCTGCTCTTTCAGCTCCTGATAGCGAGCCTTCTCCTCATCAGTCAGGTCCTCGGGCGACTTGCTGCCCTTGTCCAAGATATCCCAATCCTCATCGGACAGACCTTCCTCACCCAGATCGTACACCTTATTAAGCCCCTGTTTCTGCGTATCCAGCTCCTTCAAAGCCCTTTCCGCCTCCAGATTCTCGGCCCGCAGTTCCTTTATCTTAGCCTCCCGGTCCGCAACCTCCGTGTCCAGCTTGCGATCCGCCGCAAAGGCATCAGCCACCACCTTCATAGCCTGTTTCTGCGCCTGCTGCTTTTTCTGAGCAATGGGATCCACATTATTATTCAACGACCCGGCAAAAAAGACACTGTTATTGCCCTGTTTCTGATTCAGTCCCAGCAGCTGCCCCTGACCGCTCTGAGAGTTCTCTCCCACAAAAATACTGACATTGTTCACTTTCATAAGAAATCCCTTTCCTTACCAATTGCCAACTCCTTTTGGCAAAATTTTCGGTCTCTGATATGTTTATCGGATTACATGTGTAAATTATTTAGGGCAATTTACATTTTCTTTATCTCTCCCAGGCTGAACGCGCCCCGCACCAGCAGTAACACCAAAGACAGACTGCTCATAAACTCGATCCAGCCAAAAGCGGCGGTAACCAAACTTATATTGACCATGCCTTCGACGCCCATGAACCTACTGGCGGTGTAATTGCTGATGAGCCCGCCTATATTGGCAAGCAATCCGCTCACCACTAGCATCACTCCGCTGTAGATAGCCATCAACAGATTCAGGTTTTTATTGTTTTCCGCGGATTCCGACATGGACAGGATACCCAGCACCACGCAGGGAATCCCCAAAAGTACCAGTTCCAGCAAAATCTGCACAGGATACACATTTATCAGCTCTACGCCCTGTCTCGCGCTATAACCCATGAACTCCTTGATCGTGTTTTGAAAAACCAGCAGCCCAATGCCTGCCGCCAGATAAAACGCTCCCGTAATTGTGGCCATAATAGACAATATTTTTTTCATAGGAAATCCCCTCCCTGAGTTGTATTCATCAAATATTATCTGTATCTTAGCACAACCGTATACTTTTCACAAGTTGCTTCTATAGAGATTGCCAAAGCCCCTTTTGAAATATTTTGAGAAATATATATTTTTTGCATGACTTTTCTCTCAGATGCCATTATAATTGGATACGGAATGATTGACAAGGCTCACGAAAGGGAAAAGTTTGAAAATAAATTTTCAAATATTGATTGGTATATGCGCTAAAGCGCACAGGGGGTATAAACATGATTATTCAAGACATTCGCACCATTGACGAACTGCTGCAGTTTATGAACGGCCTGTACGAAAAGCACGGGTCCAGGCTGTGGTACAGGGGAGAGGACGACGCCGCCCGGACCCTGATCCCCTCCATCCAGCGCAGTCAAAAGCGCCTGGCGGTGGAGCGGTATATTACCAACGACTTTTATATTCGCGCCAGACAGATACTGGACAATCCACCCAGAAAACACAACTATGCCGCATGGGTATCCCTGATGCAGCATTACGGATTGCCCACCAGGATGCTGGACTGGAGCGAGTCGCCGCTGATTGCGGCTTTTTTCGCCACGGAGACTTACCGCACCACCCCCGAAATCGACGCCGGGGTGTGGGTACTGGCCCCCGACCTGCTGAATGAAAAAGAAGGATTTGGCCGCTGTATCTATCCCATCGACGCGGACACCACCCAGGAGATGCTGCTGCCCGCCTTCAAGCACAATCATCATAATCCAGAGCTGGTGGACCGCATTCTGGCCTGCAGCTCTACGGAAAATGATTTGCGCATGTACTCCCAGCACTCCAATTTTACTGTACACAATTCCCTGCAAAGGCTGGAGGATATCTGCGACGAGGATATGCTGTACAAGATCATCATTCCCGCAAATCGAAAGAAATACTTTATCGACAGCCTGCGTGTGTTTGGTATCACGGAAAGCGTAGTTTATCCCGACCTGGACCATATATCCAGCGATTTGCGCGGTTCCTATGGAATCTGAGACGCTGCGTTACCCCTGCACCGGTTCGCCGCATAAAATTACCTGCCGCAGTTCAAGCCCTTCCTTTTTCAGCAGCACCACATCCGCTTTTTTTCCCGGAGAGATGCTGCCGCATTCGGCGTATATTCCCATGCGTCTGGCGGGATTGACGGCGGCGCATTTCACAGCGGACTCCAGTGGAATATCCATCTCCAGCACCGCCCTGCGCATGCAGTTTAAAAGGCTGGTGACAGATCCGGCGAGCGTCCTATCCGGTAAAAGGGCGTGATTTCCCCTCACTTTTACCATTTGCCCGCCCAGCAGATACTCCCCGTCTTCCAGCCCTGTGGCCCGCATACTGTCGCTGACGAAGATAATGCGGTCATCACCGAATATTTTGAATGCGGTTCTGACAGCTGCCGGATGCACATGAATCCCGTCACAGATTATCTCCACACTTACATCCCCTCTGTCCGCCGCCGCTCCGATCAGTCCCGGCGCTCTATGCAGAAGGGGATTCATGGCGTTATAGAGATGGGTCACATGGCTTGCGCCCTTTTCAAATGCCTGTATGGACAAGTCGTAATCCGCATTGGTGTGGCCCAGAGAGATAATCACCCCGGAGTGGCGCCGCTCGATCAGTTCCATTGCACCTTCCTGTTCCGGCGCAATTGTCAATACTTTTATCAATCCCCCCGACGCCCCGTTTAATCTGTCAAACAGAGCTATGTCCGGTTTGCGGATATAGGCCACGCTCTGCGCTCCTTTCTTGCCCGGCGCGACAAAGGGACCCTCCATGTGGATTCCCCTGAGACGCGCTCTGTCCCTCCTGTTTTCTCTGCCCTCTTGGGTATAAATCCGAGCCGCCTCACAAACCTTAAGCAGCACATCCTCCGGCAGCGTCATGGTGGCGGGCACCATGTTTGCCACTCCCACAGAGGCCTGGTAGGCCGCCATGGCGTCTATCGCGGCAGTGGTTCCGTCACTGAGATCAAAGCCCATACAGCCGTGAAAATGCATATCCGTCAGCGCCGGTATGGCATAGCAGCCGGAGGCGTCCAACTCTCGCCTGTCGCTGATATCCTCCCCGCTCTGCGCAAATCGATCACCCTCAATATAGATATCCTGATGGACAAATGCGCCCTCCTGGGTATAGACGCTGGCATTTCTGACAATCATGGACCCAAACCTCTCGTATAAGTATAAAACTTCGGCTCATATACATATTTGTGCAGTATCACAAGTGCGGCTTGTGATGTATATAGCAAGGAAAGCTTGACTGCATCCTGCTAATACGGAATTCTCTGCATTTAACAGGTTTCACTCCCCTTGGACAGGCCGTCATGGTCCATATAGACCCTGGAGCCGGTGGCGCCTCTCTGTCCCTGATACTTGCCCTGATAGGGGTGCAGCGCCGGGCCATCCATCTCCGCAAACACCAGCTGTCCCACCCTTCTTCCCGCCTTCAGCTCTATGGCGCAGCGATTGGCGTTGAACAGCTCCAATGTGATCTCCCCCTTGAAACCGGGATCTACCCAGCCCGCATTCTGAATAAACAGGCCCATCCTGCCCAGAGAACTTCTGCCCTCCACAAAGGCTGTAAGATTGTCCGGCAGTTCAAAATATTCCATCGTGGTGGCCAGCACAAACTGACCAGGCAGCAGGATATAGGTGTCGGTCTTAATGGTCTTGTACCGAACCTCGCTGTCGAGAGTGATAATGCCTGTGGGAGTGTCCTCCACAATGCTGAAAGTATCTCCCAGCCGCACATCCACGCTGGCGGGCTGTATCTGGCTTTCCTCCAGAGGGGAGATGACCAGTGTCTTCTCCTTCAACATTTTCATCATAGTTTTGTCTGACAGTATCATGGTGTTACCTCGTTTTCTTTTGATATATAAAATTTTTGTTTCTATATGTAAATCTGTTATGCCAAGGGCCTCACGCCGCCCATCATCAGATTGTAGGTCAAAACTTCCGTGTTGATATACTCCTTGAACTCCTCAGAGATAAACTCCCCAAATCTCTGCCATAGGGCGTCCTCATACGACAGCCGCTCCAGAATCGTCACATCCACCACATTGACCACCGCCTCATCCCCATACTGCCACATGATCTCAATGACCTTACAATAGTTCTCTATGCTGCGCTGGGGCAGGGGATTCTTTCCCAGCATGGAAAGCAAAGGCTCATTGATTTGTTCGCTGGCAAAAATATGCAGCAGGACATCGTCATAATCCTGCAAGTGTTCCTCAAGCGCCTCCCGACCGTTTCTTGTCAGACGGGAAATCAAATCGGCACAATCCCTGATGGTAAGCCTTTCCGCAGCAGGTCGGAAATGCTGCAGCTCCCGCTCAACCTCCGTCTCCCAGTAGTCCTGCGCCATACTCTCATTTTCTCTGTCAGATATTCTCTCTCCCTCTTTCATCCAAGACAAATCCTCCTATTTGAGCTGCGCATATACCGATCGGACAGGCAGCCATACAAAGGCCACAGGCATTTTTTTTTCCATGCTTTTCAATATACAGACTTCTTTTCTGATTGCACAGTTTATAGTCAATTAGATCATTTCTCAGCGCGTCAATATCCCATTTCACATCATGCAGCGCATTATACGGACAAATCTCAACGCATTCTCTACATGAATCCGGACAATTACTTTTTGTTATTCTCTGGCCATATACAAATGGATTGTCTGTCAAGACTGCGGACAATCTCACTCTCGGTCCATATTTTTCCGTAATGACCACATCGTTTTTTCCTATCCAGCCCAATCCGGCATTAACCGCGGCATACTTAAATGAAAAGGGCGCAATCAATTCTTCTTCATCGCTCTGCGCCGCAGGCGGAATATAATATTTTGCTTTCTGTTCACTGAGTATTTCTTCGACTTGCGCTAAAATTTCTTCCAATACTTTTTTCGCGTCTTGGATACCTTTCTCAAACTTTTCTTCAGTATAATTTTTAATCGTAAGCTGTTCTCCATAGGGAACAGCCAGTACCAAAGCAGATTTATACTGGCTTGCGTACTGGCTATATGAAATGCTCGTAAATCCATACAGTATATCGGGGTATTTTAAAAATATCCGCCGGATCTTTTCTTCAACCACAGGATGCATCTCCTTAAAAGCTGTAATCGGTTTCAAATAAATCATACCACAGACATATTTATTTTTCTATTACATTTCCACAAATCTAGTAGACTTTCGAGTTGTTCTCCTCCGCCTTTTTCCGGTACTCTTCCAGTTTCTCATTCATTCGTGCCGCATCCGCCGCCGATCTTTTCCATGAGATCACCATGACCACTGCGAAAATAAGGGCGATGGAAAGAACCATGGCAGCTATATTGTACAGCTGAGACGGGTCATACCAGTAGAAAAACGCCCCGCCGCCCAACACGATCACATTTATGAGAACATACTGAATCAGCGTCTTGACTATGAGCTCCGTCTTACCAATCTCTCTGTCCCACGGATAAATCAGCGCTGTCAGCGTACACAGCGCCGACACCAGAGGCATCTGCCAGAAAAGCTTTGCCTCCACCGTCTCAGTCGGATTGATTACCATGATAAACACTGCCACCGCAAACACCACGCCTGTCAAAACCATCGAAAATATCCGCATTAAAAAATGTATCTTCCTCATACCCGGCATCCTCCTACAGTCCCAGCTTTGTCTTCAAACCAGGCACATACTGTCTGGACACAATCAGTTTCTCCCCGTTTTTCATCAGCAGCTCAAACCGTCCGTTAAAGGCAGGGCTGAAACTCTTCACCTTGGAGAGATTGACGATGGTTGACTTGGTCGCCCTGAAAAAATCCGTCTCCGCAAACCGCTGTTCCAACTCATACAGCTTAAGCTTACACTCGTAGACATCCCTCTCCAGATAGACAAACACCCTATTGTCCACCGCCTCAAAATAAAAGATATCCTTTGGAGAGAGCTGAACGAATCTTCCTTCCCTAAGGGCTGTAAGTTTCTCCTGCCCCTCCTTCAGAGCATATATCATTTTCAACATCCTGTCGTCCAGATGGCGGCACCGGACAATGATCTCATCCTCCTCGCCATCCGGACGGTCCTGTATTGTTATCTTCATCGCGCCTGTCCTACTCCTCATTGTAAGGCATTCCTTCTGCCCTTCGCTCAGTTTGTCCTGTCCCTCAGTTTGCGCCTCTTATTTAAAATGACAGCAATGCCTATCGCCAGTATACCATACAGCATCAAAATAGAGAACTGCGTGCCCACAGAAATAATCTCCTCTCCCGCAGTCAGCGTAATTCCCATTTTTTCCTGAAAAATTTCCACAGCCTGCGGCGGCATACCCTCGAAGGTCGTCTCTGTGATTTCCTCCAGACAAACCCTGCGCATCATGGATATCCCCTGCAGGATGGGCAGACATTTCAGCACTGTCTGCAGCCTTTCCGAAAAAGCTGACATGGGCAAATAGATTCCTCCCGCGAAACCCACCAACGTGCCGACGATGGTCAACATGCCGCCCCATGCGCTGTAGCTGTGGATAAACATGGCCAGCAGATACCCAAGGGACGCATACACAAATGTATTGAGAAAAATCATTCCGCACATGGCAGCCAGCACCGCGATGGGGAGCAGCCCCCACCCCTTGAACACCATGTATATTTCTCCTGCTGCCAGGGTAAGAATACTTAAGGCCGCCCCCGTCAGCCACGCCGCAAGCACATACCCCAGCACCAGCTTTCCCCTTTTTACCGGCGTCACATAAAAGCTGGCAAGGCGGCTCTGCTCCTCATCCTGCACCATGATTCCAATAACCGTCAACGTCACTGTGACAGAATTGACCACCAAAATCCCCGCCAAAGTCCACATTTGAATCAGCTGCTTGGCATTTTCCTCATCCCGGGCCAGGTCTCTTTCACCCCCGTATTGCTGCAGCAAAGCCACCAAATCCTGACTGTTCATGCTCCCCAGAAAAATAACCATCAGTCCCAGAACGATCAGCATGGACAATATGGAAAAAAACACCGCTCTCCTGTCTCGAAGATACACTAAACTATTCCTTTTTGTCAAATACAAAATCTCTCTCATTTTATTCCTCATTTCCCTATTATTTTTCTTCTAAACATTAATATGTATTTGGATGTTACACATCCAGGTTTTTTCCCGTGATATTCAGGAAAACATCATCCATGGAACCCTGTACCAGCTCAAAGCCCTCCAGCAATTCCTCCGTTTCCTTTAAAATCGGAATCGCCATTATGCTGTCCTGCAGACAGATACTGTACAGGTGCTTTTCGGAGTTCTCCTCCCACCTGCTCTCCAGTTCCTTCAATTTCGCCTCCAGCAGCGCATCCCTCCCCGGCCCTGCCATCAATCGCAGCCTGTCCCTGGAATACTTTTCCTTCAGGGAAAAGGGCGTCCCAAACTCCCTGATCTTACCTGTGTCCATCACCGCGATATGACTGCATTTTGCCGCCTCCTCCATATAATGTGTGGTGAGGAAAATTGTCATGCCCTCTTCTCTGAGCTTTTCAAGGCTCTCCCAGACGGTCTTTCTGGTGGCCGGGTCCAGACCTGTGGTAGGCTCATCCAAAAACAGAACTTCCGGCGCATGGAGCAGCGCTCTGGCTATCTCACACTTTCGTTTCTGCCCTCCCGAGAGCATACCGAAATGCCTGTCAAGGGTTTCCTCCAGCTGAAGGAGTTTACAAGTCCGCTTTATCTTCTCCTTTAAGTTCCTGATGTCTTTCTCGTACAGAATACCCCGGACCGTCAGGTTTTCCCTCACCGTCAGCCTGTCGTCCAGACAATTATTCTGATACACCACGCCTATCCTGCGCCGGATCGCCTCGTCCTCCCTGCCCAGAACGTTCCCTCCAATGGTAATCTCTCCGGCAGTGGGGCGAAACAGTGTACACAACATATTGATAGTGGTAGACTTGCCCGCTCCATTCACCCCCAGAAATCCAAACAGCTCTCCTCGCTCCACCGAAAAACTGATATCGTCCACCGCCTTTATCTTTCCAAAATACTTCTTTAGCCCCCTGACCTGAATAACCTGTTCCATACGATTCTCCCCGCCTTTTCAATATTTTTCTATATCATAGGCAAAAAAACAGCCTGCCGCAACAAAATTGCGGTAAGCTGCTTTTTAAAGCGGGTAACCTGCATGATACGGCAGGTTACTGCACGATATACTCAATCATCTCCCCGTACCCCGATTTTTTTGCCAATTCTTTTAATCCATCCAAGGCTTCTTCACGTGAATAGTTATGCAAAGTCAGAAAATCCATGTCTTTCTCACTTACATATTGATAAAACAAGGCCCCAGCAATGACCTCCTGTTGGTTTGTATAGTCAATGTTCTCCAACAATATATTTTCCGCTTCATTTACAAGACCCTGATCTACCATGTCCTGAAATTCCTGCAATGCCTTTCCCGATACCTCATACTTATTTTCACTCTGTAATTCTACAGACTTATACTGTTTTCCAAGCATTAAAGAAAAAAGCACTCTTGCAATTTCTTTGATCATACGCATAATATAGTCTTTCTCATCATTGAAATCCATTCTCTTTCCTCCTGCACGGCGCTCTAGTTGTCTTTTAACTTATCCGATTTCTTTCTGGAAAAATAGGAAATTCCTCTAAGAAAAACATATGAGCCTGCAGAAAGAACAATGAAAAAGCAAATTGCAACGCCCATAGCATGAATAAAATCCATGTTTTCCCTTAACACCAGGCAAAGTATAACACTAAATATACCTGTACATATTATGCTTACAGCAAAGTCTCTCTTTTGCGTACTTCCCTTCCGCGCTCCGTCCCATGCTCCGTTTTTTACCATAAAAAAAATATATACCAGGCCACCGGCAACCAATATTACTGTTTCCCAAACCACCAGTGACAAATCTCCTGTCATAAGCATCTGTATAACGACAGCCAATGTACATACCAAAAACATAATGCAAAATGAAATGTTTCCGGCTCTTGCTGTCTGCTGTTTCTTCAGTTCATTATAATCAGCAACTTTTAACAAGGTTTCCTTAAATTCTTTGTCCATGTTCTCATCTTCTCTTTTTCCATTTAGAATTTCTTTGATCTCTACATCGTAGTATTCCGAAATTTGAACCAGAATACTGAGATCCGGTAGATTGCTCCCTGTTTCCCATCTTGAGACTGTTCTCCCTGAAACGCCTAAAACTTCCGCCAGCTGTTCCTGTGTGATTCCTTTCTCGCTGCGAAGATGTTTTAAAAATAAGCCAATCTCCTTTGGATTCATGGTGTTTTCTCCTCTCACATTCAGACTATCTTTTCCCGGAAATAAAGAACACGACACAAAGCAAGAAATACTGATTTTTTTACCAGACATGAATGTCTATTAATATTTCCCTTATTTTGCCAAGTTTTATGTCAGAATTCAAGGACTATGTCACCATAGCCCTTGAACAGGAATTTATTGGTATCCGCTTACTGGCAGCATCTCCTCGACTGACTACTGCAGCTCCTCCAGCATCTGGGCCGGATTCTCGGCGGCCTTTACCTTGCCGAAGGCTTTGACGATCACACCCTTCTCATCGATCAGATAGGTGGTGCGCACTACGCCCATACTCACTTTTCCGTAATTTTTCTTTTCCTGCCACACGTCGTAGGCCTGGATGCAGGACAACTCAGGGTCCGACAGCAGCGTAAAGGGCAGATCGTATTTTTCCTCGAACTTCTTGTGGGACGCCACACTGTCCTTGCTGACGCCCAATATCACCGCGCCCTTCTCCTGAAACTGCGGGAATAACTCTCCGAAATTGCAGGCCTGCTTTGTGCAGCCGGGTGTGTTATCCTTGGGATAAAAGTACAGGATCACCTTTTTGCCGCGATACTCCTCCAGCGTGTGCATTGTTCCGTTCTGGTCCGGCAGGGAAAAGGCCGGCGCTTTCGTTCCTATTTTTAACATATGAATTCCTCCTTTGCATTCCAATTATATTATAACCCCCAAAAAAGAGCAATACAAGTATGTGGTCAATACTAAAAGACTGTAGGTTCAAAAAAGAATTTGGCTTGTGTCAGACAGAAATGTATGATAAAATCAATGCAATAAATGGCCTTCATTTGGCTTGTAATGGGAAGGAGACAGGTTTATGACAAAGGCGGAATTTTTGACAATTCAGAAGGATTTACAACATCAACTTTATGACTGTGGAATGCCAGTTGCCATAAACATAGATTATGAGTCAGCTGGACAATATGCCATAGGTTGTTTTTATGATGAAAATGATAATAAATGGAAGATGTATGTCAACGGGGAGAGAGGACGGCATGGCATATGGTATGAATCAGAAAATGAGGAAGAGGTATTTGACGAGTTGTATACATATATATCTTTGGAATTAAAATATCACAACGTCGACGCTGTGACTGTGGATCGCAAAGTGACATAGATTCGTTAAGTTGGCACAGGTCCTCCAAGAGCAAACGCAAAAAACAGTATCAGACATATTATGAGTGGAAATAGCAATGCAAGTATTCCTAGTATTAAGGTAACAAAACAGCTTAATTTCCTTCTGCGTCTGTGAATACTAAGAACAATCAGTACAATCCCTATCGCCAAAAACACAAACGGCATACATACAAAAATAAATAACTCCCAATGCATCAGGTCAATTAAGAAAATCAGGAACACAATGGATGTGACAGATATGATACTGATAAAAATATTTCTTCTCTCTATTTCCCGGTGATATACTACCAGACTAATCATATTGTCTACCACCTCAGTAGCCTTATTCTTTGGTATCTCTTCCTGAGGTTCCTTTTCTGACTGCATTATTTCCAATACACTGACCTCCAAAGCATCAGCCAACGGTTTTATAGTGTTAATATCTGGAAATCCCAGTCCCCGTTCCCATCGTGAAAC
>CAYLIM010000014.1:0-44604 GCA_964383805.1 uncultured Acetatifactor sp.
AGAAACAGGGGACTCGGTACGGAAATCATTCGTATGATGGTAAACTGGGCGTTTCAGTACAAAAATGTATTTGAGGTGGTATCCAAGGTCGAGCATGAAAATGATAAAGGCGTGAATGCACTTCAAAAGGCCGGATTTGTATTTCGCAGCAATGAAGGGAAGGTGGAGACATATTCCATTATCAAGGGTAAAACAGTGTGGACAGGCGTTTATGTGGTTATCGGAATCTATGTTGGATTGCTTTTGGGAATTGTAATAAACAGTGTATGGATAGGCTTTGCCATAGGGTTAGGCGCCAGTCTGTGTATAGGTGTAATTATGGATAACGATGCCTTAAAATACCGGGAGAGTGTTACCGGCAAAAGCGAACAGTCCGTAAGACGCTCCAAAAAGTGAACAGCCGTAAAGCGACAAGAGAGGGAGCGGAAATGCATACAGAAAGAGGAGCAAGATTAAGTACAAAAATTGCTGGAGCAACACTGTTGACGGCGGTTCTGATCAGTGTCATCATTAGCAGCATCAGCATTTTCCAGATGAACAGAAAACTGTTGGAATCCAGCAGGAAACATGCTGCTTCCGTTGCGCAGACTGCGGCGGAATTTGTGGACGGCGAACAGTTTGCGTCGCTGCAGGAGGGCGATGAGGACACGGAGGCATACAGAGACATTTTGGCGACGTTGACGAATTTTCTTGCGGATGAAGATATAGAATACATTTATACCATGCGTAAGCAGAACGGTGAAGTGCAGTTTGTTGTTGATGCCGACGAGGAGGAGGGCGGCGCCATCGGCGAGGTATATGAGTCCTATGATAAGATAGAGGATGCCTTTGCGGGTAAGGTGGCGTTGGACGATGAAGTAACGACGGATGAGTGGGGAAGTTTCTATAGCGCCTTTGCGCCCATTTATTCTGGGAATGAGGTCGTGGGTATTGTAGGAGTGGACTGTTCTGTGAGCGATATCCGTGCGCAGACGGATACCGTGATGAAAAGTCTTCTTGTGGCTGAGGTGTTCTGCATTGTCCTTTGTGTCGTGCTGTCGTTGATCATCGGACAGTTCATGTCGAAAAATGTGCGTATCATCAATGAGAAGATGAATGAGCTGGCCAGCAGAGAGGGGGATCTGACCAGAGAACTCACAATCGGCAGCAGGGACGAGATTGGACAGGTGGCCCGGAGTTTCAATGTATTTATGAACAAGCTGCGGTCGATGATGCTTGCGGTGAAAAATAATGAAACTCGTCTGAACGAAGCGACCGACTGCATGAAGGAACAGATTGCCAGCTCCGTGGAAGAGCTGACGAGTATTGTGACGGTCCTAAATGAAATGACAGATGCCATGGGCGACACGGAGGAAGCTGTCAGGGAGATTTCGGAAACAGCTGGCGGAGCGCGGTCACTTTCCCAGGATGTGTTTGACAAGGCGAAAGAGAATGCGGAGAGCGCCCTTGCCACCAGCAGTCGGGCGGATGCCGTCAGGGAAGACAGTATTGGAACTAAACAGCGGATACAGAAAATGATAGGAGAGATTGCCGACAACCTGTCTCAGAAGATTGAGGAGGCGAAAAGAGTTGAGCAGATTGTAAATCTGACGGAGAACATTATCTCTGTCTCGAAACAGACGCAGCTCCTTGCGCTGAATGCCAGCATCGAGGCGGCGCGAGCCGGCGAAAATGGCAGAGGGTTTGCCGTGGTGGCGGAAGAGATTGGGAAATTGGCGGATGCCACGGCACAGACCGCACGAGAGATCGTTGACATCAACCAGTTTACGGTAAATGCGGTCAACGATCTGGCGTACTCAGCCGGATCGCTGGTCTCCTTTATACAGCAGGACATACAGAAAGACTACGATACTATGGTGGAAGTCAGCACTGCGTACAGCAAGGATGTCATTCAGTTTATGACCAGAATGGAGCAGTTCAGCGAATTATCGCTGGGCCTGAATCAGAAACTGGCTTTCATTGAGGAAAATATCGACCGGATGATGACTGCGATTGGGGAGGAGTCCGAGAGCATTTCAGTGGTGACCGCAAACGCGGAAAAGATCAGTGGGAAGATGCAGAGTCTGCGCGAGGAAAGCCATGTCAACGAACAGATCGTCAATGAACTGGAAGAGGTGCTTTCCCGATTTACGGTATAGGTTTGCGGCCTGATTTTTCCGGAAAACGGTACAGAGATAGGATAAACTCGGAGAACTGAGATGGCAAGGAGGAACAGCATATGGATATATTTGACTTAATACGGGATAAGTTTTCACAGGACTGTACGATTGAAACGGTTCTACATCTGCTTATGGCGCACTTTAATCTATCTGAAGAAGGGGCACAGGCTAAGATTGATGAGTATTTTGAGATTGTGGATATGATTGATGAGGATCGTAAGAAAGCGGAAAGGGATGGCAAATGAAGGAATACAAATTTTATGGCTGGGAGACAGCTGATATAAAGGATGCTAATGGTCTGACACCGAGGGACTATTATGATATCCTCTGCAGCATCTGGTGTGCCGACACCTGTGCGCCGCGGATGAGGGACGAGTGGAGTGTACATAATCCGACACTTGGGCAGTGCTCAATCACAGCGTTCCTGATGCAGGACCTCTTCGGCGGCAAGGTTTATGGTATCAAAAGACCCGGTGGAAACTATCACTGTTTCAATGTGGTAGATGGCTGTGTGTTTGACCTGACCAGTGAACAGTTCGGAGATGAAGTGCTGGATTACAGCAACTGTCCGGAACAGTTCAAGGCTATACACTTTGCCAAAGAGGAAAAACGGCTGCGGTATGAATATTTACGAGAACAACTTCTGAACAAGCACCCTTTTATTCGGCTTTGCGCAATGGAGCATGACTAACATCATCACGGGTAGGTCCGTGTTCTTTTAGCAAGTCATTTATTATTCTGAGTTTTCGGACAATGACTGATGTGCATATGTCTTTTTCATTGATAAAATCTATACTCTTATTATACCACACATTACAATACAATATGGCAAAACACGAAATTTGGCAAAAGATAGGCAGACTTTATGCGGTCCGCAATAACTATTTCTTATATTGAAAGGTTAAAAGCTATTTTCTTGTGAATAAACATTCCTGCCTCTTGACATTTTGAACGGTGTTCAGTATGATAGTGTTTGAACAATGTTCAGCAAGGAGGCACAGATATGGATAATAAAGAAACCATTATACAGGCGACGATTGAGCTGATTAATGAAAAAGGCGACCGTCTGAACGAAATCACCGTCCGTGAAATATGTAAAAAGTCGGGCGTCGGATTAGGTCTTGTGAATTATCACTTTGGGAATAAAGAAAAGCTTATTGAAGTGTGCACGGAGCGTATAATAAATGGCATAGTGGAACAGTTTCAGAATATACAGGAGAAAACGCAAGAGCTTACGCCATTTGAAAAACTAGAATATCTTGGAAATATAACGCTGAATTATCTTTTTGAGCATGAGGCGGTTTCGAGAGTGTCTATCCTTACCGATATGCAGACGCCGAAAGAAAAGGACAATACCAATAGAACCTATGCAGCATATCTTCCGCTTATTTCCGCTTGTCGTCCGGACTGGAGCGAAGAAACTGTACAACGAAAAACTTTTTGCTTGATTACAGTAATGCAGCAAATATTTTTGAGACACAAAGCAGTATCAAGTATATTAGGTGTTGACTTAAATTCGGAGCAAGACCGCAAGGAGCTTCACGCACAGATTTTACACGATATATTGGGGGTATAGGAAATATGAAGATTACAGTTATAAACGGAACAGAAAAACGAGGTGTAACCTATCGGCTGAAAGAGATTTTTTTGGCAGACTTCAAAGGAAAGGCAGATATAACGGAATACTATCTTCCAACAGATGGCCCAAACTTCTGCACAGGTTGTACCAACTGTTTCTTTAACGGCGAGAATACTTGTAAAGATGCGGATAAAGTCAGTGTAATTGAAAAATCTCTTTTAGAAGCGGACTTAATTGTAATGACTTCACCTGCTTATGTAATGCATACAACTGGTGCTATGAAAACCCTGCTTGACCATTTTGGTTATCGCTGGATACCGCATCGCCCTGCACCGGAAATGTTTTCAAAACGAGCGGTCATCATAACGCAATGTTTAGGCGCAGGAGCAAAATCTACAGCAAAAGATATAAAGCACAGCTTATCATGGTGGGGTATTTCCGAAATTAGTGTTTTTGCCGGTTCATTGATGGGTGATATTGTATGGGATAAACTTCCCGAAAAGAAACGAGATGAACTCACACGAAAGGTTGAGAAACTTTCAAAGAAGTTTGCTCATATAGACTACGCAAAGCCCGCACATACGAATTTGATTACAAAGATTAAGTTTACCTTTTGCCGCATAATGCAGAAATCCCTACATAAAGCTAATCCTGAATATACTGACGGAAAATATTGGGCAGCGCAAGGATGGCTTAATAGAGGTAGACCGTGGAGAAATAATTCTTGAAAAAGAGTTATCGATCATGGAGGTTAATATGGTTGAACAAGGTGTTGTTGTGGAATGGGTACGTTTCCCTGTCTGCGGAAATAAAACGAGATTACAGATATGGGCAGATACGGAGTTGATAAATTTTCCGGTTTTTCATTATCTCAGGTACTATATTCCATAGAAGATTCTCCTTTACTTTTCTGTCATTATTTTATATAATGGGTAACAGAAATATAATCCACATCTATAACATTCATAGAAGTATTAGGCGCATAGAGGATAAACAAGAAGAACAAAATTAAAGATAGGTTGTTTGATTGTATGATACAGATGATTTACCAATACGGTATATTGTGGTTGAAAATAAGAATGATATAGCGAATGCTTGCTTTATAGAGGGCACAATAATTTCTGACCATGTAAAAATGTGAGAAATGGTGCACTTGTGAGATATAAATTTTTTTTGTGGGAGGAATAGAGTTATGGCAATGATTAAATGTCCTGAGTGTGGTGGAGAGATTTCTGATAAGGCAAGAAAATGTATTCATTGTGGAAAAGTGTTAATTGAAGATGTTTTGCCTAAGAAGTTTTGCAGCGAGTGTGGAAAAGAAGTGCCTGTTGATGTTTCTGAGTGTCCGTTTTGTGGATGCCCTTTTGAAGATGAAAAAGTAACAAAAAACAACAATGTTGCGGCTAATCCTAAAAAAAATGATTCTAAAAAGGTAAAGAAAGTTATTATTCCAGTTGCGATTGTTGCTGTTCTTGCCATTATTGTTGCTCTTACCATTAATTTTATGAGAAATAGTTTAAATGAAGATGAGCAATTGGCATATCAAAATGCAATAAATATGCGAAGTATGTTGAGAGATCCTGATTCATTTAGATTATATGATGAAATGTTTCTGTTAAAATGCTATGACGATGACGGAAATGTGGAATATACGTACACTATATTTAAATATGGTGGAGCAAATGGATATGGTGCGGTGACGACTGATGAGGCCATTTTTAAAGATGGTAAGTATATAATGGATTATGCTGACGAACCGGATGAAGATGATCCTGATTATATTGAACAATTAGGGGTAAAAATAGATTTAGCTTTATTTATGTTATCTGGAGACAGCGATACATGGGAGATGGTTGATATTGATATTGAGAAAATAAAAAGAAAAATGGGGCTAGAATGATGTATTGTTCAAAATGTGGGCGGAAAAGTGATGACGATGCTGCGTTTTGTAAATATTGTGGTGAACCGTTAAGTAATAAAAATGATAAAAAGGTTTTGGTGCAAAATATTGTTCCAAACAGGATATTTGGAAAAGGCAATATTATAATATATATTTTCGTTGGAATACTTATTGCTGCATTGATTTATGTTTTTGTAATTAGATGTAAAGCAGGATTTTGTCTATTGCCAAGTTCTTTGCATGGTGAGTATTGTGTTATTCATACTTGTGACAAAAATGGGTGCTACAATAAAGTGGCGGAAGGAAAGGATTATTGCTATACTCATATGCGCCCCACATCTACGCCTACATACTATAACTATACTCCAGAGGTTGCGGAAGATGTGCTTGCATTTTCAGATATAAATGTAAGTAAAAATAGTTCTTATACAGTATGCACAGCAACAATTACGAATAATGGAAAGAAAACATATACATTTATTGAAGTAAAGGGAAAATTTAAAGATTCATCAGGAACTATTCTTGATACTGATTGGACATATGCCGTAGGGGCAGATGGATTGGAGCCAGGAGAATCAACAACATTTAGATTATCTGTAAGCAAGAATACAAACATAACAAAGTGTGAATTGGAAATTCTTGACTATGACAAAAAATAATTTGATAGGGATTGTTTGGAATATAACAATCCTTTCTATTACACTTCTATTCATACAATCAGAGATGTACTCAGACTGATTTTTCAGATGACGGTGGGAAATGATTTATTGAGGAAAAGTCCCCATTTCAATTTGAACTGGTGTCAGTTATTGTGAATGAAAGTGTTACCAGAGATGCCATATCTTATGATGGTATCCATATACTGCTTTACATTGTAATATGCATCTCTTAATTTGTAGGATTGATGATAAAAGATATTGATTTGAAAGATCGTATTCAAGCATTAGTTTTGGTTAGTGGTGGACTTACTTTAATAACATGTGGATGTAAGAATTATAAAAAGGAGAAAAACGAAAATGGCGTTAATAAAATGTCCTGAGTGTGGTAGAGAAAATGTGTCAGATACTGCTAAAGCGTGTCCGGGTTGTGGATATGACATTAAGGAGCATTTTGACAAAATAGGGAGAGAAATAAAGAAACAAGAGGATATTAAAACGCCTATTGTTAATAAAGACGAATCAGATATTAAGCAAGAACCATTACAAGACGCATCGAATAAGAAGATGTTATATGGTTTATGTGCTGCGCTTGCAATAATTTTTGTCATGGTTATTGTTGCTGCTAATGCGTTAGAAAATGCAAAAAGATGTACTTTGGGAAGTTGCAATAATTATAAAATGGATGGTAGCGAATATTGTAGAGAGCATACATGTAAAGAAAGTGGTTGTACTTCTCCCAAATCCAAATATGATAGTTACTGTTACACACATGAAAAAGAACATATGTGTGTATATTCGGGTTGCGAAAAATATAGAGTAGATGGTGGAGAATATTGTTATGAGCATACATGTAAAGAAAGTGGTTGTTATAATAGAAAGGGATATGGAAACGATTATTGCACAGACCATCAGGTAGATATGAGAGAGCGTTTAACGGATAGTTCATTCTATTTTTCGTTAAATTCTGCTGGCGGTATTAAATTTAGTTTCAGTGCAACAAATTCAACTGGAAAAGAAATAAAATATGTGAGGTTTGATGTTGAATTAAGAAATGCAGTTGGAGATTTAGTTGAGGATGAAATTAAAGACACAACATCAGTAAGCGTAGAAATAGTGGGACCCGTAGAATCAGGTAGTAAAGTAAATATGAGCAATGAAATTATTGGATATTGCGATACTTGCGCAAGAATAGACATAGATGATATCACTATTATTTACACAGATGGTACATCTGAAACGGGTCATTTTGGTTATTATTTCGAAAAACGGATGTAAATAGAGCATAGAGGGCCGCTCTCAATATGGAGTGGCTCTTTTAGTATGCAATAATTGAAACTGACACAATCTGTTGTGAGAAAATTAGAAAATGAATTATGGGCATCCTCAGCCTTGGAATCAGAAAGAAACTGACGGTCAGGGAGAGCTTAAGAAATATTTGACAACTAACACAAGAAAAATAGTTTTGGGTAGATATTCGGATAGGGTTGAACTCATTTTTGATATTATGAATATGACAGATAAAGTAATCAAAGGGGTTCAAGGAAACTTGACGATTTGTGATTTGTTTGGAATAAAGATCCTGACAATTAATTGCGATTTTACTGGAAATAGTATTCCGTCGAATAATTCTATAACTGTTGATGATTTAGGAATGGATATAAATCGATTTATGGATGACCATGTTAAAATATACAATACCCATTTTGAGGATTTAATTTTTGAATATAAAGTTACTTCAATAGTCTACTCAGACGGAACAACAGAATGGAAACAAGAGATGAAAAGGGATTATGGCAAAACACTGTAGTCCTTTTTGCGTGCACGTATTTATAGAAGAAAGAAATTTAGCAATGCAAGAATACACAGATTAAAGATGGAGCTATCCGATCAGGAATATTTTACAGATGAGCAGTACACTCAGTTCCTCTTATAGAGAGCAATTTGCAAAATTTCATCACTCAAGGGTTTGAAAGCATCTGTATTGACGAGGTAAAAGTATCAGATGCAATGTGTTTTATGATAAAGTTACAGTGGTATATATTTCATCAGAGGAGCATCAAGAAGATTCCATAAAGGATTGGGTTTTACCTAGTTTTTAATGTTTTTGAGGGACAAAATGTATCAACTTATGGTAAGATATAAGAAGAAAAAGCGTTTAGTGAAATATAAGGGAAAACTTGATAACACTAGGAAAACCAAGATATAAGGAGATATGAACTATGATAAAAATTTTATTTGTATGCCACGGCAACATCTGCCGCAGCCCCATGGCCGAGTTCGTCATGAAGGACCTGGTCGCCCAATCCGGCCTCGCTCACCAGTTTACCATCGCCTCAGCCGCCACCAGCACTGAGGAAATCTGGAACGGGGTGGGCAACCCGGTCTATCCTCCGGCCAGGAAAAAGCTGGCGGAGCACGGAATCGGCTGCGAGGGCAAGCGGGCGGTGCAGCTCACCCGGGCGGATTATAACAAATACGACTATCTGATTGGTATGGACAGAGCTAATATCCGCAACATGACCCGCATGTGCGGCGGCGACCCGGAGCATAAAATATCCCTCCTGCTGTCCTGGGCGGGAGCGGAGAGGGATATTGCGGACCCTTGGTATTCCGGGAATTTTGACGCCACCTATGAGGATGTACTGGAGGGCTGTCAGGCCCTGCTGGAGACGCTGCGGCGCGGCATGTAATTGCCCGTCCCAACTCACTGCACCGCCGGAAGTCCCCCCTGCAGCAAAGCGCTGCAATAGCCCGCGATTTCTTCCGGGGAGACCGGGGACTGCTGGTTCAGCCAGCACTCAATAACCCCGATACAGCCGGAGACCATAAAGGAATAAAAATAGTCAAAATACTTTACGGAATGTTCCGCATTAGCCATCAGCATGCGGAGCTTTTCTTTTACCAGCTCTTTCAGACGGTTTACGAAGGCCATATCGCCGTGGGGGCCGATCAGCACCCTGGCCAGGGCGCGGTTGTGATCCAGAAAGATAAAGAGGTCCAAAAGCACCGGCCGGGGGATCACCGGCAGGCTGCTCTCCGCCGTCAGATCCCGTTCGAGAATCTCATTGAATTCCTGAAACAATTCTTCCTCCACATTATTAAGCAAATCATATACGTCATTATAGTGGAGATAGAATGTCCCTCTGTTTATATCCGCCAGATCGGACAATTCCTTGACGGAGATATCCTTGATGTCTTTCTCACTCATCAGCTGAATCAGCCCTTGTAATAACAGGGCCTTTGTGCGGCGCACCCGGCGGTCCATTTTTTCCTGTGCCATACTGGCCTCCTTTCTTTCTCTCTTGTACCCTGATAGTTGTGTGGCAGTAAAAGCCGCAATTATGGATTAAATATAAATAAAACATAAAATCTTTAACATAAATCAACAAATCCGGCAAAAATGTCTCAAAATGTACATTCGGAACAGTTTTGAATATTGTCTTTTGGCTTATTTAAATTATAATATTTTTCATATAGAAAATCAACTGGTGTTGATAAAAGAACACGCATCAATTAACATATAATAAAAACGGGGGAATACCATTATGGAAAAAGAGCAAAAGGGCAATTCCTTTATGATAAAACTGGCTACGATGATTGTGGATAAGAGAAAGGGTTTTTATCTGATCTTTATTCTGCTGATTATTTTCAGTCTGATCTCCATGAACAAGGTGCAGGTCAACAACGATCTGACCACCTATCTGTCCGAAGACACGGAAACCCGGCAGGGTATGGATTTGATGGAGGCGCAGTTTATTACATATGGGACGGCTAGGATCATGGTATGCAATGTGACCTATGAGGTGGCGGAGACGCTGGCGGAGCAGATCAGGGAGATGGAAGGAGTCAGCATGCTGGATTTTGACGATTCCCCGGACTGCTACCATGATATGGAGGCGCTGTTTGCAGTGACCTTTGAGGGGGAGGCAAAAGAGGAGATTACCAAAGCATATTTTGGGGCGGTGTTGGATTCCCTGTCGGGGTATGATGTCTATTACACCTCGGATATCGGTCAGGAGGAGCGGGATGCGGCGGATTTGAGCAAGGATATGGTCATGATCCTGCTGCTGGCGGGAGTGGTGATCGTGGCGGTGCTGCTCTTTACTTCAACCACCTATGCGGAGATCCCGGTGTATCTGATGACCTTTATTGTGGCGGCAATTCTGAACAAGGGAACTAATTTTCTCTTTGGCACCATCAGCTTTGTCACCAACTCCATTGCCGTGGTGCTGCAGCTGGGGCTGGCTGTGGACTACGCCATCATTCTGGCCCACCGTTTCATGGAGGAGCATGAGGACAAGGACGCCAGGGAGGCGGTGATCGTGGCCCTGAGCAAGGCCATCCCGGAAATATCATCCAGTTCCCTGACCACGGTGTCCGGCATGATCGCCATGATGTTTATGCAATTTCGCATCGGCTACGATATGGGAATCATCCTGGCAAAGGCCATTGTACTGAGTCTGGTGACGGTGTTTTTCCTGATGCCGGGACTGCTGCTGAATTTCTCCAAGGCCATCGACAAGACCCATCACAAGAGCTTTGTGCCTAACATTACGGCGGTGGGTAAGTTCTGTGTCGCCACCAGATTTATCGTGCCGCCCCTGCTGATTGTGGGGCTGGTTGCAGCTTTTATTTTTTCCAGTCGGGCGGCCTATGTGTATGACGTGGGCAGCCTGGAGGCTAAGACTATGAGTGAAAACAAGTTCTCGGCCTCCATGGTGAGCCGGGAGTTTGGCAGTGTCAACCAGCTGGCAGTACTGGTGCCTAACGGAGATTATGAGCAGGAGGCCAGGGCGCTGCGGGCGCTGGAGCGGCTGGACTGCGTGGATTCCGTCATGGGTCTGGCCAATATCGAGGCCATGGACGGCTATATGCTGACGCAGCTGCTGACGCCCAGAGCATTTTCTGAACTGATCGACATGGATGTGGAGGTGGCGGAGCTGCTGTACGCGGCCTACGCCGTGAACGACAGCAATCTGGGGGCTTTGGTGAACGGTATCGATGAGTATGAGGTCCCGCTGATCGATATTTTCTTATATATATACGACCAAAAGAAGAGCGGCAACATCACGCTGGATGACGATCTGGAGGAGACGCTGGAGAACGCCCACACCCAGATATGTATTGCAAGGGATCAGCTGCTGGGGGAGGAGTACAGCCGTTTCGTGCTGGAGCTCAGTGTTCCCTCCGAGGGCGAGGAGACCTATGCGGCGCTGGATGAGATTCGGCAGACGGTGGCCCGCTATTATGATCTGGAGGATATCTATCTGGTAGGCACCTCCACCAGCAACAAGGACTTGGGGGATTCGTTCAACACGGACAATGTGATTATCACCATACTGACGGCGGTGTTCGTCATGATTATTCTGCTGTTTACATTCCAGTCGGCGGGGCTGCCGGTGCTGCTGGTGCTGACGATTCAGGGCAGTATATGGGTCAATTTCTCCATGCCGTATCTACAGCAGGAGCCGGTGTATTTCCTGGGATATCTGGTGGTGTCGGCCATTCAGATGGGTGCCACTATAGATTACGCCATCGTGATTACCAGCCGATATATGGAGCTTAAGAATTATATGTCTATCAAGGAGGCCATTGTACAGACGCTGAACCAGGCGTTCCCCACCATCGTGACCAGCGGTTCCATGCTGGTGGCTGCGGGATTTATCATCAGCGGCGTCTCCACCAATGCGGTGGTGGCCGCCATCGGTCTGGCGCTGGGGCGGGGCACTCTGACCTCCATCGTCATGGTGCTGTTGATGCTGCCTCAGACATTGCTGCTGGGGGATATCATCATAGAAAAAACGGCGTTTACCCTGAAAAGGGATGTGGCGAAACCACTGCCCACCAGCGGCCGAATCCGCATGACGGGGCATATCAAGGGATATGTGAACGGTGTGATTGAGGGCGATTTCACCGGAGTTATCGACGGGGAGATGGGGGCGGTGATACGCGCCCGCGACGTATATGAGAATGATCGTGAGCTGCTGGAGTACAGAGAGGAGGAGGGTCATGAATAAGCTTGTAATACGCAAAAAAGGAGGCGGGCTGCTGGCCGCAGTTCTGTCTCTGTCTCTGATCTTTTCCGAATGTCTGCCGGTATTGGCCCAGGGGGAACCGGCGGCCACCTATGAGGAGTATGTCAGCGGAGAATACAGGGAGGAGGTCGATGCAGGGCAGTATGAGATTGTCCGCATTGCCACTGTAGAGCAGCTGCGGGAACTGGCCGACGCCTGTACCTATGACGCATGGTCCGGAGATAAGCGGGTGCTGCTCACGGCAGATCTGGATTTGAATGGCACGGAGCTGGAGATTCCTGTGTTTGGCGGAATTTTTGACGGTCAGGGGCATACCATCAGCGGACTGGAGATTCAGCGGGAAGGCTCTCAGATAGGTTTGTTTCGCTATCTGCAGCAGGGGGCGGTGATTCAGGAGCTGTCCGTGTCGGGGGCCAGAGTACTGCCCCAGGGCAGCGGTTGTCAGGTGGGGATTTTGGTCGGACGAAATTACGGCAGCATTGTAAACTGTCAGGTCTCCGGTGTGCTGGAGGGAGAGGAGGAAGTGGGCGGCATAGCTGGCGTCAACGAGGAGAGCGGCGTGATCCGCAGCTGCACGGCGGAGGTGACGGTGTTGGGAAACCGCCGCAGCGGCGGAATCGTGGGCAGCAATCATGGTACTATAAACAACTGCGCCAACAGAGGAAATATCAATATTTACACCAACGATATGGTGTATGAGCTGGAGGATTTCACTGTAGAAAATCTGGAGGAGGTCTCCTCCGGGGCGCAGCTGGACGCCCATATGGATACGGGCGGCATCGCCGGAATCAGCGATGGCAAGATTTATTTCTGCAGCAATGCGGGTACGGTGGGCTATGCCCATGTGGGATACAATACCGGCGGCATTGTAGGGCGGCTGCACCAGGGATATATCCAGAACTGCACCAACACGGGACATGTGCTGGGAAGAAAGGATGTGGGGGGCATTGTCGGCCAGATGGAGCCTTTTATGGAGGTGGAATACATTGACGGCAAGCTGGATGAGCTGGACCGGGAGATGGATATTTTCCTGGACATGTTGGAGGCCAGCCACGACCATTTAAGCGCCTATGGAGATCAGACTGTGGCCATCACCAGGCAGCTGAACGCCAATCTGCGCAACGTGTCCGTCTCCGCCTCCAATCTGTTGAACATTACCAATGATCTGTGGAATGTATATAATCAGGAACTCTCCGGCATTTCCGGAGACTTTGACCGGCTTTCCAATGACCTCAAGGCTATCAGCGACAGGGAAAAGGAGGAGGGAGAGAGTCAGGAATCCGAAGGGGGAGGAGAATCCCAGGAGGGAGAAACACAGCCGGGAGAAACAGAGGGCGGAGAATCACAGGACGGGGAACCGGCAGCAGTGGAGGCAGATGGACAGAATCAGAACCGACAGGAACTGGGGGACCAGCTGGGAGACCGGTTGGAGGACTGGCGTGAAGAGCTGGAATCCGTAAGCGGCGGCGACCATATAGACTGGAACAGGCCCGGGGAAGGGGATATCCCCGAGGATTGGAACAATCCTCTAGATTGGGAAAAACCGCAATACACCCAGGAGTACCGGGATGCTCTGTCGAATTTTGCGCACAGTACCAGCGACCATTTACATAAGGTGACCGACACCACTTCTCAGCAGAGCGGCCAGGTATCCCACAATCTGGAGGTGTTCAACCTGGAGCTGAAGGCGGCCATGGATCACCTGACGGAATTGACGGACACACTGGACGCCGCCCAGGGCGTAGTGGATGCGGATGTGGATGCTCTGATAGCCCAGGCCCGGAAACTGCGGAGAATGTTCAGCGACATCAGGGATGAGCTCTTTGGCTATGAGGGCATTACCGTCAATGACACATCGGACGAGGCCGCCAGCGAGAGCATTGAAAATGCGGGCATCGATGAATTGCAGCAGGAACTGCTGCAGGAGGGAGACACCGTCACAGAGAAATGGTATGACACCGCCAGTTTCCAGCAGGGCAAGATTACGCTGTGCCTGAACAGGGGACTGATTGAGGCGGACACAAGCGTGGGGGGCATTGTGGGACAGATTGCGATTGAGCATGATCTGGACCCCGAGGACGATATCACCTTCACCGGGCCGGAAAGTCTGAGCATACAGGAAAGCATCAAGGCGGTGGTGCGGGAGAGCCGGAATGAGGGTCGCATCATCGCTAAGAGAAATTATGTGGGCGGCATAGCGGGCAAAGCGGATTTCGGAGCCATTGTCTCCTGTGAGTCCTATGCGGATATCCGGAGCACGGGAGGCAGCTATGTGGGCGGCATTGCCGGAAGGTCGGACTATACCATACGCAGCTGTTTCAGCACGGGATTTCTGGGCGGAAAAAGCTATGTGGGCGGCATTGCGGGAATGGGCAGCGAGATCTATTACTGTGACGCAATGAACAACCTGGAGGTAAAGGGGGAGAAAATAGGAGCCATCGCCGGAGATTTGCGGAGCGAAGGTATGCTGTATGACAACTATTATGTGAACGACAGCGTGGCGGCGATCGATGGTATCAGCTATATAGGCGGCGCCATTCCCATGGACTACGAGGACTTTGCCGCCCGGGAGGGACTGCCGGAGGAGTTTGCTCTGCTGACGCTGCATTTTGTAGTGTTGGACGAGGAGGGAGAACTAAAGGAGGAGGTAGAGACCCTGCAGATACCCTACGGCAGCGGTCTGGCGGAGGAACAGCTGCCAAAGCTGCCGGAGAAAGAGGGATATTATGGACAGTGGCCGGAGATTGACTACAGCCATATCACGGAGAGCCAGATGCTGGCCGCGGAATATAGCAAGTGGATTACGGCGTTGGCCGCCAAGGAGCCGGATACGGCCCAGGGGCAGGCGGCCATACTGGTGGAAGGGCTTTTCTATCCGGAGGACGTTCTGGAGGTGACAGGAGACGGAGAGGGCGCATACTGTCTGCAAATACACACCGCAGAGGGGCTCTATGACCGGCCCGTCAGCGTTCGTCTGCACCAAAGTCTCCTGCCTGAGCACTATGAGATACGCTTTCTGCAGGGCGAGGGGAAAACTGTGGCGGAGAGCAAAATAATGGGCAGCTATGTGGTGTTTGGCATGGAACAGCCCGGCCGTTTTCTGATCGCTGAAATATCTCCGGAGATTCCCGCGCAGTACTTCGTGGTGGGAGGCTGCGCTGCAGCGCTTGCACTGATCCTGGTGATTCGCAGCCTGCTGCGGCGCAGAAAGAAGGCTGTGCTGGAGGGCTGCCGGGCCCTGCTGGATAAACTCGGCGCAGATGTACAAAAATAATTGCTTTTTTGCAAACAGTTGCGATATAATTGAATAGGGATTTATTGAACAGGCTGAACGCAAAAGCGCAGAGCCATATCCCAAAACAGGAGGACAACAGATATGCGTAAGAAGAAACAGGAACAGTGGATGGAGATATTGGCGGGCGAGATAAATGTACAGGCGCAGAAGTCGTTTCAAGTCGGGCTGTTTGAGCAGATTACCAATCCTGCGCTGACGGAGGAGGGACCGGAGGTCTTAAAGGCTCTCAACAATGTGCTGAACTGCGCGAACCTGCTGTTGAACCATGCGAGGGAAAATATGGTGATGCTCAACCGGATCAATCATTCCGGCATGTGGTCCATGTATTTTGGACCGGATCAGCAGGTCAGCCGTATTGTGTACAGCGATGAATTTCGCGAGATCGTGGGGTATCCGGACAGGAAAAAACTGGAGGATACGCTGGAGTCATGGACTTCCAAGATTCATGACCATGACCGCGACAGGGTGATGCGAGAGTTTCAGGAGACAGTTGCGGATACCACAGGGAAAAAGGTCTTTGATGTGGAATATCGTTTTCAGACCGGACAAAACGGGTATCGGTGGATGCGTATGGCGGGAGAGATCGTGCGGCGCGGTGGGAAACCCTTTGAGTTCATCGGGATCATAACGGACATCACGACGGCGCACAATAACGTCAAGGAACTGGATATATCTACAAAGAGGCATGACGCAATAGATTCCATACTTAACGAGGGCTCCTGGAGCATGAATGTGATTGATGGAGATATTGCAAATCCTGAGAATCCCTTCTGGTATTCCGAACAGTTTCGCAGACTGCTGGGATTTAAAAGCGAACAGGATTTCCCGAATGTCTCAAGCTCTTATTCCGACAGGATACATGAACAGGACAGGGACAGAGTTATGGAGCAGATTCTGCATCATGTCAGAGCTGGAGTGCATCAAGCGCCCCTTCAGATGGAGTTCCGTATACGCCATGCCGACGGCGATTACCGCTGGTTCTGCATGACTGTCACATCGGTGTTCAACTCCGCGCAAAAGCCCGTAGTGGTGGCGGCGACGGTGTTGGATGTGACCGAGCAGAAACGCAGCCGGGAAATATTTGAGGCGGATATGGAAAAGAGCATACACAGTCTGTCAACTGGTCTGGATGAGATCAGCGCCGTTGTGACCTCCACCACAGCGGATGTGCAGAATCTGAATGAAAAGCAGAGCAGCATCACGAAAGCGGCGGCGGCGGTCAGCGAAAAAGTGACCGAATCGCTGGAGATCATCTCGCTGATCCAGGGTATTGCCACACAGACCAATCTGTTATCGCTGAATGCTTCCATCGAGGCGGCCAGAGCCGGGGAGGCCGGGAAAGGCTTTGCGGTGGTGGCGGATGAAGTGGGCAAGCTGGCTGTTTCCTGTAACGAGACTTCGGCGCATATTTCCCAGAGCCTGAACCAGATGCAGCAGGCGATAGACCATATTCTCTCCAAGATCGAGAGTATGGATCAGGCGGTAACCTCTCAGGCTGAGAACATGGAGAAGATCAGTGCCATGACGCAAGAACTGAATACTCTGTGCGCTCAGGAGAAGGAGATTGCGCGGACTGTGTTTGCCTAGAGTAAATCTGCGAACACTTCCGGCAAACACATAGGGGGCGGCATATGCGGATAGATACAGTAATCTTTGACATGGACGGCACTTTGATTGACACGGAGAAATATTATCGGATTTTCTGGCCTATGGCCCTGAGGGAATTCGGGTATGAGATGACGGATGAACAGGCGCTGTCCATGCGCAGCCTGGGGCGCCCCTTTGCCCCTGTCCGTCTGCGGGAGATGTTCGGGCCAGAGCTGGATTACAGTGCGGTGAGAGAGCGGCGAAAAGCCTTGATGGAGGAGCGGCTGGACAAGGAGGGCATCGAGCTGAAACCCGGTGCCTTGGAGCTGCTGTCCTGGATGAAAGAGCATGGAATCCGAAGGGCTATTGCCACCGCCACGGATATGCAGCGGACGGAGAAATACCTGAGCAGTTTGGGAATCCGGGATTATTTTGACCAGGTGATCTCTGCCACGATGGTGAAGGAGGGAAAGCCCTCGCCGGACATTTACCTCTATGCCTGCGAGCAGCTGCACCGACAGCCCGCAGAATGCATGGCGGTGGAGGATTCCCCCAACGGGGTGCTCAGCGCCGCCCGGGCGGGCTGCCGGGTGGTGATGGTGCCGGACCAGACGGATGCGGAACCGGAGCTGGAAAAACTTTTGTATGCCAAAGTAAACAGGCTGGACGATATCATAGGGCTGCTTTGACAGCCCTATTTTTCTGCTGTTTTGTGCCGAAACTGGTATTGCATTTCCCAAAGTGCTGTGTTATTATTTTAACGATGGCGGTGGCGGAACCACCGCAAAAAAGCAAAACAGAAAACGGGATTGCGGTCGGAGCAGCCGTGGAAAACGCTGCTTTCGGACGAAGGGCCGCAGGAAAGGATGCGTACATGAGATTTGATGACATTATCGACAAGGTCAATCAGTGCAGTATGAAGAAGATGGCTGTGGCAGCTGCCCAGGACGAGGCAGTTCTGCATGCTGTGTGGGAGGCGAAGAAGAGAGGAATTGCGGACGCCATTCTGGTGGGTGACGAGGCCAAGATTCGGGAGATCGCAGCCGAGATGAACATGGATCTGAGCGATTATCAGATTATTGACGAGCCGGATATGACTCAGGCGGCGCTTAAGGCGGTAAAGCTGGCTCATGACGGCGTGGTGGACATGTATATGAAGGGCCTGGTGGACACCAAGAATTTCTTAAAGAGCGTACTGGACAAGGAAGTGGGTCTGCGCACCGGCAATCCCCTGTCCCATGTGGCAGTGTTCGAGGTGCCGGGCATCCCGCAGCTGCTGTTTTTGACAGATGTGGCGTTTATTACCTACCCCACACTGGAGGACAAGGTGCATATCATCAATAACACGGTGCCTGTGGCAAAAGCCTGCGGCGTGGAGTGTCCCAAGGTGGCTCCCCTGGCGGCGGTGGAGGTGGTGAACCCCAAGATGCCTGTGACGCTGGATGCCGCAGAGCTGACTCGCATGAACGAGGCAGGTGAGATCACCGGCTGTATCGTGGACGGTCCTCTGTCTCTGGATCTGGCCATCGATCCCGAGGCGGCCAAGCACAAGGGAGCGACGGACCGCAAGATCCAGGGCGATGCAGATATCCTGCTGTTCTCCGATATCCATGCGGGCAACAATGTATACAAGGCCATTGTACATATGACCAAAGCTGAAAATGGCTGCATCCTGACGGGAACCAAGGTGCCTGTCATCCTGACCAGCCGCTCCGATACCTTTGAGACCAAGGTGAATTCCATTGCCCTGGCGGCAGTGGTGGCAGCAGAGATGGCTAAGGGAGTATAGGCCATGGATTTTGTTGTTGAGGCTGTTCTGGAAGTGGCCAGCGAATTGGTCTCTGAAGGGATCGATGCGGCCATTACAGCCAGAAAAGAGAAAAAGCGTGAAGCGCAGAATAAGAAAGGGGAAGAGACAGATGGCAGTGAAGAGCTTAATCATTAATCCCGGTTCCACCTCCACCAAGATCGGTGTGTTTGAGGACGAGAACCTGTTGTTTGAGGAGACCCTGCGACACTCCACAGAGGAGATCAGCCGGTATGCCTCCATCGTGGACCAGAAGGATTTCCGCAAGAAAATCATTACCGACTTATTGGAAGAGAAACAGTTTGATATCAAGTCCCTGAACGTGGTGGTGGGACGGGGCGGTATGTTAAAGCCCATTCCCGGCGGCACCTATGCGGTGACGGACGAGTTATTGGCGGATTTGAAGATCGGTGTACAGGGTCAGCACGCCTCCAACTTAGGCGGTATTCTGGCCAGAGAGATCGGTGATTCCATCGGTGTTCCTTCTTATATTGTGGACCCTGTGGTGGTGGACGAGCTGATGCCCATCGCCAGATATTCCGGAGTGCCGGAGCTGCCCCGTACCAGCGTGTTTCATGCGCTGAACCAGAAGGCTGTGGCCAAGAGATATGCCAAGGAGATCGGCAAGCCCTACGAATCTCTGCGCCTGATTGTGGTGCATATGGGCGGCGGCGTGTCCGTGGGCGCTCATGAGTACGGCAAGGTGGTGGATGTGTTCAACGCTCTGGACGGCGACGGCGCATTCTCCCCCGAGAGAGCGGGAGCAGTGCCCAGCGGCGCTCTGATCAAGATGTGCTACAGCGGTCAGTATTCCGAGAAGGAAGTCTACAGTAAGATCGTGGGCAAGGGTGGTTTCAACGCATATCTGGGTACCAACGACATGCGCGAGGTGACAAAGCGCGCGGGTGAGGGGGACGAAAAGGCGGCGGAGGCCAAGGCGGCATTCCTGCTTCAGGTGTCCAAGGATATCGGTTCCATGGCCTGTGTACTGAGCGGCAAGGTGGATCAGATCATTCTCACCGGCGGCATTGCCTACGGTGCGGACGTGTGTGATTCCCTGAAGGAGAGAGCGGGGTGGATTGCGCCTGTCACCGTATATCCCGGTGAGGACGAGCTGCTTGCGCTGGCCCAGGGAGCGCTCCGCGTGCTCGGCGGCGAGGAACAGGCTATGGTATATTAAGCCGGGTCTGGGTTCTTCCGGTACTCCCTGGGGGAGCGCCCATATACTTTTCGGAACAGGTCCTTAAAGTAATTGCTGTCGTTGAAACCGCACTCCAGCGCGATATCCGTGATGGTGTTGCCGGTGGTCAGCAGGGCGGTCTGGGCGTGTTTTAGACGCACATAATTCAAGTATTCCTTGAAACCCATGCCTGTGACCAGCTTAAATTTTTTGCTGAAATAGGTGGGACTTAAAGACGCCACAGCCGCCACGTCCTCCAGTGTCAGAGGGCGGCGGAAGTTCTGATAGATATAGCGGGTGGCCTGCTGTATGTCTGCGTCCCGCACATTAATCAGTTCCGGCTCCGGCTGGTGCATCACCGAATGTCTGGCAAGAAACAGCAGCAGCTGCTGCAGATAACAGGTGGTAAAATCGCCGGAATACTCGTCCAGACCGGCGCTCTCGGACAACATGTGGGAAAGCAGTTCGAAAAACTCTGCCAGATACAGACTGGGGATGCTGCCCATAAAGGAAGGCGCATCCCCTATCACGTCCTGGTAGAGAAAAGATTTTTTGAACAATATGTCCACCATCTCGCAGCTTATGCCGGGATAGTACCGGGAGTGGTGCAATTCTCCGGGAGTGATAAACACCAAGTCTCCCTTTTCCAGCTCGTAGACCTGATCCCGAAGCAGAAAGCGGCATTTACCGGAGAGCAGACAGAAGATTTCATAAAAACCATGGTAGTGGTCCGGCTGCACGGCGGTAGTGTCGCCACGCAGCCCTTTATAGATAACTATGTTGTCGATATCCGGTCGCCCACTGCATATAAAAGGTGTCATAATTTTCCTCTTTCCCGCGTGTCTTTACAGCGGAAATTTAAAGTATCTCTTCGCGTTGTTGTAAGAGATATCCGTGACGATCTCGGACAGAATATCCATATCCGCGGGGAACTCACCGTTCTCCACCCAGTTGCCGATCAGGTTGCACAGGATGCGGCGGAAATACTCGTGTCTGGTGTAGGACAAAAAGCTCCGGGAATCCGTCAACATTCCCACAAATCCGGACAGGTTGCCCAGGTTGGCCAGAGAGATCATCTGATCCTGCATGCCAGTCTTGTGATCGTTGAACCACCAGGCGCTGCCCTGCTGGATCTTGGCCACGGCGGTGCTGTCCTGGAAACAGCCCAGTATGGTGCCGATAGCCTGGTTGTCGTTGGGGTTTAGGCTGTATAGAATGGTCCTGGGCAGCTCGCCATCCTTGATGAGCGCATTCAGGAAATCCGCCATCTGTGAGGAGGGGGCATAATTGTTGATACAGTCGTAACCGGTATCGGGGCCCAGCTTTTCATACATTTGCGTGTTGTTGTCTCTCTTACAGCCATAGTGCAGCTGCATGGCCCAATCGAGCTTTGCGTATTCTTTTCCCACAAACAGCATGAAGGCGGTTTTGAATTTCAGTTCCTCCTCCTTGGTGGGAATCATGCGGTTCTGGCGTTTCAAAAAGATCTCCTCGATCTCGTCGTCGGAGGCGGGGCAGTACATCACATATTCCAGAGCGTGGTCGGACACATTACAGCCCATGGAGGCAAAGAAAGCCATGCGCTCTCTCAGGGCGTCCTTCAACTGGGTGAATGTGACAATCTCGCTCTTGCCCACGGTGGCAGCCAGCTTATCCAGATAATCCAGATAGTCGGGTTTCTCTATGTTCATGGCCTTGTCGGGTCTCCAGGCGGGCAGCACCTTCACCTCAAAGCTGTCGTCCTCCGCGATCTTTTTGTGCCACTCAAGAGAGTCAATGGGATCGTCGGTAGTGCAGATCAGGGTTACATTGCTCTGGCGGATCAGGTTGCGCACACTCATGGAAGGCTCCTGAAGTTTTGCGTTGCACAGATTCCAGACCTCATCCGCAGTCTTTTTGTTCAGCACGCCGGTGTAGCCGAAATACCGCTGCAGCTCCAGATGGCTCCAGTGGAACAGGGGATTGCCGATGGCTTTGCCCAGGCACTCCGCCCATTTACAGAATTTTTCATAGTCTGAGGCGTCCCCGGTGATGTATTTCTCGTCCACGCCGCAGGAACGCATAAAGCGCCATTTGTAGTGGTCGCCGCCCAGCCATACCTGAGTGATGTTGTCGAACTGTCTGTCCTCCGCGATCTCCCTGGGATTGATGTGGCAGTGGTAGTCCAGCACGGGAGTGGTCGCAGCGTAGTCGTGGAACAGCTTTCTGGCGGTTTCCGTCTCAAGTAAAAAATCCTTGTCCATAAAACTTTTCATTTTTCTTCCCTCCATATTTTAAATATATGTGATAGCATATTGCTGTTGGTGCCGAAAGGTTATTTCTGGCAGTCATGGCTGCTGGCGAGAGTAGTGCCCCGGTGTACAACCTCACCGGAAAATACGGTCTGTTTGGGCATTTCGTTGCCGCTGAGCACCCCCATCAGGGTGACGATCAGATGCTGGCAGAGCGTCTCCAGCTTATTGTCGATGCTGGACATCTCCGGCTCGCAGCAGTGTACCAGCAGGGAGTTGTTGTAGCCGATAATGCACAGATCCTCCGGGATAGACAGACCAGCCTCCAGAGCGAAACGCACAGCGCCCATGGCCAGGCAGTCGTCCGAGGCGATTATGCCGTGAAAGTGGATCCCCTTCTGGTATATTTTCATCAGATGGTCCGCCATGGCGTGGATATCCTCATGGGAACCCTGATAGAACTGTATCAGATTGTTGCTCCGCAGCAGTTTCTGGGACTCCATGGCATTGCGGTATCCCGCCATTTTTTTCTTGCTGCTGTAGGAGGTGGAGTTGGTAAAATACAGAATGTCTTCCACTCCCGCCTGAATCAGCTGTAGTGTGGCCTCGTAAACGGAGGAAAAGTCGTCCGACAGGATGCTGTACACATTGGGCGCCTCCAGCGCCGCGTTCAGCAGCATCACCGGAACCTGGGCGGCGGCGTCCAGAATATAGCGGTTGTCCGCGTCCTTGTCATAGACAAAATTGGATCCTACCAGAATAATGCCGTCCACTTTTTTGGTAATCAGCAGATTCATACAGCTTTTCTTGCTCTCCAGATCGTAGCCGGTGCAGCACAGTATGCTGTCGTAGCCGTTGACCCGAAGTTTCTGCTCAATATAGTAAATCGCTTTGGCCAGATACAGATCGGAGGAGTCGGCACACATGACACCGATGGTCTTCATGGTGTTAAGTCCCAGCCCTCTGGCAAAGGCATTGGGAGTGTACTCGCATTGGTTGATTACATCCAAGACCTTCTGCTTGGTTTTCTCGCTGACGCTGCTGCTGCCGTTGAGCACTCTGGAGACAGTGGCAATGGAGACCCCCGCTTTTTCTGAGATGTCATATATCGTCATATGCATAAATCTCACCTCTGTCTGTATAACACAGACCATGCCCGTGTTATTGCCTGTACGGGCTTATTATTAGTGAAAAAATGTTTGTAAGCGGTTACAGTATTTGCTTTATTTTGAATTATAGCTAATCTAGAAAAAATTTTCAAGAACTATTTTTAAGTTCTTGACGAATAAGGGGTTTAGAAGTAAAATTAGAAATGTAAGTACTTACATGTTTTTTCTGTGAAAGTACATACTTTTTAGAAAATGTGTATGTAACAATCCGGTGTGCGGGTCCATGCGTTCTGGAACGGAGTATTGGGAGAAAAGACGATGTGGGGCGGTCGCCGAGAGCAGCTGGGGACAGCAGAAAAGAGGAGGAGTTATGGAAGTATTAAACAAAAACATGACCGGTAAGAAGGACAGACCTGTCAAGGTCGTACAGTTTGGCGAGGGGAATTTTCTGAGGGCATTTGTGGATTACATGATCGACATTGCCAACGAGCAGGGCAAGTTCGACGGAGATATCGTCCTGATTAAGCCCATTGATTTCGGCAATCTGGATATGTTCCATAAGCAGGACTGCCAGTACACAGTATCCCTGCGGGGCAATGTGGACGGCGAGGCGAAGATCATTAACAGGGTGGTGACCAGCGTGGCCGACGCGGTGGACGCTATCCATGAGTATGACAAGTACATGGGTCTGGCCGAGATCGACACTCTCCGCTTTGTGGTTTCCAACACCACGGAGGCCGGAATCGTGTATGATGCCGATGATAAGTTTGAGTTGAATCCTCCCAGGAGTTTTCCCGGCAAGCTGACCAAGTTTTTGTATCACAGATTTGAGACTTTTAAGGGAGATATGTCCAAGGGATTGGTGATGCTGCCTGTGGAGCTGATCGACGATAACGGTATCATGCTGAAAAAATGCGTGATGCAGCAGATTGCAAACTGGGGTCTGTCCGATGCTTTCAAGAGCTGGGTGGAGGAGGCCTGCGTCTTTACCGCAACCCTGGTGGACCGCATTGTGACAGGCTACCCCCGCGCTACGGAGAAGGAGGAGTGGGAAAAGCTGGGCTACGAGGATCATATCATGGTGACGGGCGAGCCTTTTGCCCTGTGGGTCATCGAGTCGGATAAGGATATCAGCGGGGAGTTTGATCTGCCCGGCGCCGGTCTGCCGGTGGTGTTCACCGATGACCATCACCCCTATAAGCAGAGGAAGGTGCGTATCCTGAATGGCGCTCACACCTCCTTTGTATTGGCATCCTGGCTCTGCGGCAATGACATTGTGAGACAGTCCATGGAGGATCAGGACGTGCGCGATTTCATGAACAAGACGATCTTTGACGAGGTGATTCCCACCCTGACACTGCCGGAGGAGGAGCTCAAGGCCTTTGCCGGGGAGGTGGTAAACCGTTTCAACAATCCCTATGTGGACCATGCGCTGCTGGCGATCTCCTTAAACTCCGTGTCCAAGTGGAGGGCCAGATGCCTGCCGAGTCTGCTGGGCTATGTGGATAAGTTCGGCAAGCTGCCGCCCCACATGACCTTCTCCGTCGCCGCCCTTATGGCCTTCTACTGCGGAGATGAGATTAAGGACGGCGCGCTGCAGGGCAGCCGGGACGGCCAGACCTATCCGATTAAGGATGACATGCCGGTGCTGGAGTTCTTCCGCGACAATTGCCGCAAGGACACCCGCAGCTTTGTGACGGCCTATCTGGGCAGAGAAGATTTCCACGGACAGGATCTGAATCAGGTGCCGGGTCTGACGGACGCAGTGGTAACTTATCTGGATGATATTAAAGAAAATGGTATGAGGGCCGCATTATGCAGAATTTCTTAAAAATAAATGACAATGACAATGTGGTGGTGGCTTTGAATGCCATCCCCCAGGGGGAGAGCATCACAGTGGAGGTATCCGGGCAGAGCCGTCAGATCACCGCCCGGGAGGAGATTCCCGCCGGACATAAGATGGCGGTCTGTGATATTCCCGCTGGCGGCGAGGTTATCAAGTACGGCTACCGCATCGGCAATGCCAAGGAGGAGATTCCCGCCGGGGCCTGGATTCACACCCACAATGTGGGTACGGCTCTGGGAGATCTGCTGGAGTACAGCTACGAGCCGGTGACGGTGGAGGAAAAGGCCACGGAGGACGCCACTTTTATGGGATTCAACCGTCCGGACGGCAAGGTGGGCGTCCGCAACGAGATCTGGATCATCCCTACGGTGGGCTGCGTCAACAATGTGGCTACGGCCATAGCCAGACAGGCAGGAGCTTTTGTCAAGGGCTCGGTGGAGGACGTCATCGCTTTTCCCCACCCCTACGGCTGTTCTCAGATGGGGGACGACCAGGAGCATACCCGCACGATTTTGGCGGATTTGATCAATCACCCCAATGCAGGCGGTGTGTTGGTGCTGGGGCTGGGCTGTGAGAACAGCAATATAGATGTGCTGAAACCCTATATCGGAGAGTATGACGAGAACAGAGTGAAATTCCTGGTGGCACAGGAGTCGGAGGATGAGATCGCGGACGCGGTGGAGATCATAAAGGGACTGATTGATTATGCCGCGGATTTTAAACGGGAGCCAATCAGTGTCAGCAAGCTGGTGATAGGCATGAAGTGCGGCGGCAGTGACGGCCTCTCGGGCATTACGGCCAATCCGCTGGTAGGACGTTTTTCCGATTTACTGATTTCCAAGGGGGGTACCACGATTCTGACGGAGGTGCCGGAGATGTTCGGTGCGGAGACGATTCTGATGAATCGCTGCGCCAACGAGGAACTGTTCCACAAGACCGTGGATTTGATCAATGACTTTAAGAATTATTTTAAGAGCCACAACCAGACGATATACGAGAATCCGTCCCCGGGCAACAAGAAGGGCGGGATATCAACGCTGGAGGATAAGTCTCTGGGATGTACCCAGAAGTCCGGCAGCGCTCTGGTGAAAGGCGTGCTGCAGTACGGCGAACGGGTGCAGACGCCGGGGCTGAATCTGCTCAGCGCTCCCGGCAACGACCTGGTGGCAGCTACGGCGCTGGCGGCAGCAGGAGCACATATCGTACTGTTTACCACAGGGCGGGGGACGCCTTTTGCCTCCCCGGTTCCCACGGTGAAAATTGCGACCAACTCCAGATTGGCGGGCAAAAAGTCCAATTGGATCGATTTTAACGCCGGGGTGCTGGTGGAGGATAAGTCCATGGCTCAGGAGACGGAGCATTTGTTTGACTATGTGGTGGAGGTGGCCTCCGGCAGACAGGTGTGCAGCGAGGCGGCGGGATTCCATGATATGGCGATCTTTAAGCAGGGGGTAACTCTGTAAGAAAGTGGCGGGCCGGGCAACAGGGGATCGCTCCCGGGCTGTGCGGCTCCGTCAGCGACCCCCTGCCGTCCGGCCCTCGGTTGCAGCAGATTTCAGGGTCTGGAGTTGCCCCGGCTTTTCGGTTGCGGCAGATTTCGTGATATGGGTTTGTGGTTGCAGTGTCTCCCTGAGTTGGGTTCGTGCATGGCTCTTTGATGAGACATTATGCTCTAAGGGGAGAACGGATATGGAAATAGATCTGCAGAATTTTGAGAGCAGTGATTTTAAATGGTATGATTTATCTATTGTGCAAAGAGAGGTTGGAGGCGGAAGGACGGACTGCGGGCAGATCGATGTGATCGGGGAGCATCCAGACGCGAAAACGCTAATCGTCTCGGGGCTGAATCAGGAATCTTTTGAATATTTGATTGGGCGTTATGGAAATCAGTTTGAGGCGATAACTTTCTGGAAGAATAAGTTGGTCAGTGATCTGTCGCCGCTTGCCTCTCTGGGAGGACTTAAGTATCTGTGCTATTTTTTTAATCAGCGGGTTACGCGTTTGTGGGACATGAGCAAAAATACGCAGTTGCGGGGTTTGGCGCTGGATGATTTTTCCAGGCTGCATTCCATTGACGGAATTGAGAGCGCTCCCTGTCTGGAGTATTTTTCGCTTGGGAACAGAGTCTGGGCGAAAATGGACATAGACAGTCTGAAACCATTGACACATAGTAGTGTTACGCATTTTGCATGGTGGGGAAATAAAGTGCTGGATGACGACTTTTCCTGTCTGGCCCAGAGCAATATCAAACGGCTGGATCTGAACATTTGCCGGTTTACAATGGAACAATTGGCGAAGCTTAACGCCAGTATTCCCGGTTTGCAGGGAAAAGCGACAATTCCATATAAAGAAGGCGGCGTTACGGATCAAAACGGTAGGGTTGCATGGTATTTTCTGTGTAAGGGAAAACGGCGGTTGGAAAAGGGCAGGGATGAAGAAAAGCTGGAAAAGTATCTGATGGAGTTTGACGGATTGGTGGAAAGGTATCGGGAAGATGGACTTCATGCAGGTGATAAATGAATCATATTTATCAATCATATCTCAAACTCTGCGGCGATATAGTCTCCGGTGGGGGAGGAAGGGCTCGAATTGTTCTGAATTTCTTTTATGAAACGGTACTTACCCGCAGGCAGGTCGCCGTATAAGAAATCCCAGAATATTTCGGATTCGTCCGTCATGCCGGATTCCAGAACATATTCGATGTCTGTTGTGGAAATGTGTTGACCATCGGCGGTTCGGGTTGCTCTTTCACAGACGTACCAGATACCGTCTATTTGTTTTTCCAGTATAAATTTATATTGGGATCCATAAGAAATACTGCCTGCGCTCCCGTTATAAATTGTGACTACAGCGCTGTCAGGCGTGATGTTTGTCAGGGTCAATGTAGTTTGCGGATGTTCTGACAGGATCAGATCGCTCCTGGTCATGGCGTCTTTTTCTTTTCCACAGCCAAACAGGAATAGAATGCATATAAAAAGTAGTAGAAATTTTATGCTTTTCATTTATAAATCTCCAGATTGTGTTATAACCGTATCATAATTTGCATACGATTTGCATGGTGCCCGCCCTTGCGGGACTGCCTTAAATTGTATTTACATATATGATAGGGCATAGTTTGCGGAAATGTCAATAGGACATGCGTCTGATTCTTAAAAGGGTGTACACCAAACGGTTTCTTGATGAGTTAAGGGAAAAAAGTATGGAAAATAGAGAAGGCAGCGAATAACAGAAAGGAACAACAGTTATGAGAACAGAATTGGAACAGGCCATGGAGCTGGTGCAGCAGGGCGCGGTGGCAGAGACAGCGAAAGCGGTGGAGCGTATTAAGGCACTGCCCAGGGACGAGCAGGGCGTGTTTGATTTGCGCGGCATGGAGGACGCCGCAGAGATCAAGCGCATGCTTTACCCGGTGTATGCGGCCTATGAGACGGACTGCAACAAAAAAGAGGGGTATCCTGATATTTTGCAGCAGATGCGGGTCATGGACGCCCGTCTTCAGGAGGGGTATGACATGCAGGAGGCGGCGATATATATGGATATGTCGCTGCGGACTCTGATGTATATGAGCCAGGAGATATATGAATGTTATCGGGAACTGATGGATCTGTATAAAAAGAATGTACATCGTTTTATTCAAGAGTTTTATGGGGAAGGGAAGATCCGGCCCGGGGCAGTGCCCACCAGCATGGCGGAGGTGCTTTTCGTGGGGAATCTGATGCTGGCATGTAAAAAATATGTCCTGCTGGCGGAAAAATATGAAATATATTATGAATTCGTGAAAGCAGCCAGAGCAGACTGCGCGGAAGAGGAATAGGGGAGGTAAGCCATGGAAATCAGTATGATAATGTATACGGCCAGAAGCGCGACGCTGGAAATCAAAGACGGCGGCAGACACTTTACCAAACGTCCCTACCGGGTGGCGGTGAATGGCCAGGAAGTCATGACCACGGAGAAAACCATTACCAGTCTGTTCGGTCTAAAGCCCCAGACGTCCTACCGGGTGGAGGTATACGATGGAGAGCGGCTGCTGGGCAGCACGGAATTTACCACGGAGCATGAGTTTGTGACCCTGGACGTAACCCGTTTCGGCGCCAAGGGGGATGGGGAGTCCGACGACACCCATTTCATACAGGCGGCGATCATGGCATGCCCGGAGCATAGCCGGGTCTATATCCCTGCGGGAACCTATCGGATCACCAGCCTGTTTTTAAAGAGTCATATCCGGCTGGAGCTTGCGGAGGGAGCGGAGCTGAAAGCGTTCACAGAGCGTGAAAAATTCCCCATATTCCCGGCCATGCTGGAGAGCTATGACGAGCAGGACGAGTACAATCTGGGAACCTGGGAGGGGAATCCCCTGCCCATGTTTACCGGTATTATCTGCGGCGTAGATGTGGAGGATGTGGTGATCTATGGCCCCGGCGTTATCAACGGCAACGCTTCCAAGGCTGATTGGTGGGATAATCCCAAGGTCATGAGAGGGGCTTTCAGGCCCAGGCTGTTTTTTATCAGCCACTGCAGGAATATTGCGCTGCAGGGCGTAAAATTCTGTAATTCTCCCTCCTGGACACTGCACCCCTACTTCAGCAATCAGCTGCGTTTTGTGAATCTGACCGTGGAAAATCCGGCGGACTCGCCCAACACGGACGGCCTGGACCCCGAATCCTGCAGGGATGTGGAGATTCTGGGAGTGCGGTTTTCCTTGGGAGACGATTGTATCGCCGTCAAATCCGGCAAAATCTATATGGGCAGAAAACACAAGACGCCCTCGGAGAATATCCGTATCCGCCAGTGCCTGATGGAAAACGGCCACGGGGCGGTGACACTGGGCAGCGAAATGGCGGGAGGAGTAGTGAACCTGACTGTGGAGGACTGCATTTTCCGGCATACGGACAGGGGGCTGCGGATCAAGACCCGCCGGGGCAGGGGACGGGATGCGGTGCTGAACAATATCACATTCCGCAACCTGACACTGGACCATGTGATGACGCCGCTGGTGATAAATGCGTTCTATTTCTGTGACCCGGACGGCAAGACCAGGTATGTGCAGTCCAGGGAACCCTATCCGGTGGACGAGAGGACTCCTGTTATCGGAAAGTTGACTTTTGAAAATATGGATTGTACCAACTGCCATGTGGCGGCGGCTTATTTTGACGGGCTGCCGGAGCAGAAGATCGAGGAGATCGCGCTGAAAAATATCTCCGTCAGCTATGCGGAGAATCCCAAATGTGACGTGCCCGCCATGTCCGAGGGCGTGGAGAAGAGCAGCAGACGGGGCATGTTCGTGCGCAATGTCAAGCGTCTGGTGATGGAGCATGTGTCCGTCAGCGGACAGGACGGCGAGGCGCTGGAGTTAGAGGGCGTGGACGATATGGTGGTGCGGCAGTAGGAGAGATACGGAACTCAAAACAGTATCTGCCCATACAGTGCCCAGAGAATTTCAGGCCGCCCAAGCGGCATGAAATTGCTCTGCCGGTATTGGTACTGTATGGAAAGATACGGAACTCTAAATAGGAGGAAATTAGGATGCAATTAGGAATTCGTCTACATGATACAAAGGAGCTGCTCTTTGAAGAGAGGATTGCGGATGTACATAATCTGGGCTTTGCCTGTGGGCATCTGGCCCTTTCCAAAGTGATCAAGGAGTTTCCTACCACCGATGAGGCGTTGACCCCGGGGCTTGCCATGTATATCAAAAATGTGTTCGCACGCAATCAGGTGGATATTGCGGTGCTGGGCTGCTATCTGAATCTGGCAAATCCCAATCCGGAGCAGCTTAAAAAGATCATGAACCGGTATATGGCTCACATCCGCTTTGCCTCCTGGCTGGGCTGCGGCGTGGTGGGCACAGAGACAGGCGCGCCCAACGAGACCTACAGCTATGTGCCGGAGTGTCACGGGGAGCAGGCTCTGCAGACCTTTATCACCAACCTGCGTCCCATCGTAAAGTATGCGGAGCAGATGGGAGTGGTGGTGGCCATTGAGCCGGTGTGGAAACATATCGTATGCAATCCCGGACGGGCCAGGAGAGTGCTTGACGAGATTGCCTCTCCCAATCTGCAGATCATTCTGGACCCGGTAAACCTGTTGGACATCAGCAATTATCAGGAGCAGGAGGCTATTGTGGAGGAGGCTATTGATGTGCTGGGGCAGGATGTGGCTATGGTGCACTTGAAGGACTATATGCCAGAGGGAGATAAGCTGAAGTCCATGGGCTGTGGACTGGGCATGATGAAATATGAGGCGGTGCTGAAATTTATCAAGGAGCGCAAGCCCTACATTCATGTGACTTTGGAGGACACTAAGCCGGAGAACAACCAGCAGGCCAAAGCGCATATCCTGGAATTGTACCAAAATCTGTGAGCGGATACGGGCAGAACCATGAAACGGGTTCTGCCCTGTTTTATGCCCTGGCTCCGGCTGCGGCTGCGGCAATCCTGTCCATTTTTTCCCGAAAATCATCCATGTTGACGGCTCTGGCGGCAGCCTTAAGCCAGCTCTTCAGAATATCCATATTTTCCACCGTATTGATCTGATTCTGGATATCCTCAGGAACCGGTCCGAACTCCTCCAGCAAATCAAAAATATTCTGTCTGCTCTGCCAGAGCGCCCCCTCTATTCTGGAGTCTCTCTTGAGCCGTCTCATATGTTCCTTTTCGTTGTACTCAGTCAGTAACCGCAGCATACTCAATACCCCCGATCTGTTTGTTTTGAGAAAATCCGTGAGAATTCCCCGTTCAAGGCAGTAGGAGACGGACTCCTCCACTGCGGGTTCCCTTGCCATTCCATGGGCCAGGTTCGTCTTTATCCTGTCCACCAGAGTCGCATATTCCCACAGTTTATGACACTGTTCCATCAGTGCGCTGTTGTGCCCCAGATTGATATTCCGCAGATGAACGGTAAGTTCCAGGTCCGCAGGAATATCCTTGTTCTGGAAAGCATCGGACAGGCGCAACACTTCCTCGTCCTCCGTATCCTGATTTCCGTTGTAAAAGACCACGCACTGCGGCGTGGGCAGCATAACCTGCCGATTTCCATAGATATCCCCGTCCTGCTGCTGGATGATGGCGTCATATTCTTCGGCTATGTACAGCAAAAAGCGCAGTGGCATGTTGGGATTATAGGTACTCTGGTGTTCGTACAGATTCAGTGCTCCGGCCACAACAAAAGCCAGGTCATTGACCATTTTCATATAGATAACATTATCCAGGGTAATCACAGTCAGCTGACCGGAATCGGTGTAGGCAGTGCCATGCAGCGCGTTGTACAGCTGTAGCAGAGCCTCTTTATCCTGACCAAACAGAGCGCAGAATAAGCGATCCTTGTACTTTCTGTTGATACGCGGCTTGCGCATATACGAGTTCAGGTGCCCCCGCATGTTTTGAATGATACTCTTTTTCCTCATATTATTCCTCCGTAAACACGGCAAGGGTATCATATCCACATACATAGTTTGCCCCTGCCAATCAATATAGTAACATTGAGTCATTGGCAGAAACTGCCCGAACTGTAAAGACTACAAGATTCCCAGATAACTCATATTTGAATCATACCATGGCGTTTTGGAGATGTCAAGGAGTTTTTGAGTGTTCTTTGATAAGTAGACAAATATGCGGAGATGTGGTCTGCAAGCCCTCAGCCTGCAGACCGATTAATGGAAGATTTATAAGGGAGCGGGAGCCTAATGTGGCAGCACTAGGGCCGCCATCCTTCCAGCACCTGCTCAGCGCTGTATTCTTCCGCCTCCTGCGCCGTCAGCTGACAGGAGTATTCGACTCTCTGTCCGGTATCGCTGCCGGGGCCGTAGCAGGCGTACTCACCATAGTAGAAATGCCCGTGTTCCTTGTTCCAGTCAGTCCATCCGGCGGGGTGTATATGCTCGTCCATATAGCATTCCAGATAGACCGTGCGGGCGTACTCCCGCCAGGGACGTCCCAGATATACGGAGGCTTTGGGACAGTCGCTCGACAATCTGCAGCGGTGGAACACATAGCCGTAAGGCCGCTCCTGAAAGGTGGATGCAGCGGTGAGGTATCCGTAGATCCGCTGGCCGTCAGGACTCTCCGGCGGCAGCTGCTGCGGTTTGGCCGCAAAAATCTCGCATTCCTCAAAATAGCAGATTCCGCCTCCGAAGATAAAGTCCACGTCTCCCTGTATATAGCAGTGCTCGTAATACTGCCTGCCCAGGGTGCGGGGCAGATGTTGGCCGGGGCCGATAAAACCGCCGGGCTGGGCCTCCTTTAGGGGCAGCGGCGCCGTAAACAGCGTGTCCTGGCTGCCCAGCAGACGGCAGTGATCCAGATGGAGCCGGTCCCCGTCCGCATACAGGGCGATGGCCTGTCCCACTAGGCGGCCGCAGCCCGCATCGTTTTGAACTGTCATATGCCGCAGCGTCACGTCATGGGTATGAATGCGCAGAGTGGCCGTGCGGAAAGTGCCCCGCTTGCTGCCGTCCTCCAGAATCTGCTGGGCATAGTCTCCATATACCAGCACCGTATCTTCGGCGCTGCAGCCCTCCAATGTCACACAGGGGCGCTCAAGCACCAGCTTTTCCCGGTAGACGCCGGGGGCAATATGGATGATGACAGGGGGAACTGCCTCTTCAGGGGCAGGATAGGCGGGGGGCAGAGGGGTATAATCCCTGCTGATATAGGCGATGGCCTCCCCGATGGTGGCAAAGCAAGGGGCAGGATGCTCCCCGCCCACATAGACATGAATAATCTCACACATAATGCTCTCCATGCGATATCGCTTAAATAAATAAACTCTTTACAACAGGGTCTCGATACACAAACCCGCATTTAGAATGACTCTAATTATATCGAAAAAGGCAAACAATGTCAAATTTAACATAAAGTTTACAAAATGTTTAGGGATAAGTATTTTTCTGTAGTTGAATCCTGGGCACAAATCTGCTACAATAATTCTGTTCGAGTTTTGTTCCAGTGGGACGAGACGGGTATTTTGGAGCAATATCGCAGAGGCCTGCGATATGCATGTAGAGTCAAGTTTGAAAATAAATTTTCAGATATTGATTGGAATGTGCGCTAAAGCGCACAGGGGGTATAAGGATGAAATTAACAGACAAAATATTTGGGACGCACAGCCAGAGGGAACTGAAACGTATTCTTCCCATTGTGGACTCCATTGAGGCGCTGCGCCCCCAGATGATGGAGCTGACGGACGAGCAGATGAAGGCGAAGACGGAGGAGTTTAAGGCACGTCTGGAGAGCGGGGAAACCCTGGATGATATTCTGCCGGAAGCTTACGCGCTGGTTCGGGAGGCTGCAAGGAGAGTGCTTAAGACGGAGCACTACAGGGTACAGCTGATAGGCGGTGTAATTATGCACCAGGGCCGTATCGCTGAGATGAAGACCGGCGAGGGAAAAACGCAGACCTTTCTGCTGCCCGCCTACCTGAATGCCCTGGAGGGCAAGGGCGTGCATGTGGTGACGGTCAACGACTATCTGGCCAAGCGTGACGCGGAGTGGATGGGCCAGGTGCATGAATTTTTGGGACTGACCGTGGGCGTGGTGCTGAACAGCATGACCCCGGAGGAACGGCAGAAAGCGTACAACTGTGATATCACCTATGTGACCAACAACGAGCTGGGATTTGATTATCTGCGTGACAATATGGTGATCTACAAGGAGCAGCTGGTGCTGCGAAACCTTCATTTCGCCATTATCGACGAGGTGGACTCGGTGCTGATCGACGAGGCCCGGACGCCGTTAATTATCTCCGGACAGAGCGGCAAGTCCACGGCCCTGTATGAGATGTGCGATATGCTGGCCCGGCAGATGAAACGTGGAGACGATATGCAGCAGCTGTCCAAGATGGACGCTCTGATGGGAATTGTCCAGGAGGAGACGGGAGACTTTATCGTCAACGAGAAGGATAAGGTCATCAACCTGACCGCCGCCGGTGTGGAGAAGGTGGAGAAATTTTTCCACATTGACAACTATGCGGACCCGGAGAACCTGGAGATTCAGCACAATATCATTCTGGCGCTGCGGGCGCACAACCTGATGTTCCGCGACCAGGACTATGTGGTCAAGGACGACCAGGTGCTGATTGTGGACGAGTTCACCGGACGTATCATGCCGGGACGGCGCTATTCCGACGGTCTGCACCAGGCCATTGAGGCCAAGGAGCGGGTGAAGGTCAAGAGAGAGAGCAAGACGCTGGCCTCCATTACTTTCCAGAATTTCTTTAACCTGTTTGACAAAAAGTGCGGCGGTACCGGTACGGCGCTGACAGAGGAAAACGAGTTTCGCGATATCTACGGCATGGACGTGGTGGAGGTGCCCACCCACAAGCCTATCGCCCGGAAGGACCTGCAGGATGCGGTGTACAAGACCCGGGCAGAGAAATTGAAAGCCATCGTGGAGGCTGTGGAGGAGGCGCATGCCAAGGGTCAGCCTGTGCTGGTGGGTACTATCACCATCGACGCCAGTGAGGAGCTGAGCAAGCTGCTGAACAAGAGGGGCATTCCCCATAAGGTGTTGAACGCCAAATTCCACGAGTTGGAGGCGGAGATCGTGGCGGACGCCGGTATCCATGGGGCCGTGACCATCGCCACCAACATGGCGGGCCGTGGTACGGATATCAAGCTGGACGATGAGGCCAGGGCCGCAGGCGGACTTAAAATCATCGGCACGGAGCGCCACGAGTCCCGTCGTATTGACAACCAGCTGCGCGGCCGTTCCGGCCGTCAGGGAGATCCGGGCGAGTCCAAGTTTTATATCTCTCTGGAGGATGAACTGATGCGGCTGTTCGGCTCTGAGCGTCTGATCAGCATGTTCAACGCACTGGGTATCCCCGAGGGGCAGGAGATTGAGCACAAGGCGCTGACCAGTGCCATTGAGTCTGCCCAGAAGAAGATTGAGAACAACAATTTTGGCATCAGAAAGAATCTGCTGGAGTATGACCGTGTCATGAGCGAGCAGAGGGAGATCATTTACGATGAGAGGAGCCGAGTGCTGAACGGCGAGAGCATGCGGGACGTTATTTTCAAGATGATTACCGACATTACCGAGAACGCCGTGGATATCAGCATTGGGGACGAGGGAGACGCGGAGGAGTGGGACTACAACGAGCTGAATACTCTGCTGCTGCCCACAGTACCCATTGAGCCGGTGACCAGAGAGCGGGTCAGCAAGCCTAAGAAGAACGGCCTGAAACAGCAGCTCAAGGAGGAGGCGGTGAAACTCTACGAGTCCAAGGAGGCTGAGTTCCCGGATGCGGAGGCGGTCCGTGAGATCGAGCGGGTGATTCTGCTGAAGGTGATTGACCGGAAGTGGATGGATCATATCGACGATATGGATCAGCTGCGCCAGGGTATCGGCCTGCAGGCATACGGCCAGAGAGATCCTCTGGTGGAGTACAAGATGAACGGCTACGAGATGTTTGACGAGATGACTCAGAACATCAAGGAGGAGACGGTGCGTCTGCTGTTCCACGCCAAGATTGAGCAAAAGGTGGAGCGGGAGCAGGTGGCCCAGGTGACCGGCACCAACAAGGACGAATCTCTGGCCAAAGCGCCGGCAAAGCGGTCGGCGGCCAAGATCTATCCCAATGATCCCTGTCCCTGTGGCAGCGGCAAGAAGTATAAGCAGTGCTGCGGCAGAGCCGGAAAATAGTGTAAGAAGAACTTCTAATTGCTCACAGCAAAGGCTGTTTCGCAAAGAAGTTAATGCTGGACTTGCGTTGCAAGTCCAAATACAGCATTCTTTATGGTTTTCTGTGATGGAACACAATATTCAAACAGTCTCGAAACGGAAGGCCCCGGGAGAATTTTCAGATGCGCTCTTTGCAGCTGAAAATTGCTCCCCCTCATGGGGCCTGTAGTGCAGAGACGGAACTTAAATTATGAAAGGCGGTGACGCAAAGTGGTAGAATTAGATTCTATGAAGTCAGAACTTCTGACTTACGAAACTCCATTAGCGGAAGTGAGGGATTCACTTTGACCTGGCTAACAAGGCCAAGCGAATCGAAGAGTTGGAGATGGAGATGGAGGCTCCCGGATTTTGGGACGACCCGGAACGCTCCAACAAACGGATGAAAGAACTGAAAAACATGAAGGACACGGTGGAGGGCTTTCGCAAGCTGGAGACCCAGTATGACGATATCTTGACATTGATTGAGATGGGATACGAGGAAGAGGACGCCTCGCTGATCCCGGAGATACGAAGTGAACTGGATGAGTTTACCCAGGAGCTGGACGGACTGCGAATCGGGATACTGCTGTCGGGAGAGTATGACAAGAACAACGCGATCCTGAAACTGAACGCTGGAGCGGGCGGCACGGAGAGCTGCGACTGGTGTAGCATGCTGTACCGCATGTACACCCGCTGGGCGGAGCGCAAGGGATTTTCCCTGGAGGTGCTAGATTATCTGGACGGGGACGAGGCGGGAATCAAGTCGGTGACTTTCCAGGTCAACGGCGTCAATGCCTACGGCTATCTGAAGTCGGAGAAGGGGGTACACCGCCTGGTGAGAATTTCTCCCTTTAACGCCCAGGGCAAGCGCCAGACCTCCTTTGTATCCCTGGATGTGATGCCGGATATTGAGGAGGATCTGGATGTGGAGATCGATGAGAAGGATCTGCGCATCGACACCTACCGAAGTAGCGGTGCGGGTGGTCAGCATATCAACAAGACCTCCTCAGCCATTCGTATCACCCACATCCCCACGGGCACGGTGGTGCAGTGTCAGAACGAGCGCAGCCAGTTTCAGAACAAGGACAAGGCCATGCAGATGCTGAAGGCTAAGCTGTACCTGCTCAAGCAGGAGGCCAATGTGGAAAAGCTGTCGGATATCCGGGGCGAGGTCAAGGACATTGCCTGGGGCAATCAGATTCGCTCTTATGTTCTGCAGCCCTACAAGCTGGTCAAGGACCTGCGCACGGAGGTGGAGAGCGGCAATGCGGACGCCGTGCTGGACGGGGCGCTGGATCCCTTCATCAACGGCTATCTGAAATGGATGAGCGTGCAGGGGAGAACGCCCCAGGAACAATAAACTGTTTTCAAGTGTGGTCCTTCGCCGTGAGGCGAAGGGCTTTTTTCTATTTCGATTAAGCGGCCAAGTCAAGAAATATTTGTGGAATGGCAAGAAAAATAGTATAATAAGAGCAATATACCCGGCAAGGAAGGCAGGGAACTGCACATCAGCATGGACACGTTAGTCCGCATCTGCGAAACGATGGACTGCGGCATACCGGATGTGAAAATGGACATTATGGAAATCCGATAACAAGAGAGGCAATATATGGAAAGGATAATATTTGACAGCTTTATCAGTTTTTTTGAGATGATGATATCCTTATTTTTTGCTGCGGGGATTTTCAGTAAAAAAATAAAGGGAAAAAGGGATATACTTGTATTTATAATGTTTTCCATTTCCGGGACTGCGCTCTGCACACTTCGGGAATATGTATTTCTGTGGACTCCTGACTTTGTACCAGCGGTGCTGATTTTCACCATATATGCCTTTGTGATCTGCCGGGCGAAGTGGTGGGCTGCAGTGTCGTGGGCTTTGGTTAATTATTTATTCATAGGTATTATAACAGTTAGTACTAGCTATATATTGAGAATGAGTCTGGGTTTATTTGAAATGAAAGAGACAGCTGGAGCTGCATGGTTTTTTTTCTATGTCTTTTCATGTATCCTTGTCAGAATAGAGCAATTACTGCTGTCGGAGATTATTTTGTGCGTATGGAAACGTTTTCCGAAGTCCACGATCGTTCATCGCGGGAGCTGGAAAATCATGACTGTCTCTTCCATCAGTATTATTTTGCTTTGGATTCTTCTGGGAAAGGAAACAATTCTGAATGAGGGAGTTTTCTATTCCAACAACCTGGTCTGTCTGCTGGTATTGGCGGTTAACTTAGTATTTCTTCTTTTTGATGAAATCCTTGCGAAAGAGAAGTATGTGGAGGAAGAACTAAAGGCACAAAATCAATTGGCAGCGCTGCAAATGCGGAGCCAGGATGAAGTGAATCATATGTATCAAAGCATATTATCGTTAAAGCATGATATGAACAATCATCTACATACAATATCCGGCTATATGCAGGTTGGAGAATATGCAAAGGCCAGAGAATATGTAGAGAAGATGGCAGGGGAGATAAGCGCTATAAAGTCATTTCATTCAGGAAATTCTACGGTTGATGCGCTGGTTGGAAGCAAGACTGCACTGGCTGAGATGAGTGGCATTGTAGTCAATACAGATATGGAAGTGCCGCCTGAATTGAAGATAGCAGACAGAGATTTGACTGTGCTGATTGGCAATTTATATGACAATGCCATAGATGCAAATTTGAGGGTTGTGGATAAGGATAGTCGGTTTATCAATATAAAGATCATGTTTGACGCAGGGAACCTGCTGCTGATGATTGAGAACGCTGCACCAGATGAAAACAGGGTCGGAGATACACGTGTCTGGGCCACGACAAAAGAGGACAGTTTTGCGCATGGATTTGGAATAAAAAATATTGACAGGGTCTTGCAGGAGTATGGCGGTTATTGTGAAAGGGAACTAAAGAATCATGTCTTCCGATGCAGAATTCGGATACCCGGTAGATAGTGCGCGGCATTTTGCGTCCGAAATGTGGAAATCTGCGTCTAAAATATGTTTTCCTTGTTTCTTACAGTATACTGGACAAGAAACAATTGAAAAGTACGCTTGGAAGAAAAATGCTGGAAGGAGCGTTGTCAGTCTATGAGAATAGCAATTTGTGAGGACAACAGGGAGCATACAGAAATCCTGGAGGATATGGTAAAACACTGGGCAAAAAAGGTGGGGGAACAGATCGTGATCGGATGCTATCAGTCCGCAGAGCAGTTCCTTTTTTGCGTAAAGGATGAACCTCATTATGATCTTGCCTTTTTGGATATCCAAATGTCGAAAATAGACGGATTGCAGCTGGCGAGGATGATTCGGAAAGAAGACAAGCTGATTTTTCTCGTGTTTACAACAGCCTTGAAAAAATACGCGCCAAAGGGATACGAAGTGTCGGCTTTTCGGTATCTGATCAAGCCTTTGCAGGAGAGTGAGGTCTTTCAGGTATTGACGGAGGCAAGCCGGATGATTGGGGAAAGGAAAAGGGAAACGATTATTGTAACCAGAGGCGACGAGTCTCGGAGAGTTTTTAAAGATGAAATTTATTATATCGAAGTAGATAACCATCATATCATCCTGCATTTAAAGGAAGAGACGATTCGGTTTAAGGCAAAGCTGAAAGAGTTTGAAATACAATTCAGAGAGCCACAGTTTTGCAAATGTCACCGCTCTTATATTGTAAACCTGAAATACACAGGTAAAATTTCAAGAGAGGGAGTGGAAATTGACGGCAAGGGGACACTGCCCATCAGCAAGTCACGCTGGGAGGCTCTGAACCATTGCTATATGGAGTATTATATGGCATAGATAATTGATGTACTACCGGAAAAGGCATCCTGATAGGGATGCTTTTTTCGCGGCAATTCCTTGCCGTGAATGATATAGAAAAGAACGTAAAATAATGAAAATAACAATATACGTCCTGAAATGAACAATTGACGTTTCTTTTCGTTTTGGACGCAGATTTATTGCTATACTTATTTTGCGAAAGACATAGAGCACTCGAAGTTTCCGCACAGCACATGTCGCATAATCGGGCAACATGCACTGTGCGGAAAGGAAAATTTAATCGTTAGTGAGTACAGCAAAAAATAAACGAGGAGAAAACATCATGAAAAAGAAAAATGTACTGGCAGTTGTGACAGTTCTGGCATTGGGAATGGCCGCTTGTTCCCTGGAGCCAAAGGAGGGAGTGGCAGTTTCGGAAACTACTGTTGAGTCGAAGGCAGTCGGAGAAGAAAATCCGGAAACAGAAACTGTGATGGCAGGAACCACAGAAACAGAAGTTGTAAAAACGGAAACTCCTGAGACAAATGTCGTTATGGATGATGGAAGAGAAGCTTTATCCACCGAGGAAATAATGGTCGGAGACCCTCTCGTAGCAGTGGTTGACAGGTATGAGGATAACATAATTGTGCTAAGAGACTTGAATGATGAGGATATTATTTATTATTTTTCTACTCAGGATGCCCAAGTGATAGAAGGGGATTCGCCCATTGCTGCTGGGGATATAGTGGAAATCACTTACAGGGGAGTGCAGGGTGACGAGGAGCATCCGGGCATGGCTGTAAAGGTCGTGGCAGAGTCCATGATGTACAAATAGGAGTGTATTTTTAGGACAGCGGCACAGTAAAAATGCCGCTGTTTTCTATTCAATTTCTCTTGCAGATTTTCCATATCACCCGCCACAGGACCAGCCCCAGGGCGCAGAGGACCCCCTTGCTGCCCAGCCATATATGTCCCGGTACATCTGCAAATCGGGTGAACAGGTAGAAACAGGCCACGCCGGGAAACCGCAGGAGGCTGCGGAGCATCAATGAACCCAGCCACACCAGTCCGCAGGCCAGTGAGGCGGTGTGCTCCTCTGACCGGAGCAGGCCCACCAGCGCGGCCAGGGTGGACAGCAAAAAAGCAGTGGGAAAATAGAGGATAAACAGCTCCCACAGAGGCGATTCCCTGCGAATGAACCAGCACACAGCCAGGTTCCAGGCGGTGAAAAGGCAGAGGAGGCACCAGACTGCCAGCCAGCGTTTGACCACCCAGGCAAACAGCGAGCCGCACTGGGCGGCAACCACTTCATAGTTGGCATCTGCCCTTGTTTTGCCCCACTCTCCCACAGCTATGGCGGTGAAAAAGGGAAACAGGACTTCTGACGCAAGGCAGCTAAAGTCGATCAATTCCCCGAAACACAGGGTGGCGAGGAGGCATACTGCGGACAGGGCGGCAGAGAGTATCCACGGGCTGCTGCCCAGAATTTTAATTTCCATTTTCAGCCCCTTTACAGGGCAAAACGGCCGCCCCATCACTGCGACCTCCAGGGCCTGTGTCCCATACACAGCAGTCCCGCAAAGGCCAGTCCTACGCCTGTCAGAAACAGGAGATTGGCGATAACGCTGCCCGTGGAAATCTCCGGCCACCTGGGATGCGTCCAGATCAGGCGCACCAGATCTCCCGATGTGATCAGGTAAAAGGGCATGGCGTCGGCACTGTCTGTCACGGACAAATTGCCCAGAAAAAACAGAGCGGCCAACAGGTAAAACAGCCGTATGTCCAGCAGATCTGCCAGGGCGGCAGAACCAAAGCCGATGAAGAGGCTGACGGGGAGAAGGGAGACGCATAGGGCTTTTCCAAAGAGAAGAACGCAGTCTGCCGCATCCACCGCAAAAGGGGCGGCGAGGCAATACAGGGTAAGGTTTACCGTCAGAAATACACCGAGCATGGTCAGCACATAGAGCCAGCTTCCCAACAGTTTGCCCCACAGATACTGCCCTTTTTTCAGAGGCAGGGACTGGAACAGGCTGTGCATCCCGTTTTTCCTGTCGGAGGGGAGACGGCCGGACAGAGGAAACAACAGCCCAAAAACCAGCAGCAGGGCGTCAAACATTATAATCCGGCGTACAAAGTAAGCAGGCAGGGGCAAAAACTCCAGGCGGGCCAGATTGGCGGCGCTGGGATATGCCTCCAGCTGAGTCATGGCGCATACCGCCAGAAATATGCCCCAGGTGGCAGCTTTGGTCAACAGCATCCGGTATTCATAGCGGGCAATATATAGTGTCTTACGCATGTATTTTTCCTCCCATACAATAGACGTAGGCGTCCTCCAAGGTGGCAGAGACAGACGCAGCTGTAGGAAAAAGCCCATGTTCGTCCATGATTCTCGCCGTCAGACGTTGTTTTTCATAGGTGGTGGACAATACTACAGCCTGTTTTTGGAGGGGTATGAGTTGTTCCTCCCGTTCCAGGGGCAGGAGCTTTACTCTGCCCTCCACACGCTCCATAAGGCCTGCGGGAGCGCCTGCGTAAAACAAGCGGCCCTGCCGCAGCACTGCCAGCTCTCCGCAGATCTGGTGTATATCCTCCACAATATGGGTGGAGAGTACTACGGTTTTTCCGTCCCTGGCGTAGTGCGACAACACGCCTCGAAACCGCACCCGTTCCTCCGGGTCAAGCCCGGCGGTGGGTTCGTCCACGATCAAAAGCTCCGGGTCGCCCACCAGCGCCTGCGCAATGCCTACCCGCCGTCTCATGCCGCCGGAGAGCTGCCCGATCCTTTTGCCGGAAAACGACAGCATCTCCACCTGCTCCAGCGCCCGCAGCACAGCGTCCTTGCGGTAAATGCCCTTCAGCCCCGCCATATAGCTTACAAAATCAAACACGGACAGCGAGGGATACATGGCAAGTTCCTGGGGGAGATATCCGATCCGCTGTCGGACTTCTTCTCCCTGGGTGCGGGTGTCATAGCCACAGATGCGGACGGTTCCGGCGGTGGGCCGAAGAATCGTGACCAGAGCTTTCATCAGCGTGGTCTTTCCCGCGCCGTTGTGGCCCAGCAGACCGTACACGCCGCCGTGTACCCGAAAGCTGATATCCTCCAGGGCGGTCACGCCGCCCCGGTACTGCTTGGTGAGATGTTTGACTTCTATTGCATAGTTTTCTGTATTCATATGTTTACCTCCAATAAAACTACAAATGTAGTTAGTTTGCGCAAAAAATTATGGTATGCTCTCTGCGCTGAATTCCGGCTGCCCTTGGAGAGCCGGATAGGGATAGAAATGGGCTCTGCTGGCCCACAGGGAGAACAGGACGGCCATTGCCAGCACGATGCCGCACAATGCGAACCTCATCGGCTCTCCCCAGTCTTTTTTTGCTTTTAAAATCAACTGAATCCGCCGCCGGGCCAGCAGAAAGTCCAGCGCTCCCATACCTGAGGCCGTCCGTCGGATATGCGTCAGAGAGTAGAGACGCAGCAGGGTCTGTGCGTAGTCCTGTTTGCCGATATGCCCTCTGAGGGCACTGAGGGCATATCGGTCACAGTCCGTCTCAAGGCAGGCTGTAAACTCTCTTTTTATAAGCCAGACAAAAGGATTGAACCAGTTGACAATGCAGACCCAGTCAAATATACAGTCAAGCAGCATATGCCTCCGCCTGATATGCGCCAGTTCATGGCATAGCACCGCCATAAGCTCCCTTTCCGAGAGCTGCTCAGCCACGTCCTTTCGCAGAAGGACGGCGGGGCGCGCCAAACCATACACGCAGGCCGGGGCACGCAAACCTCCCCAGAGCAGGATGGGCATTTTCCGAAGTCCCACAAGGCGTGC